>JAFCCG010000040.1 GCA_017610335.1 Chloroflexota bacterium | reverse complement strand
CGGCTACGGAGCAACGGGAAAAGGCCCATTCGCAATAGGAGAAGGAGCAATCGCCTTGGGCTACAGCGACGGAAACATGGTAGCAGGAAACGAAGCAGCACACTACGGAGCAATCGCCCTAGGATACAACGCAATAGCAAAAGCAGTAGCAGCAATAGCAATAGGATACAACACAGGAAGCTATGCACAAGCAGCAGTAACACTAGGCCAAGACCTAAACAACTACAACGCCAACAGCGTACTAGTACAAGACCTGAACGTACTAGGAGACTCAAACTTCGCAAACGTAGGAATATCAGGGACATTGTTCGGCACCTCGCCTTTGACGATTGGCTCCGATGTCAACATTTCAAACAGTTCAAACAGCAATGTTGGCATTGCAAGCGATTTGAACAGAATCTGGCTTGGAGACATGTACATTGACAATAACGGCACTGCAATGGTGTTTGGATCGTGATAAAATGAGAAAACGGACAGCAAGAAAAAGCAGCCATATCAGCAAACAAGGCAGCCACATCGGCGAACAAGGCAGACACAACACAAAAACAACAATGCTGTTTATCCTGCTGGCGATATCATTCAGCACAATCATGATACTCGCCTACGCAAACGACCTAAACAACCAAATACAACCGGACCAAAACACCCCTGCATGCACAACCACATGCAACCAAGACAACGACTGCAACGACAAAAACCCAAACACAACAGATACATGCGAAAACCCAGGCAGCTGCGAAGCAGAATGCATGCACACCCCAGTTTCCCATGAACTAGAACCACAGGAACCAGAGCCAGAAGAGCCAAAAAGCGTGTTTGAACCAATCAATGAAAACCACTACAAATACACCAAAGACAACATAAAAATAACAATCGGAGGAAAAGAAGAAAGCTTCAAACCAGAAATAGAATTAACCAAATGGGATAATGAAGTAAGCCTGACAGTAAGCCTTGCAACAGAAAAAAACATAAAACCAACACTCAACGGAAACAAAATAGGATGGAAAGACACTAGCATTGAAGCAAACTTTTACCCCATAAAAGACGGATTTGAATTTGAAATTGTTCTTAAAGAGAAACCATTAACAAACAAAATAATTCTTAACATTAAATCAAAAAATCTCACATTTGCTTACCAAGGAGAATTAAGTGGGGTAAAAAAAATGCAAGGATATGATTGCAACGCAACACACTGCTACGACATTAATAAAAATCTAGTAGGGCATAGACCAACCAAAATAGTTGGTTCATACGCAGTATACTATTCAACAAAAAGCGGGAACGAATATGAAACAGGAAAAACATTTCATATTTATAGACCATACGCCTTTGACGGAAGTGGAAATGGAACATGGTGCAGTATGTGGATAGAAAATGGAGAAATGACAATAACAATTCCACAAAAGTTTTTAGACAACGCAACATATCCAATAACAATAGACCCAGCATTTGGCAAAATGGATATTGGTGGGACAGGTTATAATGGAACAAATATGCTAGTAGGTAGTAGATATACCTATACCTCACCAGAAACAGGTACCGCAGACAGTATAATTTTTTACACAAAAAGCAAAATAACCCCTCTTAAAATCAAATGTGGTATGTATAGTAGCGACAGAACAACATTCCTAGGTTCAACAGAAGAAAGAACCATTGGTACAACAGCTGCATGGGAAACATTTGTTTTTGCTTCAGGCCCAAGTCTATCTGCAAGTACAGACTATTTCTTAGTTTGTTGGACAGAAGATGGATATGAGTATGAAGACAGCAACACAGGAATTTTGATGACCTGGGGAACTCACACATACAACGGATGGCCTGATGATATATCTGGAGACACCAGTTGGTCAAACCTAGCAACATCAATCTATGCAACTTATTCACTACCTCCATCCGACTCCTGCAGCTGCCCTGAAAACGGGCACTGGAACATTACAAGCGGCGACATCTGCACAATGAGCAGCGACTGCAGCCTTTCCGGTGGCGACCTGCACATTGTCGACGGCAGCCTCACAGTTGTTGACGGCACCACTTTGGTTGTACCAACCGGCTACAAAATAATTATTGAAAAAGCAACCGGTGCAAAGCTGGTGGTTGAAAAAGGCGGAAAACTGGTAATAGAAAAATGAACGCAGGAAATTTGGGAAAAACAGGTGGCAAGGCAATGAATGCAGAAAAAAAAAAGCAAACAATGAATGAAAGCGAGTTGCGGTTCATTATGCAGGAGGGGGAAGGGCTTAAGATAGAGTTCAAGCGCTTCTTTGACAAATCCATTGTCAAGGAGATTGTTGCTTTTGCAAACGCCTCTGGGGGGAGAGTGTTCCTCGGCGTTGACGATTCCGGCAGGATTGTTGGCTGTACTCTAACAAACAAATTAAAATCCCAAATACAGGATATTGCAAGAAACTGCGACCCTTCAGTTAAAATTGGTTTGGAAGAACTTGAAAAGGTAATAATTATTAATGTTGAAGAAGGGAAAGACAAACCTTACAAATGCTCTTCCGGATTTTACCTGAGACAGGGGGCAAGTTCGCAAAAAATGAAAAGAGATGAGATTGTCGATTTCTCTATCAGCGAGGGAAAAATAAAATTTGACAGCCAGATTAACAATAAATTTAATTTTGAAAAAGATTTTGACAGCGATAAGTTTCAAGATTACCTAACAAGGGCAAATCTATCA
Source organism: Chloroflexota bacterium (assembly GCA_017610335.1). Taxonomy (GTDB): domain Archaea; phylum Iainarchaeota; class Iainarchaeia; order Iainarchaeales; genus JAFCCL01. Next base: position 13,019 of record JAFCCG010000040.1, on the reverse strand, counting down.
AAATCAATTGATAATAAGACAATATTAAAAGAGCTGGGGGCAATTACAGATTTAAAATTGAATAATGCAGGAGTCCTATTTTTCTCCAAGAATCCTCAGAGGCTTATACCTCACTCTATATTTACTTGCGTTTTGTTTAGGAACAAAGAGGGCAGTGAAGTTATAGATAGAAAAGAAATAACCGGAAGCTTAGTGGATATTGTTGAGAAAGTCATGGAGTTTGTGGAATTCTATGTTAAAGTTGCGTACAAATTCACAGGAAAACCCCAAAGAGAAAACATTTATGAGTACCCTTTAGAAGCTATTAGAGAAGCTGTTATCAACTCTGTTATGCACAGGGACTATTTCGAAACAGGGCATAACAACATCCTTAAAATCTTTCCGGATAAAATCCAGGCAGAAAATATTTGGCGCAAGCCTATCCATTTCAAACTGGAGGAAACCGTTTTTAGAAGGAACCCCATTATAGCCAACCTATTTTCAAGAATACGCTTTGGAGAGAAATTAGGTTCAGGTTTTGTCAGGATGAAAGAATATTGTAAAAAAGAAGGTGCTCCAACCCCAAAAATCAAATTTACAGATATTCACTTTTATATCAAATTCGAGCCAAATTTAGAATACCTAAAAATAGCAAAAACTACCCCCAAAACTACCCCCAAAACTACCCCTACAACAGAAGATAAAATTCTTGCCCTTACCAAAGAAAACCCAAAAATTAGAAAAGAAGAAATTGCTAAACAATTAAACATAACTATAGATGGAGTAAAATACCATATAAAAAAATTGAAAAAGAAAAAAAGTATGGAATGGAAAGGCCCAAGCAAAGGCGGGCACTGGAAGGTAATTGAAAAATGAACAAAAAATATTCTTTAAAGCCAAAAATCGTATCAGACAGACACAATGTTCTTGTTACTCTTTACCCAACAAAAGAAAAGATTGAAATGAAAATGACAAAAAAAATTCCAATCATTTTCCTGGCAATAATGCTCTTGTTTGGAACAGCTTTTGCCGCAGGCGAAACCATTGACATGAACAGTGTAGCCGTTGGTTCTTCTGGTGCAAGAACAACCAGTGCAAATTATATTGCATGGATTTCAACAGGAGAAGATGCTGTTGGTTTAACTTCTTCTGATGATTATAATGTAAACCTTGGTTTTGCATACGACGCAATGGGACCAGAAACAACCGCAGTTCAAGGAAGCGATTACAATGTGCTTTTTACATGCACTGACGACGAAAGCAACTGCAAAACACTAAGCTATAGCCTGTACGACATAAACCATTTTGTCAAATGGAGCGCACCAGACGCCACAATAGGAATTCAAATCACAACAGACGGAAACCACGCAATATTCTACTACAGTTCTGATTACAGCGACAACAACGAAACAGGCAAAATAACCTATGGCTACAAACCCACTCCCACCCCAAAACCAAGAACCAGCAGAGAAATCTATACAAGAACAACGCCGGAAAAAAAACCAGAACTTGAAGAGCTGTTTGCTTTGGAAAACTTTTTTGTGCAATTGGAAGACCCAAGCATCCCAGTGCTAGACCAAACCGAAAAAGACATTGGCCTTAGGGAAAAAAGGTTTGCCGGGCCAGGTGAAATAGTCATAGCCAGAAACATCAAAGCATTTGCACTGGTGGGAGAAACAGGCATAATTCAATACCAGTACACGGTCGTTTTAGAAATTGAAAATATAAGTGGAAGAGAACTATTTGGCATAGAAATAATCGAAGCCATACCAAAAGAAATAGTCGAAAACGCATCAATGATTGAAAGCAAGGCAGAATTCGAGGTAATTGAACAAAAGCCTCCGATTTTAAGGTTTTTGTACGGAGACCTGTCTGCATGGGAAAAAAAAAGCATAGAATACGACTTCAACAGGACTGTAGAGCAGGGACCGGTTACTGAAGAAATGTTCAACAAAATGACAGCACCCACAGCACTAATAGAACTAACACCAGAAGACAAATGCCTTGGCATAATCTGCAACGATTTCAACCCCTGCACAAGAGACTATTGCGTTGTGGACAAATGCACATACACCAAAATGAAAAACGGAGCAAAATGCGGAAAAGACAGTGTTTGCAAGGAAGGAATCTGCATAGGAGAAGAACTGCCAGTAGGACAGGCAACACTGCCAAACCTTCTTGCAACAAACTTTGACCTCATTGTAGTAATCCTCTTATTCGGGGCAGTGGCCCTTGGATTCACAGCACAGTTTACTGCTTCAAAATTTTTAAAGAAAAAAAGAAAAAGCAAAAAGATGGAAAAGGAAGGAAATAAAACGTTAATGGAAAGTGAAGGTAAAAGGAGGCATAATAAATGAATAAAATAATTGCATTGCTGGCTGCATTAGTGCTTTTCCTTGCATGTACTGCAAGCGCATATGAATTGCCTGAAGGCAATCTTGTAATTATAGAGGTTGACTCAATGGGAGAACAACTGGAGAAAAAGATTGCGGAAAAGGCCGATTTGCTGTTCACAAGAGAAATGAAAAATGCTGCATTGCTTGGAATTCAGGGCATTGAAGGCTATCAGGCAACATTCAAGCTCAATGTCAAAAATGTTTCAGGAAAAAGGCTTGAAAACATTTCATTGATTGAAACAATACCAAAAGAAATTGTCCCTACAGCCGCATCGATTGAAAGCGATTACCCTTTTGTTGTTTTGGAAGAGGATCCTGTTATAAAATTTTCAATCGGAATGCTTGAAGAAGAACAGGTTAAAAGCGTTGACTACAGGTTTAGGTTTGAGGACAAGGGCAAAGAAGCCGTTGAAGTTGCGTTTAGGAAAATGGGCGTGCCTGTTGCATTGATTCCGATAAGCGAGAATGATTGCACCGGCATAAGCTGCAATGATTTTAACCCATGCACAGTTGATTACTGCAGTGAAGGACAATGCGTTTATGATAGTGCGTTTGAAGGCAAGGAATGCGGTGAAGGAATGATGTGTATTGAAGGAAATTGCCAAAAGTTTAAAAGCCCTGACCTGTTATTTTGTGCAGGAATAGTTATAATTGCAATAATGCTGCTTTCAATTGCCTTGATTTACAAGTCAAGGAGAGGAAGGAAGAATATTGCTAATAAAAAGAATTAAAAATTTAAATGCAGTAAGTTTGTTGGTGTAATTGTGAAAAAAAAGACAGAGAGAAAAAAAGCATTGTTGGAAAGCAAAAATAAAAAGCAGGGTTTTAGCAGAGACGATGCTGTTAAAACAGGCCGGTTTCTTGCATTTTTTATTATTGTTTACCTTGCATTGTCGGTTTCAATCAAGTTTTTTTTTCCAGTAATTGTAATAGAGCAATGGGTTGCAGATAATGTTTTGGCATTTCTTCAATTTTTGGGACACCAAGGTTATGTAACTATGGGCCAAACTGCAGTCATTCATATAGAGGGCGGCCCGGCAATTGAAATAAGTGAGCTTTGCACTGGTTTGATGGAGACTTTGATTGTTGTAAGTGCAATAATTGCCTCTGCAGGAATTGACTGGAGGAAAAGACTTTTTGGCTCGGTTTCAGCAGGACTTGCAACAATTGTTTTGAATTTTGCAAGAATTGTTTTTACAGTTTTATTAATTCTTGGAACAGCAGATATTGCATTAATTACCTTTGCCCACAATATTTTGTTCCGTGCTTTTTTGCTTATTTCCATTGCAGGAATGTACATGCTCTGGTTTTGGTGGGCTGTAAAGGATGACAGAAAAAAAGGAAAAGAAAAAAGCCAAGGTGGCAAAAAAAAAGAAATAAAATAGTACGAATTCTAAGAATGAAAAGCCAAGAAAAGGTTTAAATAATCCAAAAATGTTATTTAGTCAATGGAACTGATGAAAGATTTTTTTCCAAAAGTAAAACTTCCGATAGCAGCACTTATTGTATTGTATTATCTACAAATTGTTCTTATCTTAGCACTTGACAATTTTACAGAAATTCAACTTGACACAAATTTTAACATTACAGTACTGGGTGCCATAAGCCTTACGTTTACATTATGTTCCTGGATAGTAATTGCCTGGGCTGGATTGAGAACAGCAAAAGCAACAGGCGGAGGACCAATTGACGGTGCTTTTGGAGGTGCAATGGCGGCAGTAATTGCAGGACTTTTTGTGAGAATTGTTGCATTGCTTTTTTCAATAAGCAGTCTTCCTGTTCTAATAGCATATTCTTCTGCAGGATCAGCTGCAGGATTTGCAGGCGGAATACTGGGAATATTTTTTGGAATTGTGGCAGTAATTTTTGGATTCTTTATTGACCTGATTTTCGGAGCAATCCTTGGATTCTTTGGAGCAATGGTTCACAAAGCAGGACCACAAATTTTTGAAGGATATGGAACTAGAAATGCAAAAGTTACCGAAGCAAAAGTTGTAACGAAAAAGACGCAAAAAAAAAGGTAAAATTTGCAACAAATTAATATATTTTACAAAGCTACAATATATTTTGCAAAGCCTTGATAAATTTTGCAAAGCAGCAATATATTTTGCAACGTATTGATAAATTTTGCAAAATTGCAATATATGTTACTTTAATATATTACTTTAGACTTTTCTTATTTAATGTTCTAAAAGAGCAAAACATGTTATATTTATTTCATTTATATAAAGTTTAATATAGTATTAAAGAGGAAATTAATTAGGCAAATATAAAATTAAAGTAAAAATTAGTTAAACGATGGTGGCAAGTGAAGTAGATGTTTTCGGAAAAGCTTGGCGGAATTTATTCAGCGCTTGAAGAAAAGTATTATGCCGTTCTTGACTTTTTTGACAAAAAAGGAATTCCTGTTTACACTTACAATGATGCATTGGAAGAAAGAGGCCTTCCTGCGTTTCCGATAACAATTGCATTGCTGGTAATTTTAATTGCAGGAATTTACGGAATTTTTTTTATAGGTTCAGGAATAAGTCCTGCGATTGAAATAAGCTTTGAAGACCAGTTTAATGAAAGCGTGTCAGGCGTTACAATAACTATAAAAGATTCTGTTGGAACGGTTTTGCACGGACCTGAAAAAACTACCAATGGCGAAACCATTACTTTAAGCAATATTCCGATTGGAACAGAAATTGAAATTACTGCTGAAAAAATTGGATTTGATGAAGCAAAGAAAAACATTACTGTTAAACGAAACGAAATCAATACAAGCATTCAAATGCAAAAGCAAATTAATGCAGTTGATGCAAAGGTTCAGCTTTTGGACCAGCAAACAGGTGACCCGGTAAGAGGAGCCGCTGTTTCAGTTACATGGCAGGATTCAACAAAAAATGCTATAAGCAATAATGAAGGAAAAGCAAGCTTTGCTGGAATTCCTGAAAGATGAATTGAAAGGAATTAGTCTTGTTGGAAGCACTGCAAGTTTTTTGGGAAATTCAAATCTTGTTGTAAGCGTGTTTGATGAAGCAGGACAGCCTATTGACGGTGCAAAAATAATTGTAATGGACAGGGAAACAGACACAAGCATTAATGAAAGAACAATTGACGGAAGTGAAGCAATTTTTTCAATTGCAAAGAGTTCAAGCATAAGAATTATTGTTGAAAAGGATGGATTTTTAAGATATGATTCAATGGACTATGATGAAGGAAGGACTGATGCAGTAATTCAGTTGTTTGATATCAATTCAAATTTTGTCAGAGAGGAAATAACAGGATTTGGCGGAACTGTTGAGTTTACAGGACTTGAGCCAAAAGAATATTTTGTTACAGGATACAAACAGGGCTTTTTGCCAATGCGGGAAAAAATAAATGTTGCAGAAATTGAAAATGCAAGTCTTTTTATTGAATCAGCTGACAATTCAAACAGTTCATATATGGGAATTTCTGTTTTTGATTCGTTTAAATCAATGGCAAACAATGCAGACATTTCATTTAAGGAAAGAATTGAAGGCAAAGAACTTCCGCTTGGAATTCCTTCAATTAAAACAGACATAAGCGGTTATGCAAGTATTATTGCAAAAACAGGAACACTTGTAATTGCCAAAGCAGTAAAAGAAATGGAAGAAGGATTAGGAGAAAGACTTATTGAAGCCAACAAAGACAACCAATTGATTATAGAGCTTTCAAAGCCTTTGGGAATTGTAAAGCTTGAAGTACTTGATGCCCAGGGAAACAAGGCATCAGGACATGTTGTGATTGAAAGCGTTGCAGGTGTGCTTTTGTTTGACGGAAACCTTTTGGACGGAAGTGTTTTCTTTGACACTGAAGGCAACAGCGAAGCCATTGTAAAAATTGAAACAGATTCAGGCGAAACATATTCACAAAGAATAAATGTACAGGGACTTGAAACTGTTATAATAGATCTTGGAGAAGTCTCAACAGGAATTTCTCCAACAATAGAATTTGTAGGAATTTTTAATAACGAAAATTTACCTGTTGAAGGAATTGCAAAAGGGGAAGAATACTGGCTTGCATTTCAAAGCACTTGGCCGACAGGAATTGAAAAAGGCGGAGTGCATGTAAGAGTCGGAGCAGACGGAGTTGCATTTGTTGAATCACAGGAAGAAGGAGTAACAGGCTTTGAGGCAACAACATCAAATTATTTTTATGGAAAAAGCTACCAGCCGCTGCCTAGTCCTGGAAATGAAACAGCAGACCTGCAAAATGTTGGAATGCCAGGGCAGGAAAACAAGTTTGTAGAATTATATTTTGAAGAGCCTGAAAACACAGTTGCATTCAGGATAAAGATTACATCAAGTTATTTGATTACAAAAGAAAACATTGAACTGCATTACAGGGCATGGTCTGAAGCAGGCGGAAAAATATTCAGAACACCGTTTGATGCCGAGCTTGGCGAAAAAATGTTTACCGATACAAAAACAGGACTGTATGCAGATACAATTAATGAACCTATTCAGGTATTTGCAGCAAAGCCTGAATGTGAAAATGACTTGTGCGGAGCATATTTCTTCGTGCTTCCAAACGGACTCTATATTGACAGGCAGGATTTTAAGGCAGTTACCGAAGAACTTTATGCTCTTGAAATTGACCTGAGTTCAAGCAAACCTGTAAGCATTACACTAAAACTTGACACAGATAAGGCAGAACCAAAATTGCAATTTACAGGATATGATGTTGACGAATTTGTAGACCAGCAGGAAGGAGAACTTATGTCGCCCGAAACAGATATTTCAGGACAGGGTTATCTTGAAATTGGTGAAGGAATGCTGGAATTACAGGAAAGCACAAACCCACTTGGTTTCAAACAAGGAATTGAAAGCACTTCTTTAACAATAAGCTCTTTAGGAGTAAGCCCTGAAAGACCAAGAAAGGTAAGAATATATTTTAAGGCAGTGGAAGAGGGTGCTGCTGAAATAAAAATGCAGGCAATAGGCGAAGGGGTTTTGGATGAAAGTTTTATTTTTGAAATTAAAAGAAACAAGCCATTGATTGTAAGCATTACTCCAGGCAGTCCGCAGATAGGAGAAGCTTTTACAGTAAAGGTTTTTGATGGAGAAGACGGAAACCCTGTTCAGGAAGCAGTTGTACAGGTAAAGAATTCAAACGAAGAAATTGTTGCTTCGATTGTTGGAAAGGGAAGTACAATGCGTGGATTAAGAGGCGAATATTATTTCAGAAACAGCCTTGACCCTGGATTTTATAGAGTAAATGTAAGCGCTGAAGGATACAAAGGAGAAGAAGCAGAACTGGTAATTGCAAGAAACGGAATTTTGGAAATTAGAAGCCCTCTAAACATAAACATTGCAAAAGAATCAGGAGAATCAAGTGTTTCACTTGCAATAAGAAACACCGGAGAAGCAGAAATTCAAGAATTAGAATATGAAATAGATAAAGGCGAAGATTTCCCTGAAGAATTTTCAATAAGCGTTACACTGCCAGCCACAATCGGAAAAGGACAGGATTCAACAGCAACAATAAGAGTGCTTGTTAATTTAGATGAAGACAGTGAAGACAGCTTTTACGGCGAAGCAAACCTTGTAATCAAAGGAATGGTTGCAGGAAATTATCCGACAAATGCAGAGATAAAATTGCAGATAAATTACAACAAACAACTTGACGAAGATTGTCTTTACTTTGGCACCGAACACTTAATGATAAGATTTATTGGCAGGGCAGGAAGCACAGGAACAGGAGAAATTGAAGTTAAAAACAACTGCGGTACAGCACTTGATTTAAGAGGAAGCGCAGAAGCAAGACAAAAGGACCCAAATTTGACAATAACAGTTCCAACACTTAGAATTGGTGATGGAGAAACAGCAATAATCAAAGTAAATGCCTCAAACAGAATTGAAAGAATGAACGGAATTCAAGAAAGCCATGATTATACTTTAAAATTTGAATCAAACCAGCTTGCAAAAACAATTCCACTAACAGTTGAACTATCCAACCCAATGGGAAATTTGAGTTATCCTCCAAACATTTCACTCTGGATGATTAGAAGTGCACAAAACGAACTTGCATATGCACAGGCTCCAATGCAAATAATAAACAACGGACAAATTCCAATCACAGGATTTAGAGCGGTTATAAGACCAGAGCAATACAGCGCAGGCATAACCTTTGACATAAGACCAAAGGGAACCTATGGAATAAACCTTTTCCCAAACCAGCCATTGACACCGCAAAGATTTGTTTATGCAGAAACAAAACAAACAGAAGCATTGCAAAAACCAGGACAGGGATGGGTACAACTTTCAGGAAATGTAGGCGGAAGAATACAGCCAAACTTGGGCGGAATAATGATTAACGCAAATTATTCAGGAATAAAATGCCTTAATGCAAGATTTGTTGACAGCTCAGTATTCAGCAGCAGCGAAGCAGAACAAGGAACACTTGAAAGAGCAATAAAAATAAAGAACGACTGCGGTGAACCTATAAAAATTACAGGAGAGATAACGCCTAAAAAAATAAGCGGTAACATATTTGCAATAAGTCCAGGAGTAACACTTAACCCAGGAGCTGAAGGAGATTTCAAGCTAATTTTGTTAAAAAGCCAGGAAACAAAAACAACAGGAACAATAAAAATAGAAGGAATTTTATTTAACCAAAACATACCAATTGAAACAAACGAATTAACCGTTACACTAAAACTTGGAGAGATTGCAGCAACTCCTGACGGAAAACACACTGCAGAAATATCATTAAAGAAATGTGAATCCGAAGGAAGTGAAAGAGTTGCATTCCCTGTTCTTTCAAGCGACTGTTCGGCAGGATATTGTGACGCAGAACAGCTTGCAAAATTCATTGTAGACAAAACAGAAACACTTGTAAAAACAGCTGAAGACAAATCAAGGAGGGCAAACTTCAACGCAGAAAACTTTGGAAATTGCTCACAGCAAGGAATTGATTACTGCAGTTTTGGTGACATGGGAATCATTACCGAACCATTTCCTGTTTTCCTCCAGCTTGATTATATGACAAAAGAAGTAATGGACAAAGCTTTGAATGAAAGCAATGGAGAAATAAAAGATTATGATGTTATACAGGGCGAAAAAAGCATTGAAAACATCGGAGGAATCGGCTTTGATTTTGGAAACATAAACATTGGCGGAAACTTTAAAGGATGCGGAAAATATTATGTTGAACTTGTTGGTGCAGCAAGAATTCACAACGGAGAAATCGTAATAAGCGACAACACAAAAAATTTCTGGATTTCAGTAAATATTATAAAACCTGGAAGAGTAACAACAGAAGAATGCTTGCACAATATTGAAAACACTGCAAACTTTTTGCCAATAGACAAAGGATTTACAATTACAGAACATTATATGGCATGGCCTGGCTTTGTACAAGCAGGAACAGAATACAGCGAATTAGGAAAGATTTTTGCACAAGAACTCTTTGGGGATGGAGAAGGAAGATACAATGACAATGTTTCAAGCGGAAGCAACAGGCTTGAAATTGTAAAAGGAGATGTTGAAGGCGGGCTTTTGAAAATAAGAATTTCAAAAAGCGGAGACCCTGATGTTCCAAAAACAATTTACGCACATGTTCCTGCAGGCTTTTTTTCAGAAAACAAAGTAATGGAAGGAGAAATAGCAAAAGCATTTGAAACATTCCAAAAAAGGGCCTTTTCAAAAGACGACTGCATTGGAGAAGATGATTCAGGCCAGTATATTGTAATGAAAAGCTATTCGGATTTGGACAAGCTCTACGGCAAACTTGAAATCAAGGGCGAAAAAAGCGTAAGGATTAATACAAGTGACTTTTTAACAGAAGGAAAAAACTCAAGCAAAAACGGAATAGAATACATTGCAATAAAGAATTTAAACGGAAAAATTCTTTTGAAAGAACAGGCAAACGGGAAAAAGGAGCAGGGACCTGAGTTAATGCTTGCAAATGACGGAAAAGGAAATTATAATGCAGCAGCTAAATTCTGTGTAAAAGGAAACAGCATGTTTACACAGGCAGCAGACAACATCAAGGACATTTCAATAACGGCCAAAAGTATAATTGGCACAACAGAACTTGACAGAAAAACAACGCCGTACAAAATTGCCTTGGAAAAATGTGGCATTCATCCAAAAGAGCTTTTAGAAAAGATTGCTGAAAGGGAAAAGATTATGGAAAATGATACAGAAGAAACATATTATGCAATACCAGGCTGGAAAGGGCCTCCTGAAATCCTCAACCTCAGCAAGTTCAAAAGAATGTTTGCATTACAGGAAGAGCTTTCAGGCAGTGGCCCTGCAGCAACAGGAGAGGCAATCACAAACTTAAGCAGTTATGACAAAGCAATGCAGCCATACAGGCAAGGAAGCATTGCCGTATACTTTACAGCATGTGCAGTGCCAGCATTTTTCATTCCATGGGGCAGTGTAACATTTGACTGTGCACTGCCTGCGATTTGGGCATCGCTTGACATTTACGAGACAACTGCACAGGCAAAAGAATTTATCATTGATTTGACCAAAAAGGTTTTGGGACCAATTGCAAAGGTCACAATTGCACCAATAATCAACGGCATCAGCAAACTGTTTGGAAGTGAAGGGAACTGGGACCCTATGGCTGAAGAAGACCTAAGCACATATGTTGGAGAGCAAGAAGCTGAAACACAATTTGAGTCACTGCTGCAAAATGCAATCGTTTTTTCAGGAACAAAAACAGCTTTAGAGGGATTGAGTGCGGCAAGCACAAAGGCATCACTTTCATCAGCACGCACCCTGATGGCAAGCGGAATATGGGACAAATTCGCTGACGATTTTTTGACAATGAAGGGCTTGAAAGACTTGCCTACAGAAGCATCCAAAAAAATCAAGACAGAGCTTGTTAAGAATGCAAAAAGTTCTGCAGAGGATATCATGTTTGAAAGTAGCTTGAACCCACTTACAGGCAGAGTGCATTACACCGGTCTTAAGCAAGGTGTTAGGGGAAAGCCACTTGACGGCTTTGTAAAACAGGCACTTGACGCTTCCTTTGAAAAAAGCCAGACAGAATTTGATGAAATTCTTGGAGGAATACTCAATAGTACGACACCCCCTGCAGAGCTAAAGGCCATAGCAAGAAACAAGATTAATTCAATATTTGAAACAACAAAGGTTTCTGATGACGTAATGACAAGGATTCAGGGCGAGAGCCTTGAAGGGCTTACTTCAGGGACACAAAAGCAAATGCAAGAAAGAATTGCCAACAACATTTTTAGGGCCATGGAAAGAAACAACAAAGAGGTTTTCGAAAACCTTGTGGAAGAAATTGGCACAAAGAAGGAACTGCAGGAAAGGCTATTAACAAGCGTTAAAGATCAATGGATCAAAAATCCCAGCAAGCCAAATATTGACACAACCCTTAAAAAACTTTTAAATGCTACAAATTTGCCAAGAAACACTGATATATCTAGAATACTTGAAACATTAGACTCAAGTTCAAGGGCAAAATTTATAGCGCAACTAAATGGAAATGTTGATGAGATTGTGAATAATTCACTTTTGGATTTTAGCACAAGAAATTCAGATGATATTTATAAGGCAATGCAAAAAACAGTTAATGCCAAGCTGATGACCGAGTTCAAGGGCAAATATGCTGATGACATGGCAAAACTTGTTAAGGAAGGCATAAGCAAGCCAGGTGCTTTGACAAGGATTGGGCGCTTCTTCAGGGGCGTTGGTTTGGGCGCCTTGACAGGCATTACATCAAACGCTTTGGGGCTTTTGGCACACCAACTCTACTGGAAAGGATTAGGCCATAACCCGGTTGAAAGCGAAGTAAGCTTTAGCACAAGCGAGCTTGTGCAGGTAACCGATGAAGAAGGAAATGTCATTGGAGAAAAAGAAATTTTAAAGGACATTAAAATAGTTAAGCACCAGACTTATAGGATTACCATAACAAAAAACGAGAACGGCAGGAAAAAGATAAGGATGACTGCCTTGACCACAGACGAGCAGATTAATGAAATGGCAAAAGCCATGGAAGAAACACCTGAAAAGAACTGGAATATTGACTGCACAAGTTATGCCAAAAAGGAGCCTGGGCTCCTTATAGGAAACCTAAAGCCCGAGCCAGTTGATGGCAAGGTTGAGCAAAATGAGGCGCTTGCATATATCAAAAATGAGCAGATTATCAACTATTATTCCAACTACTACACAAATGAAGAAAAAAATATTTTAATTTCTGAAGAGCTGATAATGGCCGTGCTCTTGGAACAGCCTGAAAAAATAAAAGGCTGCAATATTGAAGAAAAATGGTGGACAGAAAATCTTGGGCAAGAAGAAAGGACAAGGATTGTTGCCTGTGCCACAGAACGCCTTAAAGAAGAAAGAAGCCTTGGAAAAAGGCAAACCTCTAAGCAGCTTCACAGATGCCAAAAACAAGGGAGAATATGTCCAGAGTATCAAAGATACCCAAGCAGAATGGGCAAAATTCCGCGTGAATTAACCAGCGCTTGCCTCTGAATTCCAGGCAATCTGGAAAAAGTTCAGGATAATAAAGGCAAGCTGATTAAAGATTGTGAAGGTAATATAATTCAGAATTGAAAAGGCAGGCAAGGGCAAAGCAAAATTCTAATGCCCCAAAAATTCTTTTATTTCTTTTATTTTTCTTGGATTGATTGACACATGCTGTTGGTTTGTTGAT
>JAFCCG010000039.1 GCA_017610335.1 Chloroflexota bacterium | reverse complement strand
AAGTCAATTATTTTTTCAACTGTTTCTTTTTTCATAAAAAAATTCACCTAATATACATATGCTATAAGTCTGCCGCCAAGACCTTTTTCTTTGGCTTCTTTATGAGTCAAAACTCCTTTTGGTGTGCTTACAACAATAATTCCAACATCTCTTGCTGGTAAATATCTTTTTTCAAAACTTTCAAATTTGCTTTTTTTTACGGCATATCTTGGTTTTATTGCTTTACAATTATTGATTTTTCCAAACAAACCAATTTTGTATACCCCATCTCTTCCGTCTTTTACAAATTCAAAAGACGAAATATAGCCGTTTGCCTGCATAACTTTTAGAATTTCTCCGAAAAGTTTTGATGCTGGCCTGTAAAGGCATTCTTTTTTTGCAGCGTTATCGCTGTTTTTAATTGCAACTAATCCATCTGCTATTGGGTCAATCAAACTCATTTTTTATCCACCTTAGTCAAATTTTTTAAAGCCGAGTTTTTCGGCAATTTCTTTAAAACATCTCCTGCATACCAGTAGGTTATATTTTCTTATCACGGCTTGTCTTGTGCCACACATTCTGCATTTTCTGTTCTGTTTTTCTGCTCTTATATCTCTTTTTTCTTTATTCATTCAAAAACAACCTCAAACTTTTTTTGTACAAACTCCATTGCCTCTTCTTTTGAGATTGTATGAGCTGCACCCACTTTGTGGTTTCTTATTTTTCTCCTTTTAATTCTAAAACCTGGTCTTTCAAGAGTCACCAGAACATCAAATCCTCTTACTCCAAGTGCTGGGTCGTATTTTATGTCCGGCATATCAATATACTCCTGTATTCCAAATCCAAAATTTCCCTGGTTGTCAAAGCTTGTTGCTTTTAATTCATTTCCTTTGGCTGCAATGCCTCTTTTTAGAAAATCTTCCGCGTTTGAATTTCTAAGTGTAACTTTAAGACCTATTGGCAAGCCAGGTCTTATTCCCCATTTTGGCTGTCTTACTTTACATTTTGTCTTAATTGCTTTGCTGTTTGTAAGCTTTTCAATAATTTTTTGTGCGGTTTTCATTTCGTTTGGTTCAGGGCCTACACCCATGTTTACCGTGACCTTGGAAACTTTTATATTGCGCATTTTATTTTCTGAATCCATTTTATTCACTCCATTTTTATTACTGGTTTATCGTCTCCGATAATTACAATGTTTGATTCAACTGTGTCAAATTCTCCTTCTTTTGTTTCAAGGGTTACTAGTTTTGGTCGTCTCATGGTTCCTGCAACAAAATTTTTTACCTTTGCAACATCGCCTATGTGTCTTCCGTCAATAACAAAAGCAGTTTTTTTTGCTTCCTGCTTTAAAATTTTGACAATCTTTTGCTCTGGTACCTTTATCAAAAGGCTGTCTCCAACTGAAACATCTGTTTTCTTTTCTTTGAATGTTCTCCCGTCATTTGTTGTAAACTGAATTTTTCCTTTTGCAATGCTTTGTTTTTTAATAATCTTACAAATTTTTTCTCTTTGCTCAAAATTTTCTTCTAAAAGGCAAAGCTTTCCTTTTTTGTTAAATAAAATTCTGTAAGTTTTTTTATCAGGGGTTATTGTAATAAGGTCAAAAAGTCCAACAGGCCTTTTTGGTTCCTTTGCAATTTTTCCATCAACTAACACAGAACCTTGGTTTAGTATTTTCTTGGCTTCTTTAGCATTTTTTGCAATACCAATCATGTCTCTTAAGACAAATCCGAGAGCAACACTGTTCTTTTTCTTATGCGGTCCTGGCTTTGCCCTAATGTGCCAGACATGCTCTTTTCTAAGCAATAGCACTGCTCTTCCTGCTGCTAGTCTTTTTTCGCTTTTTCCTTCTCCTTTGTTAGCCATTTTTACTGCACCTTCTTTTTCTTTTTATCTTCTGTTTTTTTAGTTTCGGGCTTTTCTTTCTTGTTTTTTTCCTTTTCTTCGTTTTTTGTTTCTTTTTTCTTTTCTTCTTTCAAAACCTTTCCTTTAAATCGCTTTGAATCACTTTTGTTCAAATCAATAACAAGAAGATTTGAGGCCTTTAGTGGAACCTGCACTTCTTCTCCATTGGCTTTTTTTCTCATAATATTTTCAATAAAAACAATTCCTTTTCTATAATTTACACTGGTTATTTTTCCGCTCTTTCCTTTCATTTTGCCTCGCATAATTTTCATTGTGTCGCCTTTTCTAACTGCAACACTTCTTTTTTCAAGCTGTTTTGCAAATTTTTTATCAAGGTGGCTTGCAAGACACTTCTGTTTCATATGCAATGGTTTCTCGTAATGAAATTTTCTTTGCTTTTTTGGTTTGCTTGATTCAATTTTCATTTTAATTCACCTATATAACGGCTGATGAAATTCCTGCAATTTTTGGAAATCTTTCACCAACCTCTTTTGCTATAACTCCTTTTATTTCACTTGCCTTTGGTACGCCTTTTTCATCCACAAGAACAACTGCATTGTCTTCAAATCTAATTCTCATTCCGTTAGGTCTCCTGTATTCCTTTTTAACCCGGACAATAACTGCTCTTTCAACTTTTGATCTGATTTCAGGTTTTCCTTTTTTTATAACAACATTAACCATGCTTGCAATTCCGCCTCTTGGATTCATTCTTTTGTTTCCTTTAAATCCAAATACGCTGATTATTTCTATAATCTTTGCTCCGCTGTTATCAGTGCAGACACATCTGCTTTTTTGTGTTAAACTTTTTGAAACATTGCTGCTTATTGCCTTCATAATCTTCACTAAAATTCAATTATTTGCTTTTTTCATCTTTTTCATTTTCCTTTTTTTCTTCTGTTTCTTTTTCTTGTGCATCTTCAGCTGTTTCTTCTTCCTTTTCTTTTTCTGCTTTTTTTTCACTTACTTTCTCTTCTTTTTTTTCTTCAGGTTTTTTCTCTTCTTTTTCTTCTTCCCTTTCTTTTGCTTTTTCTTCTTTCTCTTCTTCCTTTTTTACTCTTTTGTGTTCTCTAAAAGTATCTTCTTCTGATTTTACAATCTTTTTCTTTCCGATAATTTCAATCACGACAAAGCTTTTTGTTTTGCTTAGTTTTCTTGTTTCGCCAACTTTTACAACGTCGTTCTCTTTTGCATTAATGCATTCAGGGTTGTGTGCATAAATTCTGCTTTTTGATTTGGTGTATCTTTCATATTTTGGCACAAATTTCACAATAGGCCGTTCCACTATTACTGTCTTGTTTGGCTTTGCGCTAATTACGGCGCCAGTGAAAACATTTCCCCTTACACTTATTTCTCCGTGAATAGGGCATTTCTTGTCAGTGCATTCAGCCATTTCAATTTCCTCCAAAATATTTTATTCTATCTTCTGGCCTTTGGGATAGTTTACTGCAATCAAGTAAAACTTTTTCCTTTCCAAGTTCAACCATCAGCATCACTTCCTTTTTAGGCAATTTTTTTTCTCCTTTTTCTGTCTCAATTACAACCAAATTTTTTGTTTCGTCAATAATTTTTCCTTTTATTCCAATTCTGCTTTTATCAGTGCTTTCCGCAACCTTTGCATTCAATCCAATCCATTCATGGCATGCCAGGTTTTTTACCGTAATGCAATAATTTTTTTTCTTAATCTTCAATCAACTCCTCTTTGAAACCTTCTGCTAACAATAATATTTTGACTTTTTTTATGTGGTCTCCCTGCAGGATAATTATTCCTTTTTTTGCGGTTCCTCCGCATGCAAGTCTTTTCTTCAGTTGTTTTGTAAGTCCTTCAATGTCAACATCTTTTCCAAGTCCGCTTACAAGTGTAACCGTTTTTCTGAAACGCCTGTGGTCAACCCTTATTTTTATTTTTTGCTGTTCTTTTGCAATTTGTTCACAGATGCATAAGTTTTTTGGCAGACCACACTTTGGGCAGATGTCATCCATTAAGACTTTTTCACCTCTTTTTTACCTTTTTTCTTTCTTTTTTCTTTTTTTACTTTTTTTGCATTTACTTTTTTTGAAGGATTCTTTCTTTTCTTTGCAGGATTCTTTTTTCTCTTTGATTTAATCACTTTCTTTTTTCCCACTGTCTTTTTTTTCTTTTTTGTAGTTTTTTTTATTGCCTTTTTTATAGGTGCTTTTGTTTTTGCAGGTGTTTCTTTCGTACTTTTTTCTTCTTGTACTTCTTCTATTTCGCCTGCTCTAAATTTTTCATTGATAACTGTCAAAAGTCTTGCAACTTTCTTTTTAATGCCTCTAATTTTGCCAGGATTTTCAGGTTTTGTTCCGCCTGCTGTAACAGCCCTTTCTTTGGCAAGTTCTGTTCTAAGTTCTGAAATCTGTTTTCTTGCCTCTAAAATTGACATTGCTCTCATTTCGTTAATTTTCATAAACAATTCACTTCTTCTCTTTCTTTTCAGACTTTTTTTCTGTCTTTACTGTTTTTGTTTTTTCCTCTTTTTCAGACTTTTTTTCTATTTTTGCCTTATCTTCTTTTTCTGGCTTTTTGGCAATTTTTTTTTCTTCCTTGCCTTTTTCCTTTTTTTTCCCTGGCTTTTTTACTTTCTTTTCCTGTTTCTTTTTTTCAGAAGTTTTTTTAGCTTCTTTTGTTTTTTCTTCTTTATTTTTTTCTTTTACTTCGTGGATTGTTTTTTCTTCTTTTTTTCCTTTGTCTTCTTTTTTTACTTCACCAGCTTTTTCTTTCTCTTCTTTTTCTGCTTCTTCTTTGGCTTCTATTTTTTCTTTTTCAGCAGTTGCTTGTTCAATTGCTGTCTTTTCAGCATTTTTTCTTTCCCTGATAATTGTTCTAATATTTATCTTATCCGGAAACACAACTTCTGGTCTAATTATGCTAATCGTAATTCCTATCGCGCCTGCTTTTGGATATGCTGATGCTTTTGCAGTGTCAACAAGTTTTACTTGATCTCCTGCTTTTTTCATGTAACCGTCAATCATTCTGTGTTTTCTTTTTCTTCCGCCTTTTCCTGAAAGCTTTCCTTTAAGAAGCATTTCAACACCTTGTGCTCCTGCTTCCTTAATATCTCTTGTTGTTCTGAATACAACACTTTTCCAACTGTAACCTCTTTCAATCAATTCAACCATTTTGTCAACTGTTGCTCTTGAGTCAAGTGCCGGTGTCTTAATATCCTGTATTTCAATCTGTGGATTATCAATTTCAAATCTTTTTTCAATTTCTTCAGTAAGCATTCTAATATTCTGGCCGCCTTTTCCTATTGCTAGTCCAGGTCTTGCAACTCTAAGTACAATTCTTGTAACAAGCGGGGTTTTAACCATTTGAAGTCCTGTAAAACCAGCTCTGTTAAGCTGTGTTTTCATGTATTTTTCAATCTGAATTTTTTTCATTCCCTGCTCAATAAATGTTCGTTCTATCATTGCAATAACCTCACTTTGCCTCTTCAACAATTATTTCAATATGGGTAGATTTCTTTTTTCTTCTTTTTCCTGAAATATGCCCGTTTGGTTGCATTCCTTTTCTTGCAAATCCGCTGCTTGCAAAACAATGGGTTATAATTAAATTTTCTGAATCAAGCCCTTTGAAGTCTGCATTTGCCTTAACACTTCCTAAAACATTAATCGCTGTTTCGCACAATATTTTTGGAAACCTTCCGCTTTTTACTCCTGAAACACTGTCTCCTTTTCTATGTGCAACTTTTCTATTGTATGTTCTCAAAGGCAAAAATTCCTTTCCATCTCTGATTCTTTCAAGTCTTTTTTCAACCTTTGAAACTTTTTTTCCTTTAATTTCTCTGCAAAGTTCTGTAGCATATTTTGTGCTAACCGGCTGGTTTTTGGCAATTGCTTTTGCAGCCTTTTTTTCGTCCCTTGTTTTTGCCTGATAATTTTTTTTAACCATTTTTCATCACTTTCTTGCACTTATAGCTGTACTGCTTCTTGTTGCTCCAATTCCTGCTTTTCCATGCAAAAGTCTTTTTCTTGTTAATGCAAATTCGCCAAGATAATGTCCCAGCATTCCTGGCTTTATTTCAGTAATTTCAAAAGAATTTCCTTTGTGTATTGCAAATGTCATTCCAACCATTTGTGGAATTACTATAGTGTTTCTTTTATGTGTTTTTATTGGTTTTTTTCCGTCAGATTTTTCCATTTTTTTAAGCAATTGTTTGTCAAATCCTCGCAAAAGACTTCTTTTTGTTCTGCTTGGGCAAAGCTTTGCAAATTCTTCAATGCTCAATTCTTTGAGTTCTTCGACACTTTTTCCCTGAAAACTAAATTCTTTTTTCAACGCCATAAAATTTCACCTTTAGTTCTTTTTCTTTCTTCCAGTTCTCTTACTTGCAATACTTCCAACCTTTCTTCCTGGTGGAGCATTTCTGCTTGTACTCTTACTTTTTCCTGCATGGTGCTGACTTCCACCAAATGGGTGATCAGACGCATTCATTGCAACTCCTCTAAGTCCTGGATAATGTCTGCTTTTTGCAGCCATAAAATGAAACATATTTCCTGCTTTAACTCTTGGCTTATCAGGTCTTCCTCCACCTGCGCTACATCCTATTGTGGCTCTGCTATTTGGATTAAACAATTTTGTTTTTCCGCTTGGCATTTTAACCTGTGCTGCTTTTCTGTCTTTGTTCACAATCAACGCATAAACACCGGTTCCTTTTACCATTTTTCCGCCATCTCCTGGTGCAAGTTCAAGATTAAATACCGGGCATCCTTCCGGAATGTTTGCAAGTGGTAAAACATTTCCAATTCCAATTTCTGCCTTTTTACCAAATTCGAGTCTTTGTCCTACTGCAAGTCCTTCGGCAGCAATAACATAATTTGTACTGTTGTCTTCAAATTTTATAAGTGCTAAAATTGCGTTTCTTCCAGATTCTTTTTTAAGGTCAAGAACCTGGCCTTCAATCTTTTCTTTTGTCTGTTGTTCATCCATATTATTGTAGCTTGCCTTTATGCCTTTGTTTTTTGCTCTAAAGGTCGAACCGCCTTTTCCTCTTCTCTGCTGCTTTAAACGACTTCCCATTAAACAACACCTAAAATTATATTACTCCCAGTTTTGTGGCAACATTGTCTGCCTTAAACGCTTTATTTATTTTAACAATTGCTTTTTTTCTTCCCTTTCTATCATTTAAAACTCTGACTGAATCAACTTTTATAGCATATTCTTTTTCAATGCTCCTTTTTATATCGTCTTTTGTTGACTTCTTGTTTACAATAAAGCAAAGCTTATTTTCTGCCTCAATCATATTAACTGCCTTTTCAGTAATTAACGGAAATAAAATTACATTATGGCGCCCTTCGTTTTTAGTTTGCATTCTTGGCACCTCCTTTCTCATCCAATGCTTTTATTCCTGATTCTGACCAAATTATAAGTCTTCCAGGGACACAACCAGGTGCTAAAAGTTCTGTATTAAGATTACGTGAAACACAAACATCAACGCCTGATAAATTTCTTGCAGCCTTAAATACCTTTGAATTTTTTCCTGTAACAATCAAAATACTTTTCTTAATTTTTTTCTTTCTGCCTCTCATCTTTCCTTTTCCTGCCCTTCGTCTGACTTTTTCTTTTGCATTATCAACATCAATTAAAACATTTAAAATTTTCAAAACAACTTTGAGTTCTTTTGTCTTATCCATTTCCTCAAATTTGTCTTCTATAATAATTGGAAGTGTAATTTCTTTTGTAACAACATGTCTTGCACCAACAAGATCAAGTCTTATACTTGCTGCAATTGCAGAATTTAATGCAGCTTTCTTTTCCTTTTTATTAATTCTTTCCTTCAAATTCTTTTCTGGCTTTGGCGGGTGAGCTCTTGGTCCTCCGACAGCTCTTGGGATTCCTGCAACTCTTCCATAAAGTCTGCCTCTTCTATTGTTAAGCCTTGGAAGCCTTGCATGCCCGACATTTATTCCTCTTTCTGACGCAGGCAAGCTTCTTCTACCCCTGTAATTTGCAGTATTAGTTCGTCCTGCAATTGCGCTTGGGCCTTTTGGCTGCAATGCCATACTTCTAATGCTCAAAACAGCTCTCTTAATGAGGCCTGCATCAACATCTGAATCAAACGCCTTTGAAATGGAAATCTCTTTCATAAAAAATCAACAAGCCTTATTTTTGCTTAGGCTTCTCCCTTTTTTGGTCTCCACTTGCTGCTGCTGCAATCTCGTCAGCAACACTTTTCTTTTCGACCTTTTCTTCTTTCTTTTCAACAATATGCTCTGCTTTAATTTCTTCTTCAACAAAATCTTTTGTTCCGACAGCAGTTCCTGCAATATAATCCAAAGACTCTATTTGGTGTCTTTCCATTGGGCTAGCTCTTATAGGGATTCTTAATCCAATCGCTCTCTTGCATGGTCCAATAACGCTTCCTGCCAAAATAACAAAATCACTTTTTAAAAGTCCATAATTTCTAAATCCAACTACTTTACTTGATTTACTTCCTTAACGTTTGCCGCAGGACCAATCTTCAAAACCTTTTTGTTATATTCTGTTCTTGAATGATATCCCATCTGTCCAGGTCTTGCAACCTGCCACATTACAGTGCTTGGATTCCATGGACCGATACTTCCAACAATTCTTCTTTTTTTTGCTTTTGGTCTATGCATTTTAACACCTGCTCTTTTTACAGGCCCCTGCATTCCTTTTCCTTTTGTAACGGCTCTTATATCAACAAAATGTTCTCCTGTAAAAACATCTGAAACAGCAATTTCGTGTCCGAGTTTTTCTTTTGCAAAAGCAAATTGTTGTTCAACATTTCCTGACAAAGCAACCTCGCATATATCCGGTTTTTTTTTGCCAACTCCTGCTTTTGCAGGCTGAGTATGACACAAAAGTCTTACATTCAAAACTTTTTCTCCTACTTTTTTAAAATCTTCAAAATCATTTGCCTTTTTTTTAGTTTCAGGTTTTTCTTCGTTGCCTTTTTCCTTTTCTCCTTTTTTTACAACTCTTCCTTTTCCCTTTCCTTTTTTCTTAAATGAATGAATTCTTTTAAGCAAATTTTTGTCAACATTGCTTGCAAGAACCTCCATTATTGAATCGATCCCATAAAATCCTTTTGGTGCTTTGCCATAAGCTCTAATACCAAAAACTTTCATTGCAGGTGCCTCTAAAATAGTTGTTGCAACAGCAACTTCCTGACCTGCAGTAATACTTTTTTCGTGCATGTCTTTTCCAAGTGCATGAGTCATTCCTGCTTTGTAAGCCAAAAAATTCAATGGTCTTGATTTTTCACCTTTTTTAACTTCAACTTTTGGAAAAGTGCTGAAGCTAGGTGTTTCTTTCGAAGCTCGCTTCCTCGGATAAAAGGCAAGCGATCCTGCATGTACAACTTTGGGGTTTTACAGCGAAGGCTCAAGTCCGCTAAAAATCCCTTTGAGCCAATTAGAACTGTGATGAAAACATCACAAAAAACTTTAAATTGGCATTTACATCCACTCTCTCCGAGGGCAGATGCAGTGTACTCAATGTATTATTAATTACCCTTTGGAAAGCTTTAAAAACCGGTGTTTAATGGCTTTATTCTACAATACAGGTCTCTGTACAACATTCATTAACATCTGTTGAAAGTCTTGTATCTTCACTGCATATTGTTCCGTTTGTGCATTTTGTGCCGTTCATTTCTTCACATTCAAGTTCAATACAACAGTCAAGTGCTCCATCAGTCCTGTAAAAAAGCCCCTGGCATGTTTCAGGAAGTTCCCAATCAATTCCATTCATTTCTTCACAGGTTTTCAGAACACATTCTCCTTCCTCACATTTTTTGTTTGTTCCGCAAACCCTGTTAAAACATTCATCTATTTCACATTGGGCGAGACAGCATTCTCCGTCAAATGCTGTTATAGTGCTGCTTGAGCAAGTTTCTCCAATTTCTTCATCGCAAAAAATGCCATCCATATCGTCACATTTCTTTGGGCCACATTCGAGACAGCATTCTTCATTATCAAGAGTCCTTTCAATGTCACCAACGCATTTTTCGGCAACAGAATCGCATGTTTTTCCTCCAAGATCTTCACATGATTTGGCAATACAATAATTTTCTGAAATATCGCATATTTTTCCATCGCTACAATTTGCATCTGATATACACGGCGTTCTACATTCTCCTGTACAACATTTTATTCCAAAATCATCCACATAAAAGTCTTCAGTACATATCTCTCTGGAAATGCACAAAGGAAGTTCTCTTTCCGCACATGATTTTTCATAACAATCTCCATTGATACATTTTTCATATTCTCCGCATACTATTCCTTCACATGATTTTGTTTTACGGCATGCTATGTCACAACATATTCCACGGTCGGTTGTTGGAAGCGAATCTCCAAGACATTCTTCAAACACTTCGCATAAATCCTTTCCAAGATCTTCGCACGTTTTCAATGAATAAACACATCTTTTTGGGGTTCCTTCGCATAAATCTGTAGTAAACCTATTTGAGTCAGTGCAGTCAAAATTTGATTGGCACATATCAATTGTAGGACAATCTTTATCATTGCTAAAATCACAACCCCGAGGGCAATAGCCATCATTATTTATGCATTCGGTTATTGGAATATTCACACATTTTTTTGGTGTTCCTTTACATTTATTCATTGTGCTTACATCGAAGTCGTCGCATTCTGATGCATTAATGCATTCATCTTCTGGCCCTGGCATATTAGGTGCAACCATGCATACAACTCTTGTAACACTTTCATCAACATAAAATTCCCATCGTTTTCCTTTTGAAGCAACAGTTATATTCCAATAAGAATCTGGCGCAAAGTCTGGTCCGCAATCTGCTCTAATATCTTTTAATGCTAGATTTGTAACATCCTTTCTCATAAAAAAAGAGGATATGACTGAATCAGGATATTGCTGAAAAACTTCTGCAATTTCGGGAAGTTTTTTTGCGGCAGGATTTATATCCTGTTGCAGACATCCTGAAAAAGCAAGTAGAAAAATAAGTCCAAGCAGTAAAAATACCTTTTTCATACTCTTTTAATAAGTGCTTTAGAGAATAAAAAAGTTGTGATGGTTCTAAATTCTCTAATAAAAAAAGTTTTCGGTAATTTTTTTTAAAAAAAAGAATTTACCACAGCAATTCTGCTGCAGTAAATATTTAGGGTTTGTAAAGCATTAATTCAGTCAATTTTATTTGAAATAATTCACGACTGAGTTAAAGCTATTCTGCAATGTTGCCAAAGGCTGGAAAGCGGTTGCTTTAATTGTTTTGACATTTCTTGTCTTAACAATCTTTCTTGCTATTATAACTTTTCTTGCCTTTACAGGTTTTCTTATTACTGCTTTTTTTGCTTTAACGGTGTTTCTTGCCTTTACTGTCTTTCTTGCAGTTGCTTTTCTTGTTGCTTTTGTTTTTGCCATATAATTTCCTCCTTTTGTTAAATTTTTAGTTTTATTCAAGTTTTACTTAAAAAATTGTTTCCGGCTTTTTAGGCCTGAAAATAAGAAAAATTATTGCTACTACCAGCGCCAGAATTCCGACTATTGCGCCTGCCTGCCCCAAAGCAACAAAACCTGTTGCATCCAGTGGTAAAATTGACTGGTTTGCTTTATCACTACCCTCATCTGTTTCTTCGTTGCCTTCTTTGCTGCTGTCTTGTTCTGCAGTTGTTGAAATTATTAAGGTTCTTTTCTCTAAATTGCATCCAGGTGCTTCGATGCTGTAAACAAGATTTGTATTATTTAAAACGCTTGAAACAAGTACGTTTTCTGAAATAAGTGTCTTTTTTGGTATAGAAATAAGCTTTGGCTGAACTTCAAGTCCTGCGCCGTAAAGTCTTATTGTTGCCCTGCCATAACTTCTGTTGTCGATTGTTATGGGGATTGTTCCGCTTCCTTCAATTCCTGTTTCACTTGGAACAATGAGTGAAAAATAACTGCAGGTTTCCTGCAAAACAGGTGCTGGTTCTGCATATTCAACAACACGCCTTTCAACAATTTCTACATGGAATGCGCCAAGGCTATCGCCAAAAATATGTGCCTGTTCTCCGTTTTGGAAATGTCCTGCAATTTCCAAAAATGCTTCGTAATCTCCAAGTGCTGCATAATCATATGCCTTAACTTTTACATTTATATAAGAGCTTCCAAATGCAGGGACTGTTTTTTCATAACCTGATTCGTCTGCTTCAAAGTTTGAGCTTGAATCAAAAACGCTAATATAATCTATGAGGAAATTTTCTTCAGCATTGTTTTCGAGGAAAAGGGTTGCATACCCTGTTCTTCCTTTTTTAACCTGCACTGTGCTTGCAATAAGTACAATTTCTAAATCTTCCTGTGGGTCTGGAGTGCTTCCGCTTCCTGAAGTGTTTTCAACAAATACTGTAAATTCTTCTTCGTCAATGCTGCTAAAAGAACAATAATCTCCGTTGTCAAATCTTCCTTTTGCTTCAAGTTTGACTGTTTCCTGTCTGTCTCCACTTACACTGTTTGATTCTATTTTTACCCTGAATATTTCGTTATCATTATCTCTTACTAAAGAGGGCTTGCTGTAAATTTCTGCGTCAAAATAGCTGCTATTTTCCTCTATATCAATATCGTAAAGGTCAAAATCCTCATCAGACATGTTTTCAATTTCAAACGAAACAGTTTTGGTTGAATTTTCATTTATGTAAACATTAACTGTATCAATTTTGATGTCATTGCAGCCTGGTTCCTCTTTGTTCATTTCGACATCTACGTCAAAATAAGTTTCGTCAATCTGTGTAAAGCCACAGTAGGTTCCGTCATCAAATTCTCCTCTTACTTTAATGTAAGCTTGACCAAGGCTTTCATCGTCAAGATTTTCTGTTTCAATTTTAATTGTTATTTCGCCTTCATCATCGGCATCTATTATTTTTGTATAATCAACAAGTGTTATGCCAAATTCTCCATTGTCTCTCCAAACTTCGATTGCATAAATATCAAAATCTTCATCGTAATCATTGTAAATTGGAAAATAAAAATAATCGGTGTCTGATCTTTCCATTACAATGTCTTCTGAATCAATCCAAATATTGTCGCAGGCTGCCGCCTGAACACTAACTAACTGAGTTGAAAGTAAAATGAGTATTAGCCCAAGCAATATAATGTTAAGTCTCATTATAGAAATTGCTACTGTCCAAGTATTTAAATGTTACTGATTAACTGAATAAAGTTACTTATTTGCTGTTTTTAGGGCATTTTAAAGCTCATTTTAATGCTTTCAGCAGCCTGAATTATGCTATAATATGTAATTCCGCCTATATAAATCAAAACTAATCCTGCAATTATTCCTGCAATTATTCCCATCAAAAGATAATCCAAGGTTCTTCTTGGCATTATTAGTCTGTGCATAATTATCCCTTCATCACCGCAAGCGGCAAATGTCTTGTCACCTTTTTTCCAATTCCTGATAAGACGACACTTTCAATAACTTCGTCAATGTCTTTGTATGCTTCAGGCATTTCCTCTGCCAATCCTGTACTGCTTTTTCCTTTAATGATTTCGCCTTTTGCCTCAAGCTCTTTCTTAACCTGCGCACCACTTTTCTTTCTCATTGCTTCGTGCCTTGACATCGTCCTTCCTGCACCATGGCATACTGACGCAAAGCTTTCTTTCAGACCTGTTTCTGTGCCAACAAGAACGTAAGATGCTGTGCCCATGCTTCCCGGGATTATTGCAGGATGCCCTGTTTTTGCATAAACTTTGGGATTTTCACTCCTGCCTGCAGGCATTGCCCTTGTTGCCCCTTTCCTGTGAATCAAAAGCTCCTTTTTCTTTCCATCAATCATGTGATTTTCAAATTTTGCAACATTGTGGCAAATATCATAAACAATTTCCATTTCAAGGCTTTTAGCATCCTGTCCAAAAACCTGTTCAAATCCCTCTCTTACCCAGTGAGACATTGCCTGCCTGTTTGCAAAGGCATAATTTACACCGCACCACATTGCCTCAAGGTAATCCGCTCCTTCCTGACTTTCAATCGGAGCACAGGCAAGCTGCCTGTCATTTACTTTAATGCCATATTTTTCCATTGCCTTTTGCATAACACTAATATAATCTGTTGCAATCTGATGTCCAGTTCCCCTGCTTCCAGAATGCAGCATTAGAACTGCCTGTCCTTCAAACAAACCAAAGCTTTTTGCAATATCTTCATCAAAAATTTTTTCAACAGCCTGAACTTCAACAAAATGATTTCCTGCCCCCAAAGTTCCTGCCTGCGACAGCCCTCTTTTAAAAGCCTTTTCACTGACCTTTTCAGGATTTGCTTTTTTCATTTCGCCTTTTTCCTCAATTTTTTTCAAATCTTTTTTCCATCCAAAACCCTTTTCAACCATATGCCTTGCGCCCTTACTATAAATTTCTGCAAGTTCATTTTTTTCAACTCTAATTTTTCCCTTTTGACCAACTCCTGCCGGAATAAATTCAAACAACAAATCCATAAGCTCTGGAAGCTTTGGCCTAATCTCTTCCGCAATCAAGTTTGTTCTGATAAGTCTTACTCCGCAATTTATATCAAAGCCTATTCCGCCAGGGCTTACAACTCCTTTTTCTTTTGCATCAAAAGCAGCAACTCCTCCGATGGGAAAACCATATCCAAAATGCAAATCTGGGAGCCCCAAAGCAGCTTTTTGAATTCCAGGAAGCTGTGCTGTGTTTACAATCTGCTGTATTGCGCCTTGTTCAATTTCTCCAAAAAGTTTTTCTGTTGCAAAAATTCTCGCAGGAACATTCATTTCTTCCTGTTTTGGCATTTCCCAAATGCCTTCCTTAATTTTTTTAAAATTCATTTCACGCACCTTTTTTACACATTTCAATACTTTTACACATTCTAATAATTTTATACATCCACAACACATTGCACAAGCCATTTACCGTCTTTTTCTTCCACTATGAGCTGGTGATAGCTTGCAGCTTTGACATCTGATTTAATATTGTGCTTTTTCTTATTAATTTTTTCTCCAAATGCTTTTCCATTGAGCTTCCATTCATCTCCTTCATTTATTATGTATAAGTCAAACCTGTTGAATACTGTTTCATTCACGTCTCTTAGGTAAAGCAAATGATTCAGGAAATCAACCAAAAGGCTTTCAAGGTCATTTGTTTCAATTTCAATATCAAACTTTTCTTCAGAATCAATTTCTTTCAAATCAACCGTCACTGAAAACATTGCCTTTGCGCATTCTGCAAACGCCTCTTCCTTGCTTTTGCCAACTCCTCTTACGCCTACATCGGCCTTGTGTTCAAATAACTCAAACATTTTTGTTGTCTCCTTTTTTCAAATAATTGATAATAGTTTTTTTTGTATAAATTTCCAAATCAAGTTTTTTCAATGCTTTTTTTGGTTCAATCCACAAAAATTCCGTTAGCTCTTTATTATCCAGTACGAGCTTGTTTTTGTCCTTTACCTTGCAAAGGAAATCAAAAAAAATAAAGTGTCGTTTTTCAAAAAAATCTTTTGGATTAATGGCATTGTAAAAATTAATAAATTTCACAGGTTCTATTTCAAGTCCTGTTTCTTCTTTTATTTCTCTCTTCAGCGCCTGCTTAAGTGTTTCACCTATTTCAACATGCCCACCAGGAACAATAAATTTGTCATTAAATTTAGGGCTTTTGCAAAGCAGCACTTCTTTTTTTTCATTCAATATAAGTGCGCCTACAGTTGGTTCTGGGTAAATTCGCTTATTCATAAAATAATCTAATAAGAAAAGGGTTTTATTTAAACCTTTTTTTTGCGGCTGAACAGGTTTCTTAATGAAAAGCCTTTTTTGGTTTCTTTTGGTTTAGCTTGCTCTTTTTCAGTTGCACTTTCTTTAAGATTTTCTTTTTCAGTTGTGTTTTCCTTAAAATGTTCTTTTTCAATTGCGCTTATTTGCTCTACTCTTTTTTTATGTCTTTCTCCGCCTTTTTTCTTTCCTGCAAAACCGGTAGCTAAAAAAGTGTCAATAATTGAAATGGCGTCCTGCGGTGAAATGTTTCTTGCTCCCAAACATGCAATGTTTGCATTATTGTGCTGTCTTGCCATTTTTGCAGTAAACCCGTCATAAATTAGTGCGGCTCTTATACCATGAATCTTGTTTGCAACCATGCTCATTCCGATGCCTGTTCCACAAATTAGAATTCCCATTGCATCTTTTTCAGCCGCAACTTTTTTTGCAACTCCCATAGCAATTATTCCATAATCAACTCTTGCAGCAGAAAAGGTTCCCATATCCTCAAATTTGTATTTGCCTTTAAGATTTTCTTTAATAATTTCTTTAAGATTAAATCCAGCGTGGTCTGAGCCAATATAATATTTCAATTTAAATCCCAAAAGAAATAGGCTTGCGTT
>JAFCCG010000038.1 GCA_017610335.1 Chloroflexota bacterium | reverse complement strand
ATTGCTCCGTAGTGTGCTGCTTCGTTTCCTGCTACCATGTTTCCGTCGCTGTAGCCCAAGGCGATTGCTCCTTCTCCTATTGCGAATGGGCCTTTTCCCGTTGCTCCGTAGCCGCCTGCTATGCTTCCTTGCCCTTCTGCTTTTGAGTATTTTCCAATTGCTGTGCTGTAGAGTCCGTTTGCTCTTGTGTAGTATCCCATTGCTGTGCTGTATTGTCCGCCTGCTGTTGTGCTCCTGCCCATTGCTGTGCTGTATTGTCCGCTTGCGCTTGCTTTATACCCCATTGCTGTGCTTTCTTCTCCGCTTGCTGTTGTTTGTCTTCCCATTGCTGTGCTGTAGTTTGCGCTTGCTTCTGTGTCGTATCCCATTGCTGTGCTGTATGTTCCGCCTGCTGTTGTCCCGCTTCCCATTGCTGTGCTTGTGTCTCCGCTTGCTTCTGTGTCGTATCCCATTGCTGTGCTTGCGGCTTCGATTGCTTTTGTGTTCAATCCAATTGCTGTGCTGTAGTTTCCGAATGCTGTTGTTCCTTTTCCTAGTGCGACTGCGTTTGCTCCGTATGTTGAGTTTGCGTCTGCTGATTTGAATTTTGTTCCGACTATTGTTTGTCCGTTTATGTCTCCTTCTGCGTTGATGTTGCCTGTTACCCATAGGTTGCCTTGGTTGAATTGTATTCCTGTTATTCCTAGGTTGTTGAAGTTTGCGTCTCCTAGTACGTTTAGGTCTTGCATTACTACTGAGTTGGGGTTAAAGTTGTTTAGGTCTTTTCCTAGTGTTATTGCTGCTTCTGCGTAGCTTCTTACGTTGTATCCTAGGGCTATTGCTCCTTTTCCTTCTGCTGTTGTGTTTGTGTCTGCGTATCCCATTGCTACTGAGCCGGAGCCTGTTGAGTTGATTGTTCCTCCGTTTGCGTATCCCATTGCTATGCTTCCTGTGCCGCTTGCTACAATGTTTGTGTCTGAGTATCCTAGTGCTATTGAGCCGTTTCCTATTGCGAATGGGCCTTTGTTTACTGCTCCGTAGCCTCCTGCGATTGCTCCTTTGCCTACTGCCGTTGAGAAGAATCCCATTGCCACACTTTCAGTTCCTTTTGCGTATGTGTTTTGTCCCATTGTTGTGCTGTTGTCTCCGATTGCGTATGTGTTTTGTCCCATTGCTGTGCTGTCTGCTCCGCTTGCTTTTGTGCTCCATCCCATTGCTGTGCTTTTGTTTCCGCTTGCTATTGTTTCTGATCCCATTGCTGTGCTTGAGTATCCGCTTGCTATTGTGTTGTATCCCATTGCTGTGCTTGAGCTTTCGCTTGCTGTTGTGTTGTATCCTATTGCTGTGCTGTAGCTTCCGCGTGCTCCTCTTCCTGCTAAATTTGCGAACCCGCTTGCAAAGCTTTGTGCTCCGAATGCTGTTGTTCCTTTTCCTAGTGCGACTGCGTTTGTTCCGTATGCGCTGTTTGCGTCTATTGATTTGTATTTTGCTCCGGTTATTTGCATTCCGTTTATGTCCCCTTGTGAGTTGATGTCTGCTGTTGCGTAGATACTTTGTGGTGCTATGTCTGTTCCGTTTACGTCTGCTGTTACGCTGAGATTGGTTAGTCCTGCTCCGTTTCCGTAGAATGCTGTTGCTTGTACGCTGCCTGTGAAGTTGCCGTCTCCTGCTGCGTTCAAGTCATTGAGTCTGACGCTGTTTGCGTTGAAGTTGTTCAAATCCTTGCCTAGTGTCACTGCTGCTTCTGCAAAGCTTCTGACGTTGTAGCCCAAAGCGATTGCTCCTCTGTCCGATGCCTCGTCACCAGCAACCATGTTTGTGTCGCTGTATCCTAGTGCTATTGCTCCGTCTCCTATTGCGAATGGTCCCCTCGATTGTATAATATTGCCCTCTCCACCAGCTATGCTGCCAATTCCAACTGCAGCAGAACTCCTTCCCATTGCTGTGCTATCCTCTCCCATTGCTCTTGTCATTACGCCCATTGCAGTACTGTAGACTCCACTTGCTACTCCTCCATATCCCATTGCTGTGCTGTAGCTTGTGCTTGCTGATGTGCTTCCACCCATTGCTGTGCTTCCTGTTCCGATTGCTTTTGTGCTGTCTCCCATTGCTGTACTGGATGCTCCACTTGCTGTTGTGTCTTCTCCCATTGCTGTGCTTCTGTTTTTGCTTGCTGTTGTGCCTTCGCCCATTGCCGTGCTGTAGTCTCCACTTGCTGTTGTGTTTATTCCCATTGCCGTGCTCCAGTTTCCGAATGCTGTTGTACCATATCCTAATGCAACCGCGTTTCTTCCAAATACCGAGTTTGCGTCTGTTGATTTGTATTTTGCTGAGGTTATTTGCATTCCGTTTATGTTTCCTTGTGAGTTGATGTCTGCTGTTGCGTAGATACTTTGTGGTGCTATGTCTGTTCCGTTTACATCGGCATTAATGCCTGTTAGTTTGCTTCCGTCTCCGTAGAGGTTTCCGCTTATTCCGATGTTTGTTAGGTTTGTGTCTCCTGTTACGTTTAGGTTGTTGTCTATTTGTATGTTTGCTGGGCTAATGTTTGTTCCGTTGATGTCTGTTGTTATTCCTGTTAGTTTGCTTCCGTCACCAAAGAATGTTGTTGCTTGTATTCCGATAAAGTTTGCATCTCCTGTTACGTTGAGTATTGTTGCAAATAGTGTTTGTAGGAAACTATTTCCTGTTAGTCCAATGTTTGTAAAATTTGCATCTCTATTTGTATGTTTGCTGGGCTAATGTTTGTTCCGTTGATGTCTGTTGTTATTCCTGTTAGTTTGCTTCCGTCACCAAAGAATGTTGTTGCTTGTATTCCGATAAAGTTTGCATCGTTAGTCGTAGTCAAATTTGTTAGGTAGGTGTTAGTTGCTTCTAGGTTTGCAAAGTTGTTGTCACCTGTGAATATGTGGTTGTTTCCTAACCAGTTTGCATCTGCTGTTGCGTTTGTATCTAAAGTAGTGTCTGGCATTATTGTTCCTATTGCCCAAGGAGCATCTGCAATAGTAGTATAGGTTAATCTGCTTGTATTGTTTGAGTCTAGGAACTTTATGAAAAATGTGTTTAGGTCTGTTTGGATTGAGTTGTAGGCTGTTGTGTTTGTGTCTATTGTTGTGTCTGCTGGCCATCCGCTTGTGGCTGTTACTCCTGTTAATGCTGCTCCGCTACCATAGTATGCTGTTGCTTGTATGCTTCCTGTTGTGTTGATGTCCCCTAATGTGTTTAGGTCTTGTACCAGCACGCTGTTGGCAATGTAGTTTATTAGTCCGTTGAATGCTGCTTTTCCTGAATTGTTAAAGTCTCCAACTATGGTTACGTCGCCGGTTGTTCTGAATGTTGTTGCAAATAATGCGTTTAGGAAGCTGTTTCCTGATATTCCTATGTTTGTGAAGTTTGAGTCGCCTGTGTATGTTTGATTGCCTGAAACAAATAGGTTGTTTAAGAATGTGTTTCCTGAAATGCTTATGTTTGTTGCGTTGTTGTCGCTTGTTGAGTTTAGGTCGTTGGCTGTTTGTGCTCTCATGGCTGAAGTTGTTGAAGCCATTTCGATTCTTGGGGTTTGCATTGTGCCCTCAACTTCTATTGCCAGGTATTTTGTTGCGTTGAAGTCGAGTTGGTTGAATGTTGTGTCTGTGTTTGTGTCTCCCATTATTGCGCTGAAGATTCCCCTGTTTACAGCCAGTGTTTGGCTTTCGCTCCAAAGAATGTTTCCGTTTGTTAGTTCGTCATACATATAAAATGTGAAGTCGTAGTCGCCTGTTAGGACTGTTCCGCTTGCGTCAGTAAGCTTTCCCTGTACTGAAATGCTGTTTGGAATTGCGCTTGCGGTTGGCAGGAATGAAATTGTGATTAAAAAGAGTAATGTGATTGAAACAAACCTCATATTATGTATACTGTTTATACATAACGTTGGTTTTGTCTTTTTTATTTGGGGGAGTAAATTGTCTTTTGTTTTGAACGCCGTTGTTTGTTTTGTTTGTTGGGAAACCACCTTGTTGTAATTTTTGGTTTTATTTAGGGTTTCGGTTAGTGTGCGTTCTTTTTCTCCCATTTTTTGTTTTCACCTCTGTTTTTTTTTGTTGGGAAAATTTGCTTTCGCTTCTTTTTTTATTTTTGAATTTCTTTTTTCCCAACTGTGGTAATTAATAGAATTAAACTAATATATATAGTTTTTTTTTGTGAAGGAATGGCTTTTTTTTTTGATGATATGGCTGTTTTTTTGATTTTTTTTTGGGGGATGGGGTGGAAGAAAATTGGTGTTCGAGTTAGGTGAAATAAAAAATGCGATTGGAGGTAGAATAAAGAAAAAGCGATTTTTTTTGGGGGGCGTTCACCGGAAACCTGCTTTCAAAAGCGCTTTAAAGGTTTTTTTTGGGAAAATGTTTTTGGATGGCTCAAAGGTTTTATTTGGATGCTGCTATTTGGAGGGATTATTTTGAGGACTGAAAAGATAATATTCGGCCTTTGGGGGAGTTTGCTTTTCAGTTTTTGAGGCAGTGCAGAAAAAGAAAAGATTTTGTAATTGTTTCAACAGCTGTGAAAAAAGAGTTGCTGGATTATTATTCTCTGGAAAGAGTGACTCAGGTTTTTTCAAGTTTCAAGGGTATAATTATAGAAGTTGGTTATTTCAAAGAACAATCTGAAGAGGCGTTTAATTTCTGGGTTAACAACAACAAAAAGTTTCCATTTTATGATGTTTTGCATTCGATTATTGCAAGGGATCACAAGGCGGTTCTTATTACAAGAGACCGGCATTTTGAAGAGATTGGAATTGCTGAATGCTCTTTGCCTGAAGATACCCTCTAAGGCTTTAATCCGTATTTTTTTTCCAGTTCTTTTGCAAACTTTTCGCTGTTTTCAAAACGCCACTTGTACCATTCTTCATCAGTCTTTGCTTTTCCCTGTCCCTTGAATATTCCTCTTGCAGCAAATAATGCATCCCATGCTTTCTTTTTTGCTCTGTTTTCTTCAAGAAGCTGAAGTTTTGTTCTCACCGCGTCTCTTAAAAAGTCGGATTTTGTGCTGTAGTGAAATTCTTTAATTCCTTTCTCAATTTGTTTCAGAACAGGTTTGTCTAATTTAAAACTAACATACTCCATAACATATTGTAACACATTGTGTTATTAAAAACCTATTGATTTTTTGTAGTGAAAATTTGGAATTTTTCGATGTGTCAATTTGGTGTTATTCTAAAATCGGATTATTTTTATATAAGTTAATTCCTTTATAGAGCAGGCAATGGCTTTGCTTTTGTATCAGGCTTTGCTATTGTAAAAGTGGTGTTTGATTATGGAGATTGGCGGTTTAAAAGTAGGAGACCATGTTGTAAAAGAAGAGGGTGACAGAAGGCATCTTATTTTTGCCTGTAAGGATTGTCCTTATGGTGCAAGTATTGCTGATGATTTGCATTGTCGTTTTCATATCATTACTGTGCTTGCTGAGGTTGAGGCAGATATTCTTGTTTTAAGTGAGGTTTATGAAAGAGTTTATGGCGAAGCTCAGACAAAATTGCTTTCGGAAATTGCTACTTTAATGCAGAGTTTTAATGTTGAAAGTGTTTGGAGCTATAAGCATTTGGGAAAGTCTGGCAAGGAATGCGAACAGTATTTTTCTCAAAGGCATGATACTCTTGTAAAGATTGCACATGATGAGCTTGCTTATGATCCGATTCTTTCCTATCTTACTTTGCTTAAGGAATTAAAGGTTGAGGATTCAAAATTAAAAGTACAGGGTAAGGAATATCTTAAATGTTCAAAGCCTTATCTTGAAACTCTTGTTTATTTGAAAGAGGCTTTTGAGAATACTGCGCTTATTGCAAAAACAAAGGATTTTCTTATAAAACTCAGGCAAATTCCTGACACTGCAGAACTCTATCATAGTCTTTTTGAGGCAGATGTAAAGCCTTCTTTTATCGGAAGCAGGCTGATGTTTAAGGAAATGGAGAGCCTTGAGCTTTTGGATGAGTACACTGTTAAAAGGTCAACCGTGCAGATTTTTGCACATCCTTCAAGGACTGAAAATCTTTATTTTATTAACCCGCCTGAATATACTTTGAGTCCTGAGCAGTATTTTGTTATGAGCAAAACCAGGGAAATTGTTGCAGGTTATCGTCCTGGTAAAACAAGTTTGAGTACTGTTGCAAAAAGCAGAAGATATTTTGAACGGCTTTACGAATCAACCATTAAGGATGTTGCAAAAGAAAACAAGATAACTCTTGAAACTTCTGACATAATTGAACTTGCTTCTATTGTTGCCCGTTATACTGTTGGGTATGGAATTCTTGAAATTCTTTTAAGTGACAGAACTTTAACAGATGTTTATATTGACAGTCCGATTGGTTCAAAACCGCTTTATGTTGTTCACTCTGAATTTGGTCAATGTCAGACAAACATTTTGTACACTCAGGGCGAAGCAAATGCTATGACAAGCAAGCTTAGGGCAATGTCTGGGCGTCCTTTTGATGAAGCACATCCTGTTCTTGATTATGACTTGCCTGACATTGAAACAAGAATTGCAATTATTGGTCCGCCGCTTTCTCCTGATGGAACGGCTTTTGCTTTTAGATTGCATAAGATAACTCCTTGGACTTTGCCGCAGTTTATTGATGCGGATTTTTTAACTCCTTTGGCTGCCGGGCTTATTTCTTTTTTTGTTGACATGCAGGCAACAATGCTTATTACTGGAAGTCGTGGTTCTGGAAAGACTTCTTTGTTAAGCAGTTGTCTTTTGGAAATTCCGCAGAATACAAGGATAATTATTCAGGAAGACACCTTGGAACTTCCAGTCCCTTATATGAAAAAGGTTGGTTTTAATGTTCAAAGGCTTAAGACAAGAAGTCCTATTAGTGTTAGTAAAACAGAAACAGAGGTTGCTCCTGAAGAGGCTTTGAGAACTGCTTTAAGGCTTGGAGATTCTGCTTTTGTTCTTGGAGAAATTCGTTCAACGGAAGCAAAAGTTTTGTATGAGGCAATGCGAATTGGTGCTGCCGGAAATATTGTTATTGGAACAGTTCACGGAGATTCTGCTTATAGTGTATGGGATCGTGTTGTAAACGATTTAGGTGTTCCAAACACAAGTTTTAAGGCAACAGATATTGTGATTGTTGCAAGACCAATTAGGTTTGCTGGTTCTTTGAAAAGAAACAGGCGTGTTGTCCAGATTACTGAGGTTAAAAAACACTGGAGTGAAGACCCTGAAAGAGAGGGTGCCTTGCTTGATTTGATGCTTTATGATGCAAGAAAAGACAATCTTGAATTAATGGAAGACAATTTAAAAGAATCAGAGCTTTTTGAAAAGATTAGCAAAACAAGCGGTCTTACAATGAAACAGATTTGGGCAGACATTAGAATGAGAGCTGAATCTAAGGCATTTCTTGTAAAGATAAAAAACCAATACAAGATTCCAAAACTTCTTGAAGCAGAAAATACAACTGTTTGCAAGAACAAGCTTATTTTGTTAAAAGAAAAGCAACTGAAAGGCAATGGCAAGGTTGATTATGATGATGTTCTTGGCAAGTGGAAATATTGGGTTAAGAACACGTTCCTGAAAAGGTTTGTGGAAATATGATTTTTGGGGCTGTTTTCTAAATGGCTAGGAAAGCAAAAAAAACAGGCAAAAGTTATGCAGGCGCAGGTCCTGGTGAATGGTATAATAAAATTTCTCTGCCTTCTATTGAAAAGATGGGGGAAACAACCCTGTTGAAGGCTAACAATCCGCCTTTTGTTTCCTTTTGCAAATCAGTTTATTCAAATTTTCCTTCTCTTGGAAAGGGTGCTGAACTTGATATAAAACACAAGTCTGCAATTGATTTTCTTGGTTGGAATTTAACTGCGGAAGAAATTTCTGCAGCAATAAAAATTACTTTGTTTGCATTGCTTGCTCTTGGAATTGCTGTTGCAATGATTGTAATGTTCACTCCTTTGAATGATGAGCTTGCAGCAATGGTTGGGCAGGATTTTGTAATAGTTTATATCATTCTTCCTTTTGTTGTTGTTGCCGCGCTTCTTGCAAATTATATTCAAAACTATCCGTTAAACGCTGCCGCTCTTGAGAAAACAAAAGCACTTACTTATGTGCCTGAAATGGTTGGCTATATGATTATGTCAATGAAGCTTGTTCCAAACCTGGAAAAGGCTGTTGAATTTTCTGCAGAGCATGGGACCGGAAAAATTGCTGATGATTTTAAGCGCATTTTGTGGGATGTTCAGCTTGGCGTTTACAACACTGTAAGCGAAGGGCTTGATTTGCTTGCTTACAGATGGGGTGAGTATAGTGAAGAATTCAAACAGGCTTTGATGAGAATAAGGGCTTCTGTTCTTGAAAATACTGAAGCAAAAAGATACCAGCTTCTTGATTCAACAATGATTTCAATTCTTGAATCAATCAGGGGAAAAATGGAACAATATGCGAGAGAATTAAGCCAGCCAAGTGTTCTTCTTTTTTATCTTGGAGTACTTTTGCCGTTAATTTTGATAATTATTTTGCCTGTTGGTTCTGCTTTTTCAGGACAGGCAATGGCAACTCCACCTCTTCTGATTCTTTTGTATAACATAATCATTCCTGCTGTAACCTTTTTGTTTGCACGTGATGTAATTAGCAGAAGGCCTCCAACACAGTCGATTCCAAAAATTTATGATTCATTTCCTGGATTGCCAAAAAAGAACACCCTGCTTTTGGGCAGTCGAAGAATTGACCTAAGACTGGCTGTTGTTGCTGTTCTTGTAATTGGAATTACCGGAAGCCTTTTAATTTCAAATCAGGGAATTCCACCCGCTATCATGTACGGAGAAGAAGAAGTAGGTTTTCAGCTTTTACCAAAGGATAAAACCATTGCAGAGGTCATGGAAAAAGAAGGAAATGAAGCAAATTATTATGACGACGACGGGCCTTTTTTCCAAAATCTTTCCTTAAAATACGGGCCTGAAAAAGCATATGATCTTTTGCAGGTTGAAAAGATAAATTTTTTCTCAAAGCCAGAGAATGACATAACACCTTATGGTCTTTCATTCGGACTGCTTTTAACAATTGTTTGTGCAGGTTCAGTATTTGTTTTCTATAAGAATATTTACAAAAGAAATGCACAGCTTGATATTTTGAAAATGGAATCAGAATTCAAAGACAGTCTTTACATTCTTGCTTCAAGACTTGGAGAAAATAAGCCGGTTGAAGAGGCATTAAAGCACACAAGTAGATTCCTTCCGGACTTTAAAATTTCACATGTTATATTTGGAAAAACCATTGAAAACATTGAGCTTTTGGGTTTGCCACTAAAAGAGGCTGTTTTTGACAAAAATTATGGTAGTCTGAAAAACATTCCAAGCAAAACCATTCAAACAGGAATGAAAATAATGGTTGATTCAGTAAAGCTTGGAGTTAATGTTGCGGCAAGAACTTTGATTTCGCTTTCATTACAGCTTAGGAATAGTGAAAAGGTCAATGAAACATTAAAGGTTTTGATTTCTGACACAACCGGAATGATGAGTACAATGGCTATTTTCATTGCGCCAATTGTTTTGGGAGTAACAACTGCTTTACAAAAGGTTGTCATGTTAACCCTTGCCACAATTTACAATAGTAACATTAATCAGACACTTGATACTTTGGGAAATGTTTCAGGCTCTGTTCCATTCAATGTTCCTGATGTTTCAGGAATGGGTTTGAATGTAACCGGTGCTTCTCTTTCTGCAATGGTTACTCCAATTCAATTTCTTTTAATTGTAGGAGTTTACGTAATAGAGCTTGTAATAATAATGACTTATTTTACTACAAAAATTCAGGAAGACAACAATCTTTTGTTTTTTATTAACCTTGCAAAAAGTCTTCCGATTGCGGTTGCAGTATTTCTTGTTGCAGTAATTGTAAGCAGCACTATGGTCGGAGGCTTTTTCGGATGAAAGTAAAAAATGAAGCTGAAACGAACACGGTGATTTGTTTTGAATTTGCAATGGCTGGAAAGAAGCGTGATTTAGTTTGAACCAGAGAGGCCAAGAGGGAGCAGGCTTTAGGCTCATTGTAGAAATTGTTCTGGTTGTCTTTATTTTAGTAATAATTTTTGCAGTAATTTCTCAGGTTGAAAACATTCAATACACTGTAAGTGAACAAAGTCTTTACAGGGGTTTTCAAAATTCAGTAAACAGTCCTGACGGAAGTACAATTGTTGCCAAAAACCTTATTTTTGCAAAAGGTTCAACTTACAGTAACAGAGCCTTTGCAAGTTCTGTTACTGGTATTGATTTTAAATGTGTTGAACTTGACTCTCTTGACTCAACCGCTTTTAAAAAATATGAAAACAGTGTGGTTGAATTTACAACCCAGTATCAGACAACTGTTTTTTACAAATGCTTTTCTGACGATGATGACGACTGTCCATATAAGTGCATTGTAAGCTTTGGAAAAGACTTTTCATAAAACTAACCTGTTTGGCAATTGGAAATAAGTTTTGCACAAAACGCGGGTCTGTACAAAAAACCTTGTTTTTGAACAAAAAGGAGTTAAGAAGAAAAACAATAAATTCTTTTCTTACTTAATTTTATTCATTTCTGGTGATGGTAATCAATGAGAAAAAGGAAAAAAGTTATTCACAAGTCAAAAACTACAAGAAAGAACACGTTAGGCAGTGAACTGAAAAAAATGATTAGATACGAGGGTTTTGACCCAGTTCAATGCTTTAAGCCCAAGTTTTTGAAATTGTCTGCCGGTGCACAAGACAGAGTACTAAAAGATATAAGAAAAAACTTGACTGCTTCAATCTTCCACAAAAACCATTTCTTTGTTATTACATAAGTTATAACTATATGAAAACCAAAATAAGAAAAAATGGCAATAGTTTTGGGATATTACTTCCTAAGGATTTAGTTTTCCTTTTACAACTGCAC
>JAFCCG010000009.1 GCA_017610335.1 Chloroflexota bacterium | reverse complement strand
TGTTCTGCAATTTTAAGAGTATACTCTGAATCCTCTGCACAATAATCTGCAAGCCTGTCAATTCCTTTTCTTTTATCCCAAAGACTGTTGATTTCATCAGACTTAATTTTTTCCTTTTCAACATTATAAAGTCTTGCAACAACACTTTCTAAATCAAACTTTATAAGACTTACAACACCAAACCTTGAAAGAAAGCGAAGCATTTGATAAACATCCAAATGCTGTGTTCCTACAACCTTTACTGCATTGTCTCTTCCTTTGCTTCTGGTTTTTGGCTCTGAACCGTCTGCTCCAATTTCAAATCTTAATCCAAATTTTGCAGTTCTGTCTTTAAGATAGGGAAAATCAAACATGTCACCATTGTATGTTGTAATAACATCAAGTTTTCCGCCTCCAAGTTTTTCAGTTAATGTTTCTATCATTTCTTTTTCATTTTCCAGACACTTTACTTTTTTTGAAGAAAAGCCCTTGCCATAGCTTAACACAATGCTTTCTTTTTGAGTTGCAAAAGATGCCATCAAAATAGGATCCTTTTTCGGATCTGAAAAGCG
The DNA here is from genome assembly GCA_017610335.1 of Chloroflexota bacterium. Classification (GTDB taxonomy): domain Archaea; phylum Iainarchaeota; class Iainarchaeia; order Iainarchaeales; genus JAFCCL01. Next base: position 28,327 of record JAFCCG010000009.1, on the reverse strand, counting down.
ACCAGGGCTGTAGGTTTCAAGATCATAAGCAGCAGATGCAAACTCTGGTTCTGAAATTTCAAAAAGTTCTGCTTTCTTAATATTTTCGCCTTCAACTTCAAGAACTGCTCCGTTCATTGGCTCAAGCTCGTGGTCCAAAAGCCATCTTTTTGCAAAAGGAATATCGTACTCTGATTTTTCAATAATATCAGGCAGATTTGTTATATCGCTTCTTGCAACAATAAGGTCCTGCACATTTTCAAATACAAGCTTTAAAACATTGTCAGCATTTTTCTTTTCAACATGTTCAATTGATTTTATTTTTGTGTTTTCACCAAACACATTTTCTTTTAGTGTTTTTTCTGCTTTTTTAATGTCGTTTACTCTTACAAAAAAATACGGTCTGAAATTTTCATCCCTGTAAATTCCAATTCCCTTCTCTTCTCTTAAAAAAAGCCTTATTGTGCTCTTTCCTTCTTTTGAAACATAGTCTACATCCAAAAGGATGCCTTTTGCCTTTTTTACTCCCATAACAACATTTTAATAGCATCAACAATTATTTAATACTAGTTTGTAGTTCTATTACACAGGTGAACATGCTTGGCATCCCATGGTACGAAAACAGTTAAGGCATCAGTCCTTTTAGGCAGGTTACAACAGGATGTAAGGTCCCTTAACAGTAGTCTGCTTGTGATTGCCCAAAAAATGAAGTATGTTGTAAGAAACGAAAAAATTCTTGGCAGAAACCTGATTGTCCTAAATAAAAAACTCAAAGCTTTTGAAGAAAAAATTACCTCTGGTCAAATCGGAGGCCAAAGTGCGGTCGACAGCGAACAGGTTCAGGAACTTGTTGACAAACTTGAAGAAAGCGGTCAAAGAATTGCAGAACTTGAAGCAAGAGTACAACAGCTTTCCGAAAACAGTGCTTCCAAAGAAGAAGTTCAGGAAATGCATTTTGTGGTTGACTCAATAAACCCGCTTGAATTTGTAACAATAGATCAGGCTAAAGACATGATTGCAGGAAAAAGGGTCACGGCAAGAACAATAAAAAAGAAAGCCTAAAAGACTTATTTTGCCACTTCAATGTTTTTTATTCCTCGTTTCCCCTGCTTAAACTTGGTCTTACCAGAATTCTATAATTTTTGCTGTTTGGGAAATCTATTGCTGCATCGTTTTCTTTTATGATGCTTGCCTTGGTTTCGCATAGCTGCAATAGTTCTTTGCTTAAATCGTTTCTTCTATCCGTTCCTATTATAAAATTTATTCCAAATCTTTTCATTTCAGTAAGCATTCTGATAAATTCTTTCAACGCAAAATTTTCTTTTATCATAAAAATTCTTTCAATTTTTGGAATTACAACCAAAAGCCTTGTGGTTTTTTCCTCGCCTTTTTTGCTAAAAAAGTTTATCAATTCTGTTGAAAGGCTTTCAAGCAAAAGGGTCAATGCCCTTGGGTCGATTTTTTCCATGTTTACAATACTTGCTCTGCCAATCTTTTGGAATTTTCTTTCTACAATTTCTGCAATATTGTTGTCTCCGTCAAACATTTGAGGGTAACGAATATTAATCAGATTTAGCACACGTTCAATCCTTTTTTTCAGGAAAGAGTTTTCAGTTTCAAGCGATTCGATATTGTCTGAAAGCTGTTCAAGACCTTTAACATTTCCTTTTTTTAGTCCTTCCACAATGATTTTTTTAGCTTCTTCATCACTCCATCCAAACAATTGCATAAGTCCATCAGAGTTTATACAGTTTATATTAATCTTAATACTTTTTGCAACTTTGAATTCTTTTGTTGGAAAGCCCATTGGATCTATTTGAATTCCATGTGTTTGCAGTTCTAAAAAGTTTTTAGCAGGATGCGCAAGTGATAAAAAACTGTTGTTTTCGTCAAAAATTAACACCGGAGTATTTGCAAGCAAAAAACTTTCTGCAATTATTCTGATAAATTCTTCCCTTTGCTGCATAGTCCCATCTGAAACAATTGTCCTTTGGAACATTTGCAACGGTTCTTTTATCTGCTTGCCTGCCTTGCTTGTTCCAAGAATTACTGCTGCTCCTTCAGTTCCTGAATTAACCTGTGCTTCCTCTTGTTCTATTTCAATTCTTTTTGCTTCCTTTGCAAGCATTGGAATAACAAAAGGCTGGCTGAAAAAAGACTGCTTTATTGCAGAGCTGCATTTTTTAAGTGGTGTAAGCTGCAATTCAAATGATTTTGCAACAGATTCAATTTTGTTTCCTGAACCAGAAACATTTTCAAGTAACTCATCAACAGCTTCCAAAATCTTTTGCTCTTCGGCTTTTACATAAACGTGTTTGCTTGCAATTGCAAGAAATTGCACAGTGTGTTTTCCATCATGCCTTGAAAGAATAATAGCTTCCTTTTGCAGGCTTTCAATAAATGTTTCAGCTTCGCCAACTGCACTGAATACTGCAAATGACTGCAATATTACTCCAACAGTTTCCTCGCCTTCTTTTTCATAAATCGCAACAAGCATTACCTGTTCCGGATTCATCAAAATTTCCATTTTATGCTCTTGAAATTTTCCTTCAAAAATAGTTTTCCAAGGTCCGTTTCTCAATTTGAATTTCATAAATTACGCCTGCTTTTATTTGAAACTAAGTTATTTAAAGCAGTATAACTATAGTATAAGTGGAATAAAAGAATACCTTTTTTAGTGGTTTTTGTGGTTGATAAAGAAATTGTGCTTGACACTATTAAAAAAATGTACCAAAGTGGCATTGACGATGACGTGGTAAAACAAACCCTAAAGGACATCGGATTAAATGAGGGAGAAATAATACAATATATTGCGAAAGCAAAAGGCATACAGGTTCAAGCTTCCAGACCTGAGCCAAAGCCTTTGGAGGCAAGAAAAATAGCAACAGAAGAAAAACCAGAGCATGTGGCAATGCATACAACAACCCATGTTGCCTTGGAAGCCCAGTCTGCCAAAACCGATGAATTGCTTGCAAAAATTTCAACACTTGAAAAACAGGTTCAAAACAAAAGTCGGAGCGAACCTTCAACAGACCTTATTGCAATTAACCAAAGGCTTGCAGTAATAGAAAAAGATTTGAAGAAATTAAAAGCAGAGCTTGGAGCAACAAAATCAATAATGGAAAAAATTCTTGAAACAGACCGAAAGGTTTTGGGAAAACTGTAATTAAATAGGTTTTGGGAAAACTGTAATTAAATAGGTTTTGGGAAAATTCTGATTATAATCTATTAATTTTCTTACTTAAACGCCTTTTTGAATGTTTCAATTATTTTTTCAGCAGCGCCGCCTATATTGTTAGTTGCCTTAAACTTGTGGCTGTCAGGTGCTCCAACTTGTGCCCCTGAAATTTCTCCTGCACCTGAAACAGCGTCATTCAAAATTGCTTTATCAGGATTTCCTGTTTCGGCTTCCTGCAAACCTTTCCACATTCCTTTTTTTCCGCTTTTTCCAATTCGTTCTACTGTAGTTTTTGTTTTTGAAAAAAATCCGGCAATTGCAATAAGTACTGCTGCAATAATGCACAACATCGCCAAAAGGCCTTGGTTAATCAGAATAAAGAAAAGCCCTGCTGTCACCAGAGCAAGAATGATTGCAAGCAATGTTAAAATCCTCCAAAGCCCATTCCGCCCATGTCTCCGCCGCCAAACATGTCAGGCTGCTGTTCGGCTTTTTGTTTTCCGCCAATTATAAGGCTCAAAATTATCAAGCCAAACAGCACAAAAGGCCAGTAATCTGCCAAATATTCTTTGCCAAAAAGAAGGATTACTGTTGCAATAATTAAAAGCACGGTCGTAGTCAAATCCCTCATTGAAAGAATCATCAAAGCAACAATTGCAAAAATCAGCCAATATTGATTAAATTGAACAGCCATCATCATGAAAATGATAGCAATCATAAAAGTAAAAGTATCCATTTTTTAGCCTCTAATGTTTTACTTTTTGTAAATGTTAAGCTTTTCAAAAAATCCTTTTCCAAACACTGCAAAAATGAATATCAAAACAGGAATCCAGATAAGTTGTGGGAACTGGAAGAATGTAAGGTATACTACAATTACTGCAAAAAGAATTGCAAGTTTTGGGCTTCCAAGGTTCTTTTTTGCCCAGCCAAAAATCCATACAAGGTAAAATAGGGAAAGCACTATTTCAAGATTCTGAATCAAAGGGTCCATTGCCATTTTCAAACGCCTCTATAAAAATTATGACATTTCCAGCTTATTAAACTTACCTTTTGCCATTTTAGTTAAAGCAGATAGCTGGCGCTAGCCTTTTCTCATACCCATTCCAATTCCAAAAATAACTATGCTAAACACTTGCAATGCAAGCAGGAAATAAACCGCAATATACATTGCTGCTGTAAAATATGCCCATTTAATGACCAGGAAATATATCAAAACACCTGTTACAAGAATTGTTGGAATTCCTGATCCCAGATATCCTCTTACTGTTGTAAAAATTAAGAAAATAAGAATAATTCGCATAATAAGGTCTGCTGCAGGAAAAACCTTCATTACCAGCACAGGAATTGTAACAACCACTACCAAGGCTATTACAATAAGTATGAATATTTGCAGCATTCCCTGCTGATTTATTTCAAAAAACCTGTTTCCAAACATTTTTTTCACAATCCTTACTATATACATCTTCTTTCAATACATTCAAAACAATTCTTTTGCTCCTACATTGGCGGAGGAAGCTTTCTTGTTCCGCCTGGTTTTTGTCTGAAAAGATTCATTCTTTGATTTACTCCGCCCTGACTGCTCATCTTTGCTTCAGCAGGAAGGCCACCTGGCTTTCCTCCTCCTGCAGCAAATCCTGGGAATACAAAGAACAAATCTATGAAAATACCTGCAACACCAAGTGTCAAAAGCATCATTAAAACATATGTTCCTCCAAAAAGCCAAAAGGCATCAAACAATACAAACCACGAAATTCCAATAATAAGTACAATTGACAAAGGGCCTTTTCCCAAATGCATCACAATCCACGAAATAATGGTTAACAATACAAATATTTTCAGAACAAAAACCATGTCTGAAAAGAATTCGCCTATTGAAAGCAAGGCAAACATTGTGGGAATTAATGCAATGGACATAAAAACACTAAAGGAATAGTAGGGGCTTTCTGGTTTAAATTAATTACCTTTAGCCGTCACGCCTTGTTTCCGTTTCGGAAAATGGCGTTGCGCATAGCGCAACAAGCTGGTGCAAGCAAAAATGCCATTTTGCTTGGGTTCAATGGCATAGCTTTGCATATTTTTAGTTTCCATGTCCCATACAGGCAACTTTAGCTTCCATAGCCTATGCAGGTGCTTCCTTCAACCAAGCCTGATTCAAAGTCTGAAATACTTGTCTTGCTTCCAACAGCATCATTCAAAGCTTTTGGATTCCACCAAAACGAGGTTTTTGAACCAGTATCAGTAACGCAAACATTCTGTCCTTCAACCAAATCAAAAATTTCCTGAATTTCGTTTACAATATCCTGTGCTGCACCGCTGTTATTCTGCATTCCTGCAATTCCCTGTAAATCAACGGAATTGGATTCAAGCGAATCAGGTGAAATAAATTGCAGGCCGGATGGCTGCAATGCCGCAAGCGTAAAGTTTTCTGTAATAGGTGAATAAAACACTGCTTTGAGGTAAACGTCTCCCTCAAACAGGGCACTGTCCCAGTCTGTTGCATAAGCAAACAGCCAGGCTGAAAGAGGGTCATTCTGTGTTGCTGCCCTGTCAGGCTTGAACCTGAATGCCTCATAAACAGGCTGGCCTGAGAAATCAAGGCACTGGCCGGCTCCTGTCCAAAAGCTAAGGGTCGTGCCTACTTCAACAGGTGTCTGGCTTTCCTTTATTTCATAGAATGCGCTAAAGCTTTCATTGTCTTTTTCATGCGGCATCTTCATAATTACCGGGGTGGCATAATTTGGGTAGAATGAAATGTTTTTCACAGTAGCCAAATCCGTGCCCTCCAATTCAAGCAAAAACCCGCGCTTTGAGGCAATGGAATTAATTGTCTTAAAGTCTGAAACAACCTCAATATTGGCTTCTGTTACCGGATTGCTTCCGTAAATTTCCTTTGTTAAAACCATTTCAGGGCTGCTTGCAATTGCAATAGGTTCCGCGCTGTTTACATAATCAACCCCGTAACCGTTTCTTCCATTGCTTGAACCAACGCCAATATTTCCATTAAATGGCAGGTAATAGAAAACACTGTTAGGATATGCTTCGTTAAGGAACAGGAATTCTACAATAATTTTTGCATCAGGGTTTCCGTCTGTATCAAAGAATTCCCAGTTTCCTGAATTAAATCCTGCATTTACAAGCACGTCGTAAACTCCTGCATCAGGCAAGTTTGTGTTTTCAACAAACCTTTGTTTAAATCTCAAATTATTAGTATTTTCAAAGTACTCAGACCACTGGCCGTCTGGATTGTTATCAAAGTAATTTGGAGAATCATAGAATGATTTGGTTGTGTAAAATTCTGCAAAGTCCTCTTGGAAGTCTTTGCTATAGCCGTCTTTTATCAGCCTTGCCCTAAACCTTATCAAATTTTCCAAATCGTTCAAATTTTGCACATCGCTTGTCCAGTTTACATTATTATTTTCTGCTGCTTCAGCAACAAAATAAAGCAATACTGGTTGCCCGTCCCAAAGGGTTGTGGACAAAGGCATCCAGCAGCCTGGATAATACAACTGCAATGGGTTTATTCCAATGTCTGAAAGCTCTGCATCGAATTCTTTCGTAGTTTTTTCAAGCTCTGTTATTGCCGGATTTGTAGGGCAGGGAATCTGCTGGTTTACTGCAAGGAATTCATTTAAAGCCTGCATTTTCTTTGTTAAGGCAATGCTGAATTGTGTTGCATCACAGTAAATTCCATCATCATTATAATAATCACAACTGTCCATTGCAATTCCTATTGTTTCGCTCCAGCTCCAGTTGAGTTTTACATCAGGCAATGCTCCTGCTCCTGTTGCGCCGAAAAGGCTTCCCTGCAAACAGCTGTAGGTTTCCTGCGGCAAAAGCTCAAGATTTAAGGTTGAGGGTGCGGTAACAAACTTCAAATGTAATCTTTGCATATAGGTTTCAGTTTTTTGGTCTGGAACATTAAACGGCCCAAAGTTTGAATTTCCTTTTGAAATCGTTGTAGGGTTTGCATGATAATGCCTTTCGGCAGGAAGGCTTACAATACCGTAAACAGCATCGCTTTCCTCCAAACCCATGTTTTCAAAGTAAATGCCTACTTCCTGGCTGTCATAAGTTCCAAAGACCTTTGCTTCATCACTATTCCACAATCCTGAAATAAGTGCATTGTCAATTGAAATAGGCTGTGCATCTTCCTTCAAATTAATCACATAATCCGTCAGGCTTGCCGTAACCATTTGGTCGCATGGGTCGTCTCCAAACACCCCTCCTAGAAGCCCGCCTGCAATTCCGCCCAAAGCGGCATAGGTTCCGAGAACTCCTGCAAACCTTCCATAGCTAAATGTGCTTGCGGTCTGTGTTGCCTGCATTGAATTTCCAAGCCCTCCCATTGAACTGTTGGCTGTTGTGAGTGAATCGCTTGCAGCATCAATTCCGGTATTTGCTGTGGTTGCCGCTGTTTGTGCGGTTTGCATTTCTGCAATTGCCGCTTCTGTTTCTAATATTGCGGCTTCAACGCTTGTTATTGCGGCTGCTATTGCTTCTGCTGTTGCAGTGCATTGCGGTGTGCATGCTCCGCATGGGCCTGTTGGGCATACACTGCAGCATGTTATGGCTGCTGCAACTTGTCCTTCTGCGGTCCCAAGTGTTGCTAACACTGCCTCCAGCTCTGCAACCATTGTTTGTGCTTCTGTTATGCTTGTTCCCCATTTTGTTGAAGTTTCACCCATTTCTGTTGCGGCACTTTCACTGTTTCCAATTGCATTGTCAATGTCTGCCTGTGATTTGTATGGCCCTTCGCTTATTTGCGTTGTTGAATTAGGCGAGGCAGTATCTTTGCCTGTTGCAATGTTTACTACTCCTCCTCCAATACTTAATAGCCCTTTTCCAACCCATAAAATTGCCCCTCCAACATTTGTCCAAAACGATCCTTGCGAAACTGCTCCAACTTCACTTATTTCTGTTACTGCTCCTGCAAGTGTTCCTGTTACAGTTGCACCGCATGGTCCTATTGAGCTTGCAGCCACTTCAGCTGCTTCAATCTCGGCAATGGCAGCAGTTATTGCTTCTGTTTTAGCTGTTTCTGCTGCAGTTTGTGCCGTGTCTCCGGCCGTGCTTGCGGTTTTTGTTAACTGGTTTGCGTTTTTAACCGCTTCTTCCGCTTTTACTAACTCTGCAGTCCTTGTAAAGTTGATTGCTGTTGATGCTGTGCTTGCTGCTGTGATTGCAGTTTGTGCCCCGTAGATTGCGCCTATTGCTGCGCCAATTCCTGCCCCCTTCCAATTCCACATGCCTTCTTCTTCTGCCGTTCCCCAATCGCATGCGCTTGCGTTAACCATAATGTCTTCTGCCAAATCCTTGTTTGCCAGTGTTGCATTGTCCTGGCTTCCTGTGCCGACCAAAGTAAATGCGTATTTGTCCAAAGTAAATGTCCTGTCCTGCGCAGGCTTTATCAGCACATCTATCAGGGCAACTTTTCTATAGCTTCTTCCCGGTGTTCTTGCCGAAACAGGGATGCCGTACATTCCTGCAATAGTTTGCCTTGCAACAAGCACTTCTTGCACAGGGTTGTTTGCATTAAGCTTAAACTTTGTTGGCGTTAATGTAATGCCTCCTTCTGTTGTACCGCCCCTGCATTCTGTGTCATTCTGGCACAATTCTATATCAATTGCAATGTCACCGCATTCGCTTGAATCAACAGTAAAGTTTGCCGTGTCTCCAGCCATTTCAATTATGTTTTCTGCTCCAGGGTATTGAATGCACTGGTCCAAATTAATTATTCTAATGTTTGAGGAAATTTCCTTTGGTATTGAGCCGACAAACGAATCTCCTGCAGCCGTTTTTATTGTGCCGTCAATGTCAACAGAGAATACGGCATCTTTTCCCAAAAAGCCGTTCATTGGGGTAAATGTAAGCATTCCATAGAACGTGCTTTCAGGCCTTACCCCTGAAATTATTTTTGTCCAGATTTCGGGCTTTAATGTTTCGGTATTGGTTTGTCCGCTTCCTGAATTTGTCAGACTTAATTCAACATGGCCCATTATGTTGGAATTCCATGAAAGATTTGCCTGCAGGCTGTCAAGGCCTGATGCCATTCCGCCTGTCATGCAGTTGTTTTGAACCTGGAATTCAATTGTTGCCCTGTTTCCCTGGGTGGAACCTGACCATTCCTGTTTTGTGATTACAATGCATGGCGCATTGTCAGGCAGACCACTTATTTTGATTGCCACCTCCAATGGAATTATGGTGTCCCATTCAATTCCTGTTTCCGGGTTGTATGAGGTAACAGTATATTCTCCTGTTACTGTTTCATTGCCCAAAGCAATTGATTCAATGTTTTCAGAAATCCTTGTCTTAAAGAATGGCAGAATTTCATAATTGTTTGCCTTTATTTTTGTTCCGATAAATTGTTTTGAGTAATTTTTCATTGTCTGTCTGTCAAGCAGGCCCTTAAAACTTCCTGTAAGCGAAACGTTTTTGATTTCAACATCAATGCCTGTGGTGTTTTCAATTCTTTCATTAAAAATCTGCTCCCTTGCCCCCCTTGTTTCCATTGACGCATTTACTTTTGCAGGGTCAAAGCGCAATATGTTTGAGTCAACAACAATTTCCAACGGGTTTGCAAAGTAATTTGGCTTTTCCGCTTCAATAATTACAACTGTTTTTGGGTCAAGTGCAGGCAGGCCAATTATTGCTTTTCCAAATCCGTTTGTTGTTGCAGTGTAAAACAATTCTGTCTTGTCGGGATTTTTCACATTAACCCTTATAAGTGCCCCGTCAATTTCATATTCATATACAGGGTCATAAATTGAAATTTCAAGTTCTGTTGCAACATATGATGGAATGCGCGCAGGGCTTGCTGCAATAATCATCTCGTTTTCAGAAAGGACTGTGGCAAAAATGCTTTTTTGGAATACAACGCGGTTGTCGGCAATAACCTTTATTTCAATTTCTCCAAGGCCGATTGAGTTTGGCGTAAAATGGATGTTTCCTGAAACACTTTTTCCCTTTGTAAAGTTTCCCAAATCAATTGCCCCAGTTTCTTTGGCTGAAATTCCTGAATTGCTTATTTCCTGGGCTGAAGCGTTTTGTATTTTGTAAGAATCAATTGTAAGGCCATCAACAGTTATGTATAATTCACTATTGTTGTATTGCCTTTCACTATTATTTAGTATACTGAAAGTGTAATTGTGGGGGCTGCCTGCTCTCATTTCATACGGCTTGTAAATATACAATTCAAGGTCTTCGTCAAGAATGCTTTCCCCGCTGTAGCAAAAGTCTTCCTGACATTCTGCTGCCTGCCCTTCCAAAAATGCAATATCTCTTGTTTTTGCGTAAAGGCCTTGCTTTTCTGACACGCTTTCAGCAAACCCTAGCTCTGAATCCTCCGGTGTCCTTATATATTGTCCGCTTCCGTTAACAGCCCATGCCCTGTAATGCATTGGAAGCCTGGTGTAAGGTGTTATCTGGTTTTTTACCTTTACCTCAAAGCCAACATAATAATTCATTGGCTCAAGCTTGTTCCAAGCTATGTTAATCCATTTGGCGTCTCCAACTGTGATATTCTGCTTGTCCTCATTATAGCCTGTCGGGGGCGTATGGCTTGTTCCTTTCAATTGCTCTTTAAGCCGTCCTGCAATGGCTTCTTTTATCACTAGGGGGTCATTTATCAAAAATTGCTCGTCACCCACCCTAAAATGAATCCCTCCACTGCCATAATTTCCGCTTTCAGGAACACTTAGCTTGAACTTTACAACATACCTGTTTTCGGCACTCATTTCCTGAACCTGTGTTCCTGTTTCGTCAAAAATTCCGGAAAACTCAAGCTCTGGCTCTCCAAGAATTAGCTTTGGTTCCATTAAAGCATCAAATCGTATAATTTCGTTTGGCCAAAGTTGCTGTGGCATTGTCTGAACTGCCATAAAATCAGGGTGTGTTACAACCGCAAAAATAATTTTGTCTGCCTTAAGGCTAATCTGGCCTGTGCCCTCTGTTAAAGGAATTTTTCCCAGGCTTTCGCCTGAAAGCGCAAAGAATTCGGCTTCAGCTTCTGCAACAGACCTTAAATCCTCGTCAAATGCATTTACTTGTACACTACTGTCTCCAATAATCATTAATACCTTAAATTTTGTAACAGTTCTTATGTCAATTTCCTTTCCTTGGTCTTTGTTGTCGCCTGAAGCAGGGTATTTTTCAACATAGGCATAATAACTTCCTGGCTTTACTCCTGTAAATACTACAAAACCGTTCTTGTCTGTCATTTCAGGTGTAATTGGAACAAGTATTCCTGTATCCAAAAAGCGAAGTTTGATTCTTGCATTTTTTACAGGTGAATTGTCCTCGTCAACAACCTCTACTTCTATTCTTCCGCTGTTTGACAAAGTAATTTTTTCCATTTCAACTTCAATATCTGAAGTTCCTGTGCTTGGCAAATCAACAATTTCATAAAGGTAATTATCATGCATTGCAAACAATTGCAGGTCTTCGTTTTCAGTGAACTTGAATACGGCGATGTTTTCCAAATAGGTGTTTTTTTCCGCAATTGTTTTGCCGTCTGAATCAATTATTTTTAGGGTAACATTTTCAATAGGGCTTCCTGTTCCCTTTTCAACAACCGAAACATTAAGGACAAGCTTTATGCTTTTGCTTACGATGACATCTACAGATGTGGTTTCATCCACACTGACACCGATTATTGAAGAATTGGCAATGCTGTAATTTCCTGAAATGTCTTCAACACTTGCTGTATAGATTCCTGAGGTAATATTTGCAAAAATTACCTCTCCATAATTTTGTGAATATTTTTCCGCTGTCTTAAACCCGTCTGAATCTAAAAGCTTTACATTAAAATTGTTTGAAAGTACAAGATTGCCGCTGGAGTCCTTTATCTTTATTCTGATTGTTCCTTTTGCCACAGGCAATGCCTCAAGCCTAATGGTTTGTGTTCCCTGGTTTAAAATATAGCTTTTTTGGCTGAACTCTTCGGGCTCAAGCACTACAGCCTGGAATATTCCACAGTCCTTTGGCTCTTTTACAGTAATGCTTCCGTCGAAGTCAAGGTCTGATACCTCTAAAGGGCTTGGAGTAACCAAGGGGTTTTCACAGTTAAGTCTTACCCTTATTGCCTTTCCTGTAATTCTTTCCCCTGCACCGTTTTGGAAAAGAATTGTCCTTTCAACAAAGTCAGGGCTTTCTTCCCTTAACACAATCCTTTCAGATATCCCTATATCTTCAACAAAAATAGTTTTCTTTGCCTCTTCAAACATGCTTCCATTAACAGTTGCCTCTGGAACAGTTATTTCAACTGTTGAGCCTGCAGGAACAAAAATTATTGCTTTGCCACCCTGGCTTGTAATGGCGGAATTAATGCTATCGCCAACAGTATAATCAAAGAAAACCCCTTCAAGCAAATTTCCTTCAGTATCTTCTATTGTTACAGTAAGGCTTACTCCGCCTGCAAAATTCAGATTAAGTGCAACAAATGCAATTACAAGCAATGCAATAATTCCTATAAAAAGTGCAAAGCTTGGCACAACTGTATCTACCTTGTCAACAAGTTTGTAGACCGGTATGTGCGCATCTATCTTGTCAAGGACATTATACCATTTGTCCTCTGCTTTTAGGTAAAATTCTTTCAAACCCATTGTAAAAATAATTTACTTGCTTTTGAAATAATCCTTTTTGTTGCCTTTGTAGTAATAAATTCTGTTATCCTGTAGTAATGCATTCTGTGTCTGCCATAGCCCTTTGCGTTGAAATTTCTTCAAGAACAGCTTTAGGATTCCAAAAGAACTTATTGCTTATTCTGCTTCCCAGCCCGACAAGACAGGCCTTGTTTTCTTCCACAAGATTAAACACATCCTGCAAACTACTAAGATTGTTTGTTCCAAAGCTGTTGTTTTCCATTCCTGGAACGCCATTTAATGAAATCTGGTTTCCACTTTCCCCTGCATTGTACAAAGTCATGTTGTCGGCATAAATTGTCCTTTTCATAAGGCTGGTTTTGTTCTGCGGCGTAAACACAACACTCTGCAGGAAGGTTTTTCCAACCCTGATTGGATTGCACCATTCAACACCATAATCTGTTATATCTGTGCCAATTGCACATTCAATATTGCCTGAGATTCCGCCGTGAATGTCCCATGTTTCCTGCCAGGCTTCTGTAACAGGATTGTCTTCAAAATCGCGGCATATTGTTCCAACTCCTGACCACGGAATCATTTTTGTTGAAGCAGTATGCGGGCTGTTGTCAATTTCAATTGAGTAAAACCCATAAGCGTCACGCCCGGTGCTATAATCTACTTCCATCATTATCGGAGTTGCATAGCTTGGTGACAGCACGATTGAGGTTGCCTCTGATTTTGCCTGAACATCCAGAAGAATTCCCCTGTTTACTATGTTTAATATATCAAAGCTGTTGCTGAATCCTGCTTCAATCCATCCGTTGAATATTGGGGTGGTGTTTGCAATATTTGTGCTGAAAACAGGCTGGTAAATGGAATTGTTTATCTTTATTGTTTCCTCTGAAGTTTGCCTGAAATTTATCCCGTATCCCTGCCTTCCGTTTTCTGAATCAACACCAATAAGTCCGTCAAACGGCAAGTAATAGAACGGGCTGTTTGGCTCAGGAGCGCTTAATTCAGTCATTTCAATTACAATCTTTGCATCAGGCTGTCCGTTAACAAAAAGCTGCCAGTCGTCATTTGCATATTCTATGTTTATGGTTACAGAATACTTTCCTGCATCCACTGCCGCGTGTGGTGCAAGGGAATAGTCAAATTCAAACCTTTCCGGATCGGAAAAGAAACGCTGCAATCCATCTTCGCTTGTGTAATAATCTGGACAGTCAAAGAAGCTTTTGGTTTTGCAGAATTCGTCAAAGTCTGCCCTAAAATCATTTGTGTAAGCATCTTCAATAATATGTGCGTTAAAACTTATGAGCTTTTGCACTTCCTCAATCTGGCTTGCCTGATAATCATCTTCAATAAGGAATTTCACAAGCCTTTTTGTATTATACGGCTTGCATTCGGCAATGCTTGTTTCTCCAAGGAAAAGCGCTGCCTCAATTAAATCATTTCCTGCATTACTGTTTTCACAGCCGTCACAAAGTATTGGCACAAGCACTGCCTCAATTGTGTATTCGCCTGCGGCAATTCCTTCAAGATTGCACGATTCAATTGTTTTGCTTACCAGATTAAACTGCCTTGTGCAACTTTTTACAAGGTTGTCTCCCTGATTTAAATAAACTCTTAATTCTACACCCATTGCTTTGCCATTGTTGCTTTCAGACATCACAACAATGTTTACATCGCTTAAGCCAACTCTGCTTGCCTGAATTCTTGTAATTCCAACATCGCCTCCTGTTTCAGAAAGCACCTGTTCTGTTATTGCAACAGCACTTGCGCTGGTAGGGCAATCAAACGGCTTATTGAGTTCAATAAACTCCCTTAGCTCCTGCACTTTTTTCAAAACCTCAATACTGAACTGGGTTGCGTCACAATAAATATAATCCTCATTTCCCTCATCACAGCTATTGTCTTTTATGACCGCCCAGCTCCAGTCAAACATTACTTTTGGAACAGCAGCAGGCCCTGTTACCCCTGTCATATTTCCCAATTGGCAGTTTGAAATGGGCTTTAGCACAGGCTTTTCTTCCATCGGGTCAAATGCATTGAACTGCAATCTAAACCTTTCAACATGCTTCTTTTTTTCCTTTACCTCAATTGCCGGATTTTTTTCTTCATCAAGATCGTACTCGGTCTTGTAATCAAGCCTTTCCCCTTCAATTTTAAGAATTCTGTACAACGGTGTTGCAGGGTCCTTTTGCACCACTCCTCCAACATTCAGGAAGCCAAGCATTATTTTTTCCATGCTTAAGTTTGGATTATCAGGCCTTGGCATAGTGCTTGTTTCATCAAGATCTTTTACAATTATATCACTGGAAGGGGTTTCTACCAAAGTATCTTCTTCAAGCGTTGCACCAGGCATCAAAAGCTCTGTTTTCTTGTAAATTAAATCATCCTGAACTGTTGTAAAGCTGAATTTGCCTTCATTCTGATTCGCGTAAGTAATTAATGTTCCTACAATAAAGCCCTGCAGGCCCCATCCAAGGAAGCTTGGCTTACCCATTATGCCTTTTGCAATGCCACCAAGCATGCCGCCAACACTGCCTCCAATCCCCTGTCCGACTCCGGAACTAAACGCATTATAGCCTGTTGGCAAACCAAGTGCAAAATTGCCTGTTGGCGAAACAGAGTCCTGCATAATCCATTCCCCGTTCTCAATTTCAAACCTGTTTGTTAAGCCGCTAATTTGTGTAAGTGTCATGCCTGTTCCGTCAGCGTCAACAACCACGCTTTTAACAGTGTTCAATGGCCGCATTTTCGTTGCCAACTGCTCTGCAGTCCATGTTGCTCCAATGTAAATAGCAGTAGGCTGGCCTGCTGCAGGCTGGGCTGTTGTAGGCTGTGCGGTTTCCGGTGTTGTTTGCTGTTTATTATACCAGCGGTCGTCAGTTGCTTTATATGTGTACCACTGTGTTCCTTGGGTATCAGTCCAATATATATTATCTGCAGGGTCTATTGATGAAATGTATCCACCTGCTTGTTCTATCTCTTCGGTAACTGCTTCTGCCTGAATGCCTGTACCTGGTAAAAATAGTTCTTCTGGTGTCCCTGGTTGATATCCTGTTTCCGGTGGGGTTGTTATTTCTGGTTGTGTCGCTGTTTGTTGTTCGTCATACCACCAGCCGTCGTCTGCTTTATATGTGTACCGCTGATTTCCTTCACTGTCTGTCCAAAATATGGTATCAGCGGTATAATTTGAAACGAGTCCGCCTTCCCCGTATATCTCGCTTATAATTGTGTCAACAGGGGTTGTTGTATCTGTTGAACCAGCTCGTGGTTGTGCTGTTTCTTCCGAGCTTGCAATATCGCTTATATATACATCTCCAACAAAGTCCGTTTGCCAGCCATCGCTTTCTGTTTGGTATGTGAGCCACTCCCTTCCTTCACTATCTTTCCAGCTTATGGTGCTTTCGCTATTGTATAAAATGCTTCCGCCTTCACTATTTATAATTTCAATAATTTCTTCAGCCAGACTGCCTGCAGACCCTGGCTGTGGCGCCGTTTCCGGTGGTGTTTCTGCTGTCTGTTCTGGTGGTGCTGTGCCTGAATTGGACTCCAATGCTTCTTCATATACTTTTGGAGGTATCACTTGTCCTGGTGCCGCTTTTGGAACAGTTACTGTTGGCTTTCCTGTTTCAACCGCTTTCTCTGCCTTTTCAACTGTTTTTTGCTTGATTGGATTTCCTGTCCAAAAGCTTGTGTTATCTTCCCTCATAAATCCGCCGATTACTCCTGAGATAAGGCCCCAGACCGCGCCTGTTTTCATTGCCTCTCCCCAGTCTTTCTCATTAAACTTTACTGTTGCCGTAACCGGCTTGTCATAACAGCGGTTTATTAGCTCAACCGTGTCATAGCCGTCGTATGGGTCGTTTGGATTGTCAAAAATGTCAAATTCATATCTTGAGAGTTCAATGCAGCCGGATGCAAGGATTCTTGCCCTGATTGTTTTGATTAACTTTTCCTGAACCTGGTCTGAGCCTTTTGCATAAACCTTTATCGGATACTGGCCTGGAATATTTTTCTCGGCAAGAACCTCGATTTCTTTTGAGTCTGTTTCTCCCAAAGTAAAGATTTCATTGCTTATAGAAAGCTCTGATTCAAGTCTTATGCCGTTTAATACACCGCAGCCATTTGTTTCAATAGCAAAGGAATCGGTTTCTTCTGGCTTAATCCTAAGGATGTCTTTGCTGAATGAAATGCAGTCAATCAAATTTACTACCACGATTTCTGCCAGGAGCCCGTCTGAAAGCTCTTGCGCACCCTGTTCTGTCGGATTTTCTGCTTTAAATACAATTTTTGCAATTCCTTTGCCGTTCACTCCGCCGTTTGGCGAAAATTCCAACACTAAAGGAATGCTTTCTTCCGGACCAAGCAGGCCTGCAAACTTTTTGCCATATCCTGACCTTAGCTCCATTGAATTGCTTGGTGTTCTGATTGAAAATGCCCCTGTCTGGTTTGATTCCCAATTAACCTGAGCTGAAATATTTCTCAAAGAAACCGGTGCGCCGGCAATGCTGCAGTTGTTTTGCACCTCAAGCTCTATCTCTATTGGATTTCCTTCAGTGCTGCCCTTCCATTCCTTTCTTGTAATTGTAAAACAAGTGGGGTCATCCACTTCTCCGCCAAGCCCGATGCTTATCTTTACAGGAATAACTGTTGTCCATTCGTTTCCAAGCGCCTCTGTCGTAATTTCAAGTTCTGCTACTAATTGTTTTCCCTGCTCTAGTTTTTTGCCTTTTTCTGACAGGGCTGTTGCAAGCTGCAGTTCATTAACCTGCCCTGCTTTGATTGTTTCCCCTTCGTAGGTAAAAAGCCAGTTTTTTACCCTTTTCTCGTCAATCAATCCATAAAGCTGGCCATTGAGTTTCATTTCCTTTATTTTAAGGTCAAAGGAAGTAATGTTTTCAATGCTGAATTGGTCCCTGGTTTCAATAATTGTTTTTGCATTCAATGCAATTCCTATTGTGGAAGGCATTACTTTTATTACGGCTGGATTTACTTCAAGCACTTTTTCAAAGCTTGCATAATCAGACTTTCCAATAATAAGAGTTATTTTTTCTCCAGGCTGCAGTGAAGGCAGGTTAAGCATGGCAATACCCTTGCTGTTTGTGTTCTTTTCATCAACAACTGTTCCAAACCTGTCCTTTGCCTTTACAAGTGCTGTGCTAATTTCTGCACCTGTAACCCTGTCTTTTGCAGTAACCTTAATTGTGTTTTCAATTCCACTTGGAAGTATTTCAGGCACTACAGCAACATTCATTTCCTTGTTTGAGGCAATGTTCATTGCAATAGTTTTAGTAAATCTTATTCTTTGCCCGCTCCTTATCTCTATTGTAAACAAGGCAATTCCGCTTTTTTGCGGAGTAAAATCAATAATTCCTGAAATGCTGTTGTTTGGCAAAAAGTCTCCTGACTCAATCCAGCCAGTGTTTTTTTCCTGCGCCATTCCTTCAATTTTCTGGTTTTGTGCTCCATAAATGGTATAATTTTGAAGCAAAAGTACTCCATCTTTATCTGAAATTTCTGTTTCAGAATTCAGGTAAGAATTTTCTTCAAACTCTGAATTGTTCAATATTGAAAACGTAAGTTTGTATGGCCTGAATACACTTCCTGAAAAGCTTTGGTTTGCATTGTATGCCAAACCGTCTTCTTCATCTAAAACGCTTGCACTAAAGCAAAAGCTTTCATCGCAGATTGTTTCAATATCCAATTGGAAAATTTCCTGTTTTGCGGTTGCATAAAGCCCTGACTTTCCTGTAATTGATTCAGCTTCTCCCAATTCGAGGTCAACAGGGTTTCTAATATATTTTCCATTTTCTTCACCCCATGTTCTGTAGAAAAGATTCAACTGGTCTCCTAAATTTGCAGTTTCCTTTAATTTAACACCTACTCTTACCTGAACAATTCCTGTTGATGGCGCACTCCATTTAAGATTTGCCCATTTTGCATCGCCGCTTGAAATATGTTCTGAGTCAAGTGCATAACCATTATTTTCACTGTAAGAAGTTGCTTTTATTATTTCAACATTTCCAGGGGCATTAATATTGCTTAATATAATTTTGTCAAGCTCCATTGTTTCCTTGTCGCCTGTTCTTACATGCATTCCGATTGAATCATAATTTTTGTTAGCAGGAATCTTTAATTCAAACAAAGCTTCATATTCTTCTCCTGGTCCAATATTTTTTGCCCGCTTATTGTCCTTGTACATTCCTTTAAATTCAATTTTAACATCTCCCTGTAAAATTTCCCTTTCAAGAACTGCATCAACGAACTGAACATTGTCTGCAATAACAGGAACAATTGTTGAAGTAAAATTGGTATAACCATCCTTGCTTGCAATAATGTAAATTTTTTTGTCAGCTCTTGTAGTAAGCTCTATTGTTCCATTAATATCCTGAACAGGCATTGAGCCTCCGCCAATTGGTCTGTTTGTTAAAGCATCAACAAATGCAACTTCTGCAAATTGTACAGGCATTCCTTCCTCATCAGAAACCTTTACTCTTATTGTTCCGTTTCCTGCAATAAGCACTACTGTAAGTACAGTGCTTGCAGATGCTCTTTCTATAAAGTGTCCTGGGTCACTCCAGCCACTACTGTTTTCTTTAAATGCAAATGCCTTATAGTCTCCGCTTGGAACTCTTGAAAATTCAACCACCCCGTTAATATCACTGATTCTGGTTCCAAATCCGACACTAAACCCTTCAGCATTGTAAAGCCCTACAGTTGCATGTCTTACTGGATTTCCTGACTGGTCAAGAATCCTTGTTTCTAAAGTTCCGCCGCATTCTTCATTTACCGGAGTAAGCTCTATTTTCTGCACTACCTCACTTATGGTTATATCATGTACTGATTTCAAGCAATATCCTTCATGGTCAACAACAACAGTATAAGTTGTGTTTTGTGAAACAGGAAACTCAAGCGGTAAATCGCTTGAAGTTTTTACATCAATTTCTTCGCCTCCAAGCATTAAAGCAACTCTTGCTCCTTCAACCTCGGCATCTGTTGTGCCATCAACAATTAAAACTTTGACACTGCCTGCAATGCTTTCTTCTAAATCAATTCTTACTGTTGTTGTTTCATTTTCAGTCGCTGTAAAAACTGCGGATTCGGCCGTAGCAAAATTTCCATAACCTGATGTCTTTGCAAAATATTCTCCGCTTGGTCTGTCAAATACAGCAATTCCATTCTGACTTACTTCTGTTTCAACAGGTCCGATTCCTGAAACAGTTCCATTGTCTTTGTAAAGATAAACAGTAACATTTTCGTTAATCAGTGAATTGTTGCTGTATAATTCAATATTTATAATTGCACCGTTTTCAATACTTTCCATTAAATAAATTGTCTGTTCAATCTGCACTAATTCAATTGAGCTTTTAAAATCAAATCCTTCCCCCTGAACACTTACAATTAATCCATTGCAGTTTGGTGGTTCTACAATAGTTGCGGTTCCTGTGGAAGTTGTAATATTTTCAGGTGGAGTTGCGTCAGGATTTCTACAGGTAAATGAAAGTTTAAGCAATTCCATTATTGGCTGTCCAAGACCGTCCTTTAATGCAATATGATAAGTGTTTTCTCTAAGCGGACTTAATGTAATCCCATAAAGATATGTTGATTCATTTGCTTCAATGGTTTCAGAATATTCAACAAAATCGTCTTTAGAAACAGAAACAGTTACTGTTGAACCGGGAACAATTCTTGCATTTGCAGTTTCACCATTTTCATTTGTTGAACCTGAAAAAATTTCAACATCATCCAAAAACACCTGCACGCTTGCATTTTCAATTGGTGAATTATCTGCGTCAGTAACTTTGAATGAAAACAAAACTGCCGGTGCGCTCAAAAAAGGCAAGGCAACTAAAAGAATAATCAGAGCAATTACTACAAGAAAAAGTGCAAAGCTTGGAACCACTGTATCTATTTTATCAACAATTCCATGAATGGGTATTTTTGTGTCAATTTTTTCAATTAAAGAATACCATTTGTCTTCTATTCCAAAATAGAAATCTTTCAAACCTTTGCTTATTCCTTCAATACCCATTTTGTTTTTCCCCGGTCGTTTAATTCTTCAAATTTTTGCTTTTTTTTTCCTGCTGTTTGCTGCTTAAATCCTTAAATTTTTTCAAGGCTATTAGAATATTTCTTTCTATATATAAATTACTTTGCTTTCTGCATTTTTGTTCAAATTTAACCGCTTTTGACGGCTTTCAAAAAAAAAGTTTTGGTGAATTCATTTTTACTAGTTTGAACTACTATTTGAAAGAAGATATTTTTTATTCCAGGCAAGGTCAATTCCGCTTTTTCCCGGCGTAAAGCACATTTTGCCATTGTCAATGCTTTTAATAAAGTGCTTGAGGCTGCTGTTAATGGTGTCGGTGGTTGTATTAAGTGGAAGTTGGTTGCCGGTTGTGCCTGCTCTCCAGCCTGCTGTTGCCGAAATGGTGTCCAGTGCAGTTGCGCTCATGTTTCCCTGGTTGCAGATAAGTTGAAGTACATATTCTTTGTCAAACGGAAGAATTATCAGGCCCTTGAAGTCTGTTTTTGTTCCAATTTCCTGCACAAATCCATGATAGCCGGCTGTTCCAATTTCGTTACAAAGTGTTTGGGCAAGTGGTCTTGAAAGTTCCTGGTCCAAAAAGGTTTTTTGCCCTTCCTGCCATACAAACCATGGATTAACATCTCCCATTAACCCTTCACCAACTCCTCCTTCAAGCAAATTATACACAAGCCCTTCGTTTCCTGCTCCGCTTTTTGGATTGAGTTCCAGGTTTACCCTTGCAGGCTTTGAAGGATTGCTTGTTATCCTGGTTCCAATGACCTTAAACACTAAGCCAGTGTTTGTTACAGCAAGCGCGTCAGAGGTCTGCAAACTGTATTGCTCAAATGCACTGCCTGTGTTTGTTGTTTTTGGCTTGGCCAGTTCTGTTTCCTTTTTTGTTGCTTTATCATCATAATCAAGCAGTATACTGCCTTCGCCTGTCAAAAGAACTCCGTATCCGTCTCTTCCACTGCCTGAAGCAAGCCCGATTTCCCCATCAAATGGCATGCTTAGCAGGTAATTGTTTTCAAACTCTGTTTTAATTTCTTTAAGCGTTTTTTCCCTTTCAAAATCAATGTTCCATTTAAAGCTGGCTGCATCGGCAAAATTAAGCCCTAACAAAATCCTGTACTGGCCTGATGTTCCCAAAGAATATCCTGAAGAATATGGCTCGTTATCTCCAAACTTCCAGTTTCCTGTTCCGTATTCTGTTTCCGCCAAAGTTTCTTTTGACCCTGCGGTTTCTCCAAAGGCTGCTTCGGTATAAAATTTAGCAAAGTCTGTTCTCAAATTTTCATTGTAGCCGTCTTTTACAAGGAATGAAACAAAGTTGATGTTCTTGTTGTAAAAGGTTTTAAAGTCTGCATAGCTTCCAATATTTACCAGATTGCTTACATCCTTGGCGTTGTCAATTATATACCCAATGCTGTCATTTTTGTTGCCTTCACTTGAAACAGCTCCAACAATAAAGCCATCTGCCTTAATTGCATTGGACAGGTTTTGAAGGAATGTGTTACTTATTTCCATATAGCTTATTCCATCTTCAATCGCACATACAATCGCTAGCTTTTTGTTTTCATCATTTATAATAGTAATGCCCGTACCATCTTCTTTATAGCAAGCGTCTGGTGTGTCAAGCGCTTCAAGCAATTTTTCATTAAGTGCCTTATATTCGTCAAGTGTAAAGATATATTTGTCAAACTTTGCTCCCTCTCCAACAGCAGGTTTGCTTATTCCAATAAATTCCGCAACATCCTTGTTTGCTATATCTTCTGCAAAGCTCTTGCTTACAACTGCGACAATTCTTTTCCTGTCTTCAGGTGAAATGGCATTCAGCGTCTTAACTGTTTGCTGTGCAATAGAATACATATTATTTTCAGTGACATTTGTGGTTAGGCTCTTAAGGTTTTCAAGCTTGTCTGTTATGCTTTTCTTGTTTTCAGTTTCAAGAATTTCGTCGTCTTCCTTTAGATAAAATATTGTTTTACTGTCTTGTGTTGTTCCAAGCGGAATGCTTTCTACTTTTATCTGTTTTTTCACAAGCCTGTAAAGGTTTTTTGATTCCTTTGCAACGCCTGTTAATTCTGCATAATCATTAATGATTGCCTTGTTCTTTGTGACAAATTCTTTTACTTCTTCGGCCTTTTTGTTCAGCTCAATTGAGAACTGCACTCCGTCACAAAAGCTTTCCTTGCCTCCGTTTGCTTTTTCGTCACATTGCTGTATAGTAATGCCTTTCCAGGTCCAGTTAAACGGGAGCCTGTCAAAGCCGTAATCTTTGTAAACAGTTCCTTCTGTTATGCCTCCTGGTGCACATTTCACGCTTGCAGGAGTAACCGAACCTGCTTTGCTGCAGTTGGTTGGGTCTATGGTATTCACGCTTTCATTTTTGTTAAGCACATTAACTCTTACGGGCAAAACTGTTTCTTTTGGGCTGTCCCAAAACAACGGCCTTGCAACTTTTATGCCAATTTGGGTGTTAATTATTGCACAGCCAATAGTTTTATCCATACCAGACCTGTCAACCGTCATTTTGATTGTCCAATTTCCCCCAGGATATGGTACAGGGCAGTTTGTTTTAACAGGCTCAAATGAAATCTTTACGCCGCTTTCGTGCACTATTTCCCTGGGGGTTATTTCAACAATGCTTGCCTTTCCTGAAGCAGGCGGAATATTCAAAACATCAGGGTCTGCGATATATTCGTAAACATCGCCTTCATTGAACAAGCCCTGCGGAATAAATCCTCTCTGGTATCCTTTTGTCAAAAAGTTGAGGGCTGAAGAATTTACAATCGAGGTTATTGGTGCTATAATGCCTTTTTCCCTGCATTTTTGCAGCTTTTCAATTGCATACCCTCCTGTGCCTGCATTCTTCATGCATTCGTCAATAGTGTCTCCAATTCCCCACATGTCTTCAAGTTCTACTGCAAAGTATTTGTTTGAAGCTCCTCCGAATGGATTGTAGTATTTGACATTTGCTGAAGCATCAACAAATACTCTGTAAAATGCCTGGCTTAACATTACTCTCAAACCAAAAATGCTTTGGAACGGCATCTGGCTTTGGAATTCACAAATCATTTTTCTATAATTCAAAGCAGGCTTTATTTCAAACTCAACAGTTTGAATTGTCTTACCGTCTTGGCCACCACTTGTGTGCACATCTGTAACATACGTAGAATCAATCAATTCACATTGGCCTGTGTATCCTCCAACCTGGTTGTAGGCCCAATTGTTGCTTCCGTAAGGGTTGTTTGCAATAGAATAATTATATCCCTGACTTGAATTGATAGCATTACCATAACTTGGGCCATTTGGTCCTGTTGGCAAATAAGTTTCGTTGCCATAACTTCCAGGAGGCTGGTTGATAAATCCGCCTTGTTGTGTAAATGGAACGTTGTTGTATTGTTGCTGGTATGAAGTTCCTTGGTATGGGACATTTGTTCTAACTTGGAAGTATGCTGCGTTCTCTTCTTTATCTTCCTCAAACCTGTAAGTGTTCTGCGGCTGTCCTGCAACCTTGCAGCTGAAGTCTATTACATTGCCGCCGCTTGGAAGCCTTACCCCTATATCATAACAGTAATTGTATATTTCTGTTTTCACAGGCTTGCCAATAAAATCGTTGAACTTTATTTTGTTTGTGCTAAGCTGGATACATTCCTCATCCATTTCTCCTGCTCTTCTTACAAGAACATCAAGTGAATCAATCTTCAAAGTCTTGTCCTGGCTTCCTTTTCTTTTTGCCAAAACATCAAGCTCATATTTGCCCATTCTGTATCCTGACTCAACCCTTACTGTCTTGTCTGAATTTGGCAAAATCTCAAAGTTTTCTTCATCTGTCCTGATTTGTGCAGGGCCGTCAATGTCTATTTCAACTGCTTCTGCGCAATTGTTTTTGATAATAAAATTATTTTCTCCAAGACCATACTTCCAGGCGTTGTTCTGTTCTGTGTCATAATAATTTGTGTAATAAGGTGAACTAAAGTTAGAGTAAGGATAAGCAATTCCGCCGCTACCGCCGTAATTGCCATAACTTCCTCCGCCGTAATTGCTGTAGCCGCCTCCACTTCCTGGGATACCGCCGTATCCTCCATAGCCGCCGTAACCGCCTTGGTAGTTTGGATTATAACTTCCGCCATAATTTCCATACTGCCCAAATCCTATATTCATTGGAGTTGTTTCAACTTCAATTGGCTCATCTGCAAGAACTTCAATGCATTTTGCAAGATTGCTTACACTTATTTCTACAGGAAGCTTTGTTGAAATCTTTTCTTCCTCTCCGATTATTGGATGCACTGCTTTGAATTCAATCTTTGGTTTTGCAGTTCCTGATTCAATTGTTGAATCAGGGGCAAATTCTATTTGTATTGATCCTTTAAATCCAACAGGTAACAAATCTGCAAGTGAAGTATATTCTTCTCCAATTATTGTTGAAGCAATTCCCAAATCTTCACTGCTTACAGTAAACTTTCCTAAAGAATCGCTTTGTCCATTAATTACTTTGGCTTCAAGTTTTGAAAGAGCAATTGCCTGATTTTCAACAGCACAATTGTTTTTTACTGCAAATTCTTCAACTGCAATGCTGTTAACAGAGGTTGCAATATCCCATTTTATCGGAACAATTTCGATACAATTGTCATTGTCAACTTCTCCACCAAGACCTATTCTTATTTCAACAGGTAAATTTTGTACAAATGTCTGCTGGAGTTCAGGACTAAGTAAATAAATTGACAAAGAACCCTCCAATTTTACCGGTGTTTCAACCAGGGTTCCTTTCTCAGTAAGCCCTATTAACAAAAACACATTCGTATCTGTATCTGCTTTAAGTTCTTCTCCAATATAATCATCATCCCATTCAAATGTAACAAGGTCTTCAAAGTCGTTGCCAAACCTTAGTTTTGAAATTACCAAATCAGTTACTGTCTGGTTATTGAACCATAACTGTTTTTCAACTTCTGTTAACAAAACATCAAGCTTTTCATTTATTTTTGGCGGAGTAACTGTTAAAATTTTTGAATCAATTTTTTCCTCAAACTCTGCTTTCTTATAACCTGTCTTTTCTGCCTTTATCAAAAGCACGCTTCCTGAAGCAGGCATTTCAAGCTTAAATTCAATAACTCCTGAACCATTGCTTTCTGTTGAAACAACTATCACATCATTAATTATTGCAGTAACAATTGCATTACTTACTTGCTCATTGCTTTCATCGCTGACTCTTACAAGAACCATGTTGTCAATCATTGGAATAATTTCCTTTGGTAAAACATCAAGCTGCAATTGCTCTGCTGCCTCAACCCTTATGTCAACCGCATCGCTTAAAACAGGCTGATTGTTTGACTTTATTACAATAGTCAAAGAATTGCTTCCTTCTTTTTCTGTTCTAAAATCAATAAAACCAAATACACTGCTTCCCCTGCTCATTGTTCCAATTTCCTTTGAAAACAAATAACCCTCAACACTTCCCTCGCTTCTTTTTCCTGTAGCATCAGTTATTGCATAGTCTTCAAACCTCAAGCCATCTCCCTGGCTTCCGAATTCAATACTGCTGTTTGTAAACGCCTGTTCTGCAGTGCTTGTAATTGTATAATGCAGTCTGTAAACGCTTCCAATTGTTCCATTATATTGGTCAATAACACTTACCTTCAAATTGCGAACAATATCTTCCACTCCAAGAGTTTTACAAAAACTTGAACCGCAAAGACTGCTTGGTCCGGCAGTATAAACCTCTTGTTCTGCATTTGCATAAAGGCCTTGCTTTGAAGACGTTGCTTCTGTTCCGCCAAGAGCAGCATCTGCAGGGAATCTTGTAATAGTGCCTTTCTTGCCCCATCCTCTGTAATTAATGTATAGTAATTGCCCAAGTTGTGCAGAGTCCTTTATCTGAATTTCTGCTTCAACAGCATAAGCTCCCTGCCCTACATTATTCCAATTAAGACTTGTCCATTTACTATCTCCTGTTGTCAAATGGGTTGAATCAATAGCATAACCTTTTGGAGGAGTAAAACTTGTTCCTTTTAAAATTCCTGCAGTTGACGCAACAACATCTCTGATGTAAATACTGTCTTCTTCCATAATATTGGTTTTGCCTTCATTGGCATTTCCAACCCTTAAATGCAATCCTGCTTCATCAAAATAACTGTTATTTGGCAAAAGCAACAAAAGTCTTGCAGTATATTTTTGACCAGGGGCAAGTTCTTTTGGAGCAACTTCTCCATCAAGATACATTCCAATAAGCTTTACCTGTATCTGACCTGGGTCCTTTGCAAGCACTATTTCTGTTGTAATCGTACTGTCTGCATCAGGCGTTACTGCAATACTATAATATGGCAAAAAGCCCTCTGCATCGACCTTAAAGAAAACCTTTTTGTCAGCTCTAAAATTAAAAATTGTCTTTCCGTCAAGAGTTGTAATTGCCTCCTGTTCCTTTTCTTCACTAACAACATTAATTGTTTCAACAACCGCTCCCTGAACAGGTTGCAATTCATCATTCAAAACCAATACTTCTAAATTTCCAAAACCAATCGGAAGCAAAACAGTTATTTCATTTTTCTGCCGTGGCATCAAAGTTATTGGATCGCTGTCCTTGCCTTCAAAACCTTTCTTTACTGCATAAACATAATATATTTCCAAAGGAAGGTTTGTAAATTCTCCAATACCATCAGCGCCTGTAACAACATTGTTTGCATAAATTGTCCCATCAGCCTTTTTCAAAACAAGTCTTACACCATCAATTGGTCTTTGCCTGCTGTCAACAACTTCAACCTTTAAAACCTGAGTATTGTCAGCTGTTGCAGTTTCCAAATAAATTTCATTAAACGAAGTTCCTGCTCTTACATTTTTTACAACAGCAATCAGATAAGCGCCTGCATCAACTTCCAAATCATAATCAACATTTTCTCCAACATCAAATTCAACAACTCCATCCGAATCAGTGTATGCTGTGTCAACAGTTGCATTATTTTTCTTAAGATAAACTGTGGCATTTTCAACAGGAAGACTTGTTGAACTTTCTTTTACAATTGCCTTTATTGTTCCAACAGTTGCTTCTGCAAGTTGTACATCAAAAGAAATACTGCCATCTTTTACAAGCTGTTTTATTCCAGAACTTCCTTCCATGCTGCTGTCATATCCTGCATAATGCCCTTGTGAATCGTGGACAATAATATAATACGAACCTGTTGGAATGCTTTCAAAAACTGTGGTTCCTGCAGCACTGGTATATTTTGTTCCTGCCTGTATTCCGTCCTGACTGTAAACAATAACTGTAATTCCTGCAAGAGCTTCTCCTGCTTCTGTTTCAACAAAAACACTTACTGTCCCTGTATTTGTTTCAATAGCCTGTAAGAAAAGTTGTGGTGCAGTATTTTGCAAATCAATTATTCCGTTTGGTGCATTGTAACCTGTTAAAGGAGTTGCAACAAGTGAACCACAATTGCCAGGCACTTCAATATCAATTGTGCCACCGCTTGAAATTTTTATTTCATCAAAATCAGATGCATCTGAATCAGAACAAGTAAATCTTACTGAAATGTCATCATCCAAAAGCTGGCTTGTACC
>JAFCCG010000083.1 GCA_017610335.1 Chloroflexota bacterium | reverse complement strand
ACCAATAAGGACCGCAATCAAACCAATAAGGACCGCAATCAAACCAATAAGGACCGCAATCAAACCAATAAGGGAATAACCTATAATTGAACCACACCCAAGAAAAATAATAACCAGAACAAGATAATCACACATAACTCTTACAAACTTTTCGAATAACTTTCAAGAAAAAAAAAAGATTTGAACTTGCAATTACCACCACAAATAATTTAAAAAAAAAATGAAAGCACTAACTCAAAAGCAATTCAATTAGCCGACATAATTTTAGGGTACAAACTAAATAACAAAAAGGGATTAGAAAAAGTGTTTTACAGAAAAATATAAAATCCCGAAACGTTGGGCTTCGGGTAAGCCTTCAAACTCTTTAAAGGTGACCTCCCATGCGAGAGGATTCCAAAAAAGATACAATTCTAAAATATAATTGGTATACCAACTATAAAAAAATACGCCTTTTGTATACATAACGATGTATATGCTATTTTTCTATATAACCACCCCACATATCTTCAGATGACCAAAGAGCGTAAATTTGGTGATTTTGAAAGGATATTCAAAAAACACAAAAAGCACAGGCTGCATTGGAATACCTTATAACCTATGGCTGGGCTCTTGTTGCAATTGCCACCATTGTAGGAGTTCTTGTTTTTGTAGCAGGTGGAGGAGTAAACACAAACACAACCAACACCACCAACAATAGAATGCCCAACCCAACCAATAAACCAAAACTACCAATTCAACTGGAACAAACAAAACTACAAATATGCCTACATGCAACTAAGCCACACACCAGAATTCACACCAGGAACCTACACATATCTCCTGCCAACAACAAACCCAACACCTGCAAACACCCACTACAACACACTAACACAATACACAAACCTGTCCGCAAACAACAAAATATACACAAGAATACTCGCACTCACAAAAACATACCAAAAAGAATACAGTAACATCTGTCAGTTTGAAATAAAATAAAAAAACAAACAAAACTCTTTTCTCAAAAAAAAGAACATAATAAAATAGCTGCAACAAATTTAAATCGTAAAACAGAAATTTGTTGAGGAGCTACCAAGGTATTTTGTTTTGTTCCTTTAATGCTTTGTTTATTTCTTGGTTCATTTTAATTATTGCTTTTTCGCTTGCCTGCTCAAACTCGGTTTCAGAGCATTGAAATTCTGGCTTTTTGTACGCAAATATTATTCCTCTTGACGAGTTTACTATTGCTCCCAAGCCATCGTCGTTGAAACAGTTTAATGTGTCTTTGGCTGAGCCTCCTTGGGCACCATAGCCTGGAACCAAGAAAAATGATTTTTGCATTAGTGTTCTTAGAACTTTTGCCTGTTCTGGATATGTTGCACCTACAACTGCGCCAACTGAGCTGTATCCATTACTTCCAATTTGTTCTTGTCCCCATTGGTTTACAAAAGAAGCCATCAGCTCAAAAACGGTTCTGCCATCTGCTAGTTTAACGTCTTGTAGGTCACCGGATGACTTGTTTGAGGTTTTAACCAGGACAAACATTCCTTTGCCAAATTCTTGGCAGGCGTTCACAAAAGGAGATACGCCATCTGTTCCAAGGTAGGCATTTACGGTAATTGCGTCAACATCAAACGAGTTCTCTTTTTTGGAGAAAACTTCAACGTTTCCAAGGTGTCCGTTTGAATAGGCTTTGGCTGTTGAGCCAATGTCGTTTCTTTTTGCATCCTCTATTACTAAAAGCCCTTTCTTTTTTCCGTATGCAACTGTTTTTTTAAAAGCAGTTATTCCTTCAGGGCCATATGCTTCGTAAAAAGCCATTTGTGGTTTTATTACGGCTACGTGTGGAAAAACCTTGTCGATTATTCTTTTATTGAACTCAAAAAACGAATAGCCAATTGCTTGAAATGTTTCGCCAAACTTGTCTTTTGCTTCTTTCTTAATGTGTTCTGGTATGCTTTCTATTCTCGGATCCAAACCAACAACCGCAACACTTTTTTTTCTGTTAATTTCACCTATTAACCTGTCTGCAAAATTTTTCATTCAACCACCTCTTTTATTTTTTTTATTATCCGCTCTGCCTTTCCTTTTGTTTTGAGTTTCTTTATTACAAGAAATCCACAATTGTTTAATTGTAAGGTGCAACCATCATAAAAAATTAACAGAGTCCCACTGTTTTCAAGTTCTATTATTTTGTCGCAGAAATCATTCTTTAAACCAACAGATGCTTTTTTGAAACCTCCTTTTAGAGTTAATTGTTCTTCGGCAATAAAACAATCTGAACGTGTACATGGCTTGAAAATTTTCATCAAAGTTTGCTCCTTTTTGCTT
>JAFCCG010000082.1 GCA_017610335.1 Chloroflexota bacterium | reverse complement strand
AGGTCATCAAGTTCCTTGCACTGGGTAATGTAAAGCAACTGGTTCTTTTCAAGGAAAGGCCGTTCATAAAATTCCACACAGACTTTTTCCTTTGCATATGCTGTGCCTATTTCTTTTATTCCCTTGATTATTTTTTTAACGCTAAAATCCTCGATTTTTTCCCCATGTATTACAGACAATCGCCCGAATCTTGAAATATCTTCAATTAACTTCAATTCAACAATTTTTCCCTTAAAACCGATTACTTTTGCTGCAACTATCCCCTGATTGGCACTGCTTTTAGGGTAAACCATTTCCCCTTCATCGAACATGTAGCCCTCGTTATTCTTCCTCATGAACGATATCTTCATTAGTTTCAAATCATTGCCTGAAGGGGGTCTTCCTTCGCCAAAAACATAGTCAATTGCTTTCCTGTATGCCTTGGCTACTATTGCCGAATAACTGATTCCCTTTAGCCTTCCTTCTATTTTGAACGAATCAATGCCTGCGTCAACCATTTCCCTTGTCTTTTTGATTGTAAAAAGGTCAGTCATTGAAAGAAAATAACCTTTACTCTCATTGTTCCCTGAAAACAGTGTGTAAGGCAGTCTGCATGGCTGCAGGCACTGGCCCCTATTTCCAGATTTGTTGAATGCAAATGAACTAAACATGCATTGCCCGGAATAAGAGAAACACATCGCCCCATGGACAAAGCATTCTATTTCTGTTTCTTTTCCGACTGCCTTTTTTATTTCAATTATCTCTTTAATGGAAAGTTCTCTTGCAAGTACAATCCTTTTAAACCCTAGATTTGCCAAAAACTCCGCGCCCTGTCCGTTGTGGCAATTCATTTGTGTTGAGGCAGTTAGTTTTAATTCCGGGAGCAATTCACGCAAAGCCATTGCAAGGCCAAGGTCCTGAATAATTACCGCATCAATACCTAAACAGTAAGCTTTTTTAGCGAGTTCAATTGCCTCGCTCAATTCCTGGTCCTTTAATAATACATTAATTGTTAGGTATGCTTTTTTCCCATGATAGTGGCAAAAATTGATTGCCTCACCTATTAAATTCTCGTCAAAATTCTTTGCCCTGAGTCTGGCATTAAATTTTTTCGACCCGAAATAAACAGCATCTGCACCATTAAGCACAGCTGCCTTCAATGCATCCATTGAACCTGCCGGCATGACAAGTTCAGGTTTCTTATTAATCGCCAATCCCAAAATCCCTTTTTTATTATTTGTTAAATCTTCAAGCTATTATAACCTGCAGTGAATGTGGGCTATTACCTCATCATTGCCTATTAGACAATATAGAAGATAAATGATTTAAGTGCTTTGGTCAGAAGAACTGCCTGTACCACTTCTCGTATTCTTTGTGGTTGCCAATGAAGTAGAATCTGACTTCTTTGCTTTCTTCAAACTCTTCCTGCATTTTACACATAACGTAACGCTCGAAGAAATCCAGGCTCCACAGCCTTCACATTTTGGCAGCTTAACCACCCGCTTTCTTCAACGCTTGTTTCACAAATTTTCTTGTTTTGTTCAGGGCCTTTTTTAAGTCTTTTTCATTCTTAACTCCGGCGCAAATGAGTTGGCCGTTCAAGAAAAGCAAAATGCTTGCCTTTGGCTCTGTCAACCTCATTACTGCTCCGGGAAACTGCTCTGGCTCATACTCAACATTGTCCAAGCCAAGGGCCAATTCAAACAAGTCAAGTTTTTTGTTCAAGCTGGCTGAGGCAACCATATTAACAACATTGTACTCGATTTTCCTTCTAACTTTTATCTCTGGCTGAACCTCGTGAAGCAGCTTTAGTGCTTTTCTGATTCCTGTAGTGATTTGTTTTTCATTGCTTGCGCCGCTAACAATGATTTTTCCATTTTTGAATAACAGCATGCTGACCTTTGGCTCCTTAATCTTCAAGACAGCGCCTGGGAACTGTTCAGGCTCATACTCGACATTTGGAATAGCTAGTGCCAAATTATACAAGTCTAGCGTCTGCCTCAAATTAGAATAGGCAACAAGGTTAACAATTCTGTAACGCATTTTCAGAAAAACACACTCCTGCAAAAAAAATAGCAGTAAAATAAGTAGAAGGGAAAACGCCTTAAAAGAATTCAAAAAGGCCAACATTTAAGGTAAGAAAAAAGAACAATATTTTCGGGATAACCGGTTTGGCAAATAATTTTTTTTTTGGGGGAGGGGCGGCGGGAAGCTGGATGCAGTCAACTTCCCTTTTTATTGAGGTGGTTTTTTGGTTGAAAAAACGTTTATTCTAAGGTTGAATGAGGGCTCTGACGTAATTGGCAAACTTGAAAAGTTTGTAAGAGAAAACGAAATGGAAT
>JAFCCG010000081.1 GCA_017610335.1 Chloroflexota bacterium | reverse complement strand
TTAGATTTGCGGAGATGGGTGCATTTGTTGGCGGGGCAAAGTATGGAATGTCTACAACAAAAGCAGGTAAGACAACTGATTTCTTGAAAGAGTTAGCAAAGGAAAAACCACCAAGAACACCTTGGAAACAATATTATGATAGAAAAGTTATTAAGTTTAAAGTTAAATCACCTATTAAGCATATTACTAAATTGCCTAAAGGCAAACAAGTGAAAACCAACTGTTGCAATTACAAAGTCTATGCCTTATGAATCAACAAAGGCTTTTAGTGCTATGGTTAAGGGAACTCAATACACTACAATAAAAAGAGGAGATTTCTTTTTGAGAAGTTTAACAAAAGGTGGAAAAACTATAAGCAAAGTTTACCAAGATGATAAGTTATTAAAAATATTGCAATACAAAACAAAACCAGTGATGCTTACAACAGAACCATTAAAAGAGTTTGAATTAAAAACAACTGGCAAACTTCCTGAATATAATATGGATATACATAAAAAACTATTAGGGTCAAAGGTTGTTTCTTTGCAGAAACCAAAACCTTTTGCTTCCTGGACTCAGAAGGAATATTTACCATATGGTCGTGGAACTATAAGTATTCAACAACAACTTAAAGCATTTACAGTTAAGGCAAAAGGATTTCCTTACAAAAAATATAAAACTACTTTTACTTATCATGAAGGAAAACCTACTGGGTGGGATATTGCATCCTCACAATATAAATTTGTTGAACACCCTGTTAAACCAGAAAAGATTATAACAATCAAAACAGGCAAATCATTAAAGGTTAAGATGCCTGTTACTTCAAAAACTATCCAAAAGACTTGGATTGATCAGACTGGAATAATTGACTGGGCAAGACCAGCAAAGTGGCATGAGATAAGAGCACATCAATATGATATGTTTACTAAACCAAAAGTAAAAGAAACAAAGATTGATAAAACACATTGGAAAGGTTTGATAAACAAACTTAATAAACTTAATAAGCAAGTGGCAATTGAGTCAAGAGCTGAACAAGTAAGTTTGTTAAAAAAGAAAGTTTCAACCCATGTAACAAATATCCAAAATTTTATGACAGCCAAAGCAATGAGTAAGATTATTAAACCAGTTAAATATACTCAAACAATCCCAAAAACATCAACAGTTTCTTCAATGATTACTGCTCCTAAAGAATCTGTTGGAACATTTGGTCTTGTCAAGTTAGGTGAAAAGCTTGGAGAAAGTTTTGCTGAACAGTACAGAAGCCGAGAAATGGAGGAGTATAAAACAAAAGAGAAAGCAAAGTTAAGGCACAAATATAAATCAATACTCAAACCTAAACAAGTTTATGTTCCTAAAGAAACTTATAAGTTAAAGCAAGAGCCAATTCAAAAAGTAAAACAAATCCCTCGTCAGGTAACAAAACAAAAATATGTTTATGATATTGGGTTGAGAGTTCCTACTCCAACAACTTGGAAAATAGTTGAATTTCCAAGAGAACCAGAAGTTCCACCTCCACCACCACTTTTTAAATGGCCTCGTGGAAAAATATACCCAAAAGCAAGAAAGAAAAAGAAGGTCAAACCATTCCATAAGTATATGCCAAGCTTAATTGCAGGCTTTAAGAAAATAACTGCTCCTAAAATACCAAAGAGAATAACTGGCTTGGGAATACGCCCAGTTGTGAGGCTACAATCAAGATGAGTTTAGAAACAGAAATGATTTGGGGTGTAAGATTGTTTTGGTTATCCATATTTTATTTAGGATTAAGGTTTGGATATAATTTATATAAAGAAAGGCAGGAGACAAAACTAATGAAAAAAGCAGGAAACATAGGAAGTTTTTTTATGAATACTGATGATGGTTATGAATATAAACACAAATTGAGGGAGGCATAAACAATGGCATTATTCGGACAGAACAACGAGAACAAAGCACAGAAACAGATGTTTGACGCAGAGCTTCAGGCAGGTAGGGAAGAGAACGCAGTGAAGTATTCAGATGTTGGTGACGACGTTTACTTTGCACAGAAAGAGAAGAATGAAGACCTTACCCGCTGGCAGCAAGATTTGAAAGAGGACATTGAGAGAACTATTCACGATTTAAGGCGTGAGGTTGAAGGGGAAGATGGCTACAAACCAATGATTGGTGAGTATATTAAGACAGACGAGAAAGGCAGAAAGCATTACAAAAGAGTAAAGCCAATGATGAACAGCTTAGGAATCAATATGTTTCGTGGAGCAATCCGACCATTAGTTTCAAGAAATTTAATGATGAGTAATTATTCGGAAGATAAAATATACATCAAGTTAAGGTCAATATTGTTTACTTTTATAAGTCATTTAGCATATCACTATAAATCTTATGAGATTGATGTTGGCAACCTTTCAATGATTGTTAGAATGTTTAAGGACATATGTGAACCTTCTCACCTAAGAGCTTTGAACAATGGGGAAAGAAGCTACTTGAACACAATCAACAAGAGAGTTGAGGCAATCACTTACGGTCAGCCACAGCAGGGACAGCAAAGAAAAGGTTTCCTGTCAGGTTTGATGAGTTAAAAA
>JAFCCG010000080.1 GCA_017610335.1 Chloroflexota bacterium | reverse complement strand
AAGCAAAACCAGCTGGCAGTCCACTTTGCTCCTAATCTGTTCAAAAACCTTTACAACGCCAATTGGATCCTTCCACTTGTCAAACCTTGATATCTGTGAAACAATCGGCTTGTTCAAGTCTATTCCGTATTTGCTTGTATACTTCTCAATTGTCTTCCCGCGTGCCATCTTGTTTTTTGCACTTAATGGGTCTATGGCCGGCCAGATAACGTTTTGAGGAATTTTCAAACGTTTCTTGTATTCGTTCTTTGATACAACAAAATTGTCATATTTTTTGATAAAGGTTTTTAAGTAATTCCAGGTTTGAGGGTTTGGATTAGTTAGGTCAAGATGGCACCTGAAAATCCAAGGCTGTTTCTTTTTATAGAAAGAAATCAAAGGCAAAGGCTGTGGGTCATGCACTATAACCAGGTCATGGTCTAAGTGGGTAAAGGTTGAAAAGCGCTTGTTTGTTTCAAAATAAATCTCCTTCTTTCTTTTTGAAAGGTTTATATTCGCTCCCTGCAAGGCATTGTGAAACTTTTTTGTGATTGTAAAGAAGTCCGGTGTCCCATGCAAAATACGCCAGCCCAAATCTATTCCAATCTCGTTGAACAAAATCACAGTGCTGTTGAGCAGCTCTGCAACCCCACCCCCATGATGTGTGGAATTTATGAAAACAATATGCTTGTTTGCCAATCTTTCTGCTTTGCTGTGAATACTTTCAATGACTTCTTTTCCTACAATCTTTTTATAGTTTTTCAGGTTCGGCATGTCTATATTGTTTGGCAACGATTGTTTATAAACATTTAGACTTTGAAGTGGCTTGCTTTCAGCTAATCTTTGCAGAACAAAGACTCATTCTTTCAATTTTTTCAACACTTCTCTCACGCCTTCGGTCGCTGGCTTGGCTGTTACTTGGTTTGACAGCCTTTTAAGTTTTTTTGTGGCATTTGCCAGCGCAATCTTGAAGCCAGGGTTTAAAAACATGTCTTCATCGTTTTCTCCATCCCCAATCAAAATAGCCTTTTCAAGGTCTATATCCAAATACCTCATCACAAGCCTTACCCCAAGGCCTTTGTCAACGCCTGTAGGTAGCACCATAGCCTCGTCCACGTTCTTGACAAAATTCAGATTTTTGGCAAGCTTTCCAAGCTTGTTCTTTACCAAAATCGCATCATTTTCATGCACGCTCGTTATAACCTCACCAAAAACAGTTCCCGGAAGATTAAGTGCTCGTATTATTTCCCTTGCTTTCCTCATATGCTCTGTGTTTATTACTATAGTCTTTTTTGTCAGCGGGAAATAAAGCACTGCTCCGTTCTCTGCAATCACACCTGTCCAGCACTTGAATTTCCTGCACAGGTCTTTAACAAAACCAATGCTTCTGCCTGTCGCAAGAAACAATGGCACATTCAAGCTTTTTAATTCATTTAGTAACCCGGAATCAAAGTCTGCTGGGTCAAATCTTCGTTTGCATGGCTTGTCAGTTATAGTTCTATCCAGGTCAACAACAATTGCTCTGATGTCTGATAGGTCAAGATATTCCATCCTGTGAAATTCGTCTTTGCTTCTCTTAACCAAGTTGTAAAGCATCAGGTGCCTTTCAACTCCTCTCTCAATCTTAAAGTTTTTGTCAACAATCTCAAGGGACTTTTTTGACATCTTTTCGCTCAGCGATTCCCCTCGCAAGAACTTAAATATGCTTGTATCGCCTTTTATAATCTTAACAATGCTTCTGGCAGTAGCCTTTATGTCCCCAACATCAACCAAAAAACCATTCTCACCATCCTTTACCTGAATAGGAATGCCACCTACTTTTGTTCCCACTACTGGCTTGCCGCATGCCATGCCCTCGGTTATTGCCAAACCAAAACCCTCATTCTTTGAACACAATGTTATGACATCAGCACTGTTGTACAACTCTGGCAAAACAGAGTAGTCAACGGTTCCTGTCCAAATCACATTGCTCTCCAAATTAAGGTCTTTTATTAATTTTAACACCTTTTGCTTCAAAGCCTGCCTGCTTTTTGAAAGCTTGTTGCTCATCGAGTCGCCGCCAACAAAAACAAGCTTTGCATTAGACACTTCTTTGATTATTTTAGGCATTGCTTTAATTAGCTGTTCATGACCTGATTTTGGATCAACTCTTTGAACGCTAAGAATAATCCTTGAATTTGCAGGGATTTTGTATTTCTGCTTCACAGCAGCCTTGTTTATGTCCATTTTCTTAAAGAGGTTAGTGTTAGCAATAGGGTATATCAGCTCAGTTTTTTCTCTTGGAAGACCAAACTTTACAGCTACCTCTATGTAGTCTTGGGACGAAAAAACGACCTTGTCATATTCCTTAAGGTGCTTTATT
>JAFCCG010000079.1 GCA_017610335.1 Chloroflexota bacterium | reverse complement strand
CACCTTCATCAAATGTTTCTGTTAATGTGAAACCTTCAGGATTAACTTTTTTAATTCCATAAAAAGGATGAATTAAAATAGAATCACCATTTGATTTTAATGCATCTATTAAAGAATCCCTTTCAGAAAAATAATTAAATTCATTGTCTGCATTCTGTATTATATATGCATCAAACGAATACCGATCCGCTTCTTTACCAAGATCCTCTGCATACGGTTCATCTCTATTAATATATTCATGTAGCTGAACACGTCTACCACCATCAAAAGAAGAACTTTTAACTTTAAAAGAAATTCCTCTAAAACTTGCTTGCTGTAAACTATTTCGCCAACTCATGGGGCTACCCCTTGCATGGTTTTTCCAACAGATAAACCAGATTTAACTTTCACGCTTGTAGACTTGTTTTTCTTTTTAATCTCTTTTACTCTTGCACTTGTGCCTTTTTCTGCTTCTAGGATAACTGTTATTTCGGTTTTTTGTTTTCTTTCTCTTAATCCTAAACCACCTTTTGTAAACACAATATCTTTGCCCCAAAAAGCAATAAATTTATCGATTATATCATCAGTTTGATCTTTCGATTTTTTGGTTTCGTTTTTATCATCAGTTTGATCTTTCGATTTTTTGGTTTTGTCATCATCTTTATCTTTTGTTTTTTTGGTTTCGTTTTTATTGTCATCTTTATCTTTTGTTTTTTTCTTTTGTTTTCTTTCTCTTAATCCCAAACCACCTTTTTTAAATACAATGTCGCTGCCCCAAAACACCTTTAGTTTGTCAATCATTTCCTTGATTGATTTTTCCATTCTATCAAGAAATCCGTCAAAAGAATCAATTGCTTTTTCTA
Organism: Chloroflexota bacterium; assembly: GCA_017610335.1. Lineage (GTDB taxonomy): Archaea > Iainarchaeota > Iainarchaeia > Iainarchaeales > JAFCCL01. The sequence goes on along the minus strand of JAFCCG010000079.1, from coordinate 1,516 downwards.
TTGCATCAAAAAATCCAAAAAACATTTTTTCCCAATCTATTTTTTGTAAAAAAGCAACCACGTCCTTAAATGCCTTCATTGCCTTGTTCAATAAATCGTATTTCTTAATTATTGTTACCAACACAGCAACAAGAGGTATAAAAGGAGCAAACAGCAATGCGAAAGGTGCTGCTATGGCTAATATTAAAGGCTTCAGTTTTTTGAGTATTTTTTTTATTTTACCAAAAACCCTTGTAACACCTTTAGTTTTTTGCTCCCATTTTTTTATTGTTTTTACAAGTTTAATTATTCCAAAAGTTAAGGCTGCAACAATGGCAACTATCAAAGCAATTTTCAAAACAATAGGATTAGCCAACAAAAACACCCATGCTTTGCTAACCATACTAATTATTGCAACTACTTTGCTGAATATTAAAAGCAGCGGTCCAATTGCAGCAACCAATAATGCGATTTTGACAATCCATTTTTGTGTTGCTGGCGTGAGTTTATCAAACCAAGCTGTAAATTTTCTTATTTTTTTACCAATACGATCAATCATTGGTGCAAGTATATTTCCTAGCGTAATAGCCATCCCCTCAAGTGCTGATATAACACGCCTAACAGACCCGCCAATCCCACCCTCCATGGTTTTTGCCATTTTTTTTGCAGTTCCTTCAGAGTTTTTAAGCTCTTTAGTATACCCTTTTAATGCCTCAATACCGTTTAATGTTACTTCCCCTGTTTCTGTTTGAATGTCTTTGTTAGCAGTAAGCAATATATTAATTGATCTTACTGCTTCTTTACCAAAAATAGTTGCAATAACCATTGCACGTTGCTTTTCTGTTAGGTTTTTTGTGGCGTTGTCTGTCTGTTCTAACACACTAGTAAAACCAACAAAGTTTTCCTTTGCGTCAAACGCCTTAATTCCTAGTGCTGCCATTTGCTCAACAGCTGCTTTGTTCGGTTTTGCAAGACTTGTAAATGCAGTGGATAAAGCTCGTGTTGCAATACCACCCTTTAATGAACCATCACCAAGTATACCAATTGCTGCTGCAAGCTCTTCAACACCAGCACCCATTGGCGCAAGAGTCGGCCCTATAAACTTCAAAGCTTCAAAAAGTTGTTCCATGCTTACGTTTGATCTGTTGGTAACTTTTGCCAACACATCAACCGCTTTACCTGAATCACCAGCACCGATTTTAAACATGGTCATTACATCAGATGTGATATCAGCAGCACGAGCAAGATCAAGGCTTGAAGCAGCAGCCAAATCAAGCATATTCGGCATGGCTGCAATAATTTTAGTAGTGTTAAAGCCAGCCATACCAAGAAATTTCATTCCTTGTGCTGCCTGACTTGCTGTAAACCTTGTTGTTTTCCCAAGCCCCAAAGCGGTTGCAGTTAGTTTTTTGAAGTCTGCATCTGTGGAATTCGTAATTGCTTTCACTTGACGCATTGAATCATCAAAGCTAATTGCAATTTTTGAAGAAATCGCACCAATACCAAGAATTGGCATGGTCAAATTTCTGGTCATTGA
>JAFCCG010000008.1 GCA_017610335.1 Chloroflexota bacterium | reverse complement strand
AAGTGCTGGTGGAAAAGTAGTGAAAGTGAACCCAAAAAACACATCACAAAAGTGCAGTGGTTGTGGAGATATTGCCAAAAAAACACTGGCAATAAGAACACACAACTGCTCCCACTGCGGTCTAAAAATAGACAGGGACATAAACGCCTCAATAAACATTCTTACAATAGGTAAGATAGGGCTGGAACACCTCCAAATACAAGCCTGAAAGAGATAAAGCCACTACTGACAGCATAAGCCCGAAGCAAGCCTTGTCAATGAAACAGGAAGCCACTCAACTTGTTGGATGGCAGTTCACATTTTTAGTCTTATTAGGAAAACCATTGTTGCAAGAATTGCGCCAATTGCTCCTGTTGTTACAAGTGTTCCGTAAGGAATGTTTCCAAATCCTGTTAATATAAGATAAACTGTTGCTGCTACAAGCCCTATTTCAAGAGCAACTAAAATCATGCTTACAATGCTTATCATTTTGCTTCCGCAAATTCTGTCCTTTAAAGACCATGTTTCTCTTTCGTTGTTTGAAACACGTCCGCTCAAGTCTGCAATTTGTTGTCTTGTCTGCTGGTTTAATTGCAGAACGTTTTTTACGCTTTGATTAACTCTTGCCTGAAACATTGTTGCCTGGTTTTCAATAAATTTTTGATCCTCTTTAAATGCATTCAGTGCTCTTTTTTCAACTCTGTCGGTCATTGCCTTTTCTTCGCTTTTAATTTTTTCTCTTATATGTTTTTCAAGTGCGGGTTTTTCTTTGTCAAAATATTCTTTTACCATTTTGTTTATTTCATTCTGAAGCAAGGCAAAAGTGTCTGCTTCTCCTAAAAGTAAGAGTTTTTTTGCATCTTTTTCTTTTATTCCAAGTTCTTTCAAAGAGGAAAGAATGGTTTTCTCGCTTTCACCGCTTTTAACCATTTCTCTTATGATTGAAACAATGCTTGCTTGACTTGGAGTGTTTTTTTCGGGCATAAATTCACCGCAACTATTATCTCTTTCACGCTTAATAAAAGTATCTCAGCTCATTGGAAAGCTTGTTTTATCTCTTAGTGAAGTTTAAATATTCCTTAGGACCTAATATTGGAGAATGGAAACTCAAAAGATAATCATTATTGCGATTCTTGTTTTTATTGTAATTGCTGCCATTGTTTTCGTAGCTTATCAAATTCAAGAATCGGTTCCGGTTGAAGAAGAATATGTTCCGGAAATTGATGAATTTGGATTTACCCAAGAAGAACTTATTCCTGTTGAAGAAGGAAGCATTTTTGACGAATGCGGAACTCAGAATACTTCATATGTTCGTGACCTTTGCTGGCTTTATGAAGCAGGAGACGAATTTAATGCATCAAAATGTGCAAATATATTGGACAGGCCAATGAAAATTAATTGTATTAGAGGTGTTGCGGTAGGTTTTCAAAGTGAGGGAACACTTGCAAAGATTGATGCATGCAATGAATTACTTTTGGGTGTAGAAACTGAAGGCGAATTTGATCAATTTAAAATAGAAAAATTTTATCAGTGTTTTGAGCCATTGGAGCCGCAGATTAGGGCTGAAAAGACTGCAATTTGCGATGAGTTTTTTACAAATGATGAAGTTCAGCGTTATATGTGTCATGCAACAGTTGCTGTTGAATTGGAAGATACTGCAATTTGTAATGCACTCCCAACCCAGCCAACAGATTTTAAACAACATTGCCTTTCAATGGTTGCCGGTGAATTTGTTTAACTCGAACAGCTATTCAATTAAAGTAGTTTCATATTTTTTGTAAGAATATTTAGATCTATTTCTTCCGCAGGACCTATTGCAATGCAGGTTGGTGTTCCTGGTGTTACTTGTGTCATGCCTGCATCTTTAATTAAGGCTGTTGGAAACATTTTCTTTGCCCGCATAAAAAGGTCAAGTAATTCTTTTTTGCTTCCGACTTTAAGAACAATCTTTTTCATTCCCTGAGAAACCCATGCATTGTATGCCGCCGCAGTAACCTTTTCAAGTGCTGCAACGCTTGCGTGGGCGCTTTGAGCGGCTATTTTGCCCCTTCCCATTTTGAGATCTGTCCTCATTACTATTGCCTGTTTTAAAGTCATTTCATTTTCACCCAAATTACTTATTACTACTTAACTTAATTATTAATCAGCCTTTGCTTTTTTATTCCTATAGTCTTCAACTGCTTTTCTCAAACCATCCATTGAAAGAACACTGCAGTGCATTTTTGCAGGAGGAAGCCCATCCAATTCTTCGGCAATTTGTTTCTTGTCAATCTTTAAGGCATCTTTTAAAGTCATTCCTTTTACAATTGTTGCCAAAACACTGCTTGTACTGATAGCCGCGACGCATCCGAATGTCTTTACTTTAATGTCCTTAATTATTTCCTGACTTCGCTTGTTTTTGCTTACTTTTATGTAAACCCACATAACGTCACCACACTTTTCGTTTCCGATTTTTCCCACTCCATCTGGGTTTTTTATTTCGCCAATATTTTTCGGATTTCGAAAAGTCTCCAAAACCTTTTTTGAATACATTTTATTTTCCCCCCAAGGGGCTTATTTCCCTAAGCCTTTTCACAATACCCGGTAGTGTTTCCAAAACATAATCAATGTCTTTTTCAGTTGTTGCCCTTCCCAAAGTAAATCTCAAAGAGCCGTGGCATTTTACATGAGGCAATCCAATCGCCCTTAGTACATGGCTTGGTTCAAGGCTTTTGGTACTGCACGCGCTTCCAGTGCTTGCAGCAATTCCTTTGTCACTTAGCATCAAAATCATGCTTTCTCCTTCAACAAAATCAAAACCCAAGGCGGCATTTGCGGCAAGCCTTGGTTCTCTTACGCCGTTTAACCAGCTATTCTTAATCTCAAGACAGCCGTCAATCAATTTGTTTCGCAGCTTTTTCAGTTTTTCATTCTCTTCATCCATTTCTTTAACAGCAATCTCCAAAGCCTTTTCCATTCCAACAATTCCTGGAACGTTTTCTGTTCCGCTTCTCAAGCCATTTTCATGCCCTCCGCCATGCATTAGCGGATAAATTTTTGTCCCCTGCTTTGCATACAAAAAACCAATTCCTTTTGGTCCATAAAACTTGTGGGCTGAAGCACTAAGCAAATCAATATTCATTTTCTCAACGTCAATTCTTTCTTTTCCTACTGTCTGAACAGCGTCTGAATGGAATAAAATTCCTTTCTCTCTGCAAAGTTTTCCAATTTCTTCAATTGGCTGGATTGTTCCAATCTCGTTGTTTGCATGCATCACTGATGCAAGAATTGTTTCCTTTTTCAAAAACTTTTTTATTTCCTGCAATTCAACAAAACCCTGTTTTGTTACCGGCAGATAACTTGCTTCAAAGCCTTCTTTTTCCAGCTTTTCTGCTGTGCGCAGAACTGCAGGGTGCTCAAAAACACTTGTAACCAAACCTTTTCCTTTGCCCTTGTTCGCACGCATCACACCTTGCAGTGCAATGTTGTCAGATTCTGTTCCTCCGCTTGTAAAAACAATTTCCTCTGGCTTGGCATTAATTGCCTTTGCAATGCTTTCCCTTGCCTTTTCCACTGCCTCTCTTGCCTCCTGCCCAAAAAGGTGCAGGCTTCCTGCGTTTCCAAATTTTTTAGAAAAGTATGGTTTCATTGCGCCCAAAACCCTTTTGTCTAAGGGCGTTGTGGCAGCGTGGTCCAAATAAACATGTTTCATAATCAGCATCTCCAGCACTTACAGCTGTGTTCCTTATAGTGCTTTTCAAGGGCCTCAAAAAGGTTTTCGCCTTCAATTTTTTTCAGCAAACTTTCACTAAGCCTGTAAATTGTTTTCTTTCCAAACTTTTCAGCTTCAACAAAAGAGCATTTCTTCAAAGCAGCAAGAGAATGGCTTACTTTGCTTTGCTCTTCTCCAAGTGCTTTTGCAAGTTCTCCAACATTTTTAGGTTCCCTTTCAAGTTCTTTAATGATGTTTATGCGCAAAGAGTTTCCAAGCACGTCCAGGCACAAATGATAAGGGGTTGAACCAGACTTCATATGAAATATAGTTCATATAAGGTTTTTAAAGGTTTTGGATTGATAAAGTTTCTTCCGCAACTTTTAACAAACTAAAGTTTTTCCATTCTGGCCTTAATCTTTTTGGCGGCGTCACTTTCGCATTCTGAAAAAAGTCCCTTTGAACGAAAACCAAGGCTTGCAGCTATTTTATCAAGCGTTTTTTCTTCGAGCCTCATTTTTACAACCTTTTTCTGTCTCTGACTCAATCCTGTTTTTTTTTGTTCTGAAATCTTAATTATTTGTTGTTTTATGTCTCCGTAGCCAAGTTCTGCAACATCGTTAACTCTAAGCCCAAGCTTTTTGAGCAATGGCTTTGCTGTTGCCGGAACACGGTTTCTTGCAAAAAATGGTTCGGCCATGCCGGAAGCTCTTTTTGAAACGAGGTTTTTTTGTTTTTCGGAAGCCCTTTTTTCATCAAAATAAATGCTTTTGCTTATAATCTCAATGCCTTTTTTAATCCAAAGTTCTATTTTTGCAGGCTCGTTTTTCTTGGTTTTTTTCCCAGGGTCGAAGTAGTCAAGCTGTTTGAATACAAACAATTTTACTTCCTTCAAAAAATCTTTTCTTTTTCTGCCAAAAGCGCTCTTGACTGGCTCTGATCTCCACCACTTGCCTGTGATTTCTTCAATAAGGTCATTGTACTTTTTGATAACAGCCCATTTTTCTGCTTCTGTTTTGAAAAAGCCAATTTTTTTTCTTGTATCCTTTCTCACTCTTTTCTTCAATATATCAGACTTTCTTGTTCCCTCAATACCTTTCGCCATTTCAGGGGGGGGCCTAATCCCCTCATTCTTGTTAATAGTGATTATGGGATTAGTTATTTTCAGACCAGCCCGATCGGCAATCTCTCTATTTGAAGCCAGCGTAAGGCTAAGTGCCCTTCTAATAAATTTTCCTCGGGCACGGATATTTTGTTTCCATCTACCACGCTGTGTATTGGAAGAAGTCTTTTTTTGCTTTGGCATGAAATAATTTGGCGTTTGCAGTTTTTAAGGCTTGCTTCTATTTAGGATTCAAACCTTCTTCCAAAATTTGCTGGTTTTCTTCCTGACTTTTCCTAACAATTTCCTTCAATTTGAGGCTCTTCGTTATCCCGTCTTCGCCCCATAAATAAGCAAAGTCTACTGCTTCGTCCTTTTCAATCCAGATTTGTCTGTTTCTTGGATGCAAATGGCCTTTCAAAGTGAATTTTCCGCTGAATTCAATTAATGCCTTGTCTCCGTCGCATTTGACAAGTTTGAAAATTGGGCCTTCTTTTGGAAAATCGTCAAACTTTTTTCCTTCGTCCACATCCATTTCAAGCTCTGTTATTTCCTTGCCAAACGGAGGCCTCCAATGCTGTGTAATGCTTTTAATCAAAAAAATTGCGCTTGCCATTTTCACACCCTGAAATCTCTTTCTTACAAAGTAAGTAAACCCAGATTAAAAAAGCTTTGCCTTTAGTTAAGGGAAAGAATTAAATTCTTGCAGTGATGAATATTTAAGCATGAAAAGAAAGCTTAGTGTGCAAAAGCACAGGCAGAGCCTTAGCAAAGCAATTAAGTGGGCCAGAAATCACGATGTAGGCAAGGGCGATAACCCCTACAACCTTGACAGGTCTCTTTCAGAGGCTCCATTCAAAAATTCTCTTACTATTGCAATCGGCAAAAAAATTCGAGCAAAAAATGGCACTGTTTCAGTGTTTGACAAGGGTGCCGGCGCCGGAAGAATGCTTTCAGAAGTAAAGCAATTTAATCCTGAAAGAATACACGCAACCGCTTTAACCCTTTCAAAAACAGTCAAAGCAGAAAACCTCGCCAAGATTGACAGAGTTAAACAGGGAATAGGCCTAAGGCTAAAGCACGGCACCAAATTTGATATGATTTATGACTGCTTTGGGGAAGATTATGTGCTTTCAAAGAGCCTTATTGGAAAAAGCATTGCAAATTCAATTTCACACCTGAAAGCAGGCGGTGTTCTTTTCACTGTTATTCCTGCAGTTTATAAGCCAAGCACCCACAATTTCACGGTTGAAGAGGCGAAAAGATTCCTAAGCAAATTCCGAAAAAAAAGGCCAAATCTAAAAATAACTGCAAGGTATTTAAAAAAGAGAATCGATTTTGTTGAATATGTTGATGTTGTGATAAGAATCCAAAAGCCATAATTTTAGTCATCTTTCACCGGAAGCCTGCTCTTTCCGCAAGCTTTTAAATGTCATTTTTACTTATTTTATTGGATGGAAATTACAAGCGTTATTAATGAGGCTGTTACAACCATTTCTGAGTTGGATAAAAAAAGGAAGATTTTAAGCGAAAAGCTTTTGCCTTTAACAAAATTGAATTTGCTTGAATCAGGATCTCCAGAGCTTGCAGAAGAAAAGCTCATAATCCCGGTTGAAAAGTCTTCTTTGAATTGTAAAATTGCAGGTGTTGACTCTGGTTTTATTGACAAGGACCTTTTTGCGCTTGACCTTGTGCTAATAAGAGCTGTTGGAGCAGTGTTCAATTATAAAAAAGAAAAGCTTGCAAAAGCCGATTACTTCCCTAGCTTTTATGCTTTTCCTGAACCAAGTCTGAGCAAAGCTGGTTTGGAAGCTGATGAATTTCAATGCAGTAAAAGCATTCAAAGATTAATTAAGGAAGTTGAAACAGCAAAAGCCCTTATTGAAAAATTTTCTCCGGAATTTTGTTTTCTTGACGGAAGTATTGTTCCGCAATATGCTGACAAGCCAAGGAACGAAAGTGGAATTAAAAGCGATTACCATGAAATGCTTAAACAATTTCAATCACTTTACAAAATTGCGGAAAAAAACGATTGTGAGCTTGTGGGATGCGTTGAAGACAGCAGAGGCTCGCGTTTTAGGCAGATTTTGCAGGAACAACTTCTTTCAAACCAGAAAAATCTTTCATGGCAGCTTGAAGGCTGTTATGACGCAATACTTTTGGATTATTTGCTAAAGCCAGGTGAAAGAAGTTTTGCTTTCAATTACACTGCCAGCACAAAAGAGCACCCTATTCTGATGGATTTTGATGAAAAATGGTCAAAAAGCGTCAGAGCATTTTATTTAAAGCCTGTTTCTTTTGACAGACCTTTGCGTGTTGAATTCCTGCATCAGAATGGCGAAAGTATTTCAAAGCATGCTTCCAAAGTTGCGTCAATGGTGTTTGCTCAAAGTTGCATGCACAGAGAATATGCCTATCCCTCAATTTTAATCGAGGCCGACCTGCATGCAAAGCTTCACTCGCAGGAAATTGAAATAGTTTACGACAAGATTTTAAACAAATTGAACAAGGGATTTAAATTAAGGCTTAGAAGGGACAGCAGGCCATTTTGAGGTTTGAGGGAAATGCATAAAAAGGAAAAGGAGAAGGTTTTATTCCACAAGCTTTCGGCAAGCGAAGAAAAGTCCGTGGCTGAGCAGGAACGCAGAGCTAAACTTTTTAGAACAAGGCTAAAGTGGTTTGGCGCCATTGGGCGTAATATACATGCTATTCAGCATTGTATTCATGGCATAAAGTTCAAGCCAATAATTAAAGAATTAAGAAAGAAATTCCCTGACCAAACTCTTGAGGTTTTGGATGAGGGTGCTGGAAGAAGCAGTTTGAAGAGGGGGTTGTTGTGGCGTTTCAAGGACCTGCATGTTACTACAACAGACATATGCAAAGGCATAATGTGGCCAATGCCTAAGAAGCCAGATGTAATAGTTAATGTGGTACACTTGGTCGAGAGATTTGGCGAGAACCGATTTCACTTGGTGGTTTCAACTGGTGGTGGGGCATGGCGCTCCCCTGTGCCAGAAAAGGCGTTTTTTCAAATAGTTTCTGTTTTGAAACCCCGAGGCGTAGGAATAATAGCCACTGGAATTCCAAAAGAAAGGCTTCGTCAATTGGCTGAAACGTTTAATATCAATATCCAATCATTTAAGTCTTTTGAGTCCAGAGGTGAGGATTGCGTTAATAGTATTGTTTTTACTAAAAACACCAAAAAGAAAAAGTGATTTTGTTTGGAGAAAGAAAAAGAATTCATTGTCTGCTCTTCCTGTGGCTCAACCGACATGTGCTGGCTGCTTGGAGGCAAGCTCGGAGACCAGTACAAATGCGGAAAGTGCGGCTATCAGGGAATTGGACTGAAGGGAAACGAAAAGTTTGTAAAGGAATTGAAGAAGAAAGGAGAATGATTTTTTTGAGGGCTGTGGAGAGAAAAGCAAAGATAAGGCAAAAACAGAAACGCGGAAGAAAGAATGTTTCGTTAACAAATTTTTCTGTTGCGGAAAAAAGGGCAGTTGCTGAACAGGAAGAAACGGCAAAGAAAACATTTTGGAACAGCCGCTCCCTTGGAAAGTGTGCTTTTAGCAGAACAGACAGAAGAACACTAAAGGAAGTTGAACAATTTCACGGCATAAAAATAAAACCCATTATCGAAAAACTGTTTTTGCGTTTTCAAGATGAGACATTGGAGGTTTTAGATGAAGGTGCCGGGAAAAGCAGTTTTGCTTCCGGTTTGCGTAAATCTTTCGGAAAAAATTTGAATGTTACCAAGACAGATATAAGAAGCAGTTTTTTTAGCAAGACAACAAAAGTAAAAGTAATGGGCTTGGTTAAAAAGTTTGGCAAAAACAGATTTCATTTAGTGTTCTCCACCGCGGGCGGAGCTGAATATTCTTCTTTGTCTAAAAAAGCTCTTTATCAAATAGTTTCAGTTATAAAGCCAGGTGGTGTTGGAGTTGTTGGAACCAATCTTGTTTTTAGCAAGACTCCTTTGCAGTTAGAGAATTTAGCAAAAAAATTCAACATTACTGTAAAGCAACTGACTGGAGTAGGGATCGTTTTCACAAAAAACATTGGCAGGAAGAAGAAAAGGTGATTTTTTTTGAAACCAAAAAAAAGAAAAATGCAAATAAGTCAAAAACAGCTTAGAAGGCGCAAAAACATGTCCTTCGAGCAAGTTTCCTTAGAGGAAAAGAAGCTGGTTGCAGAGCAGGAAAGGAAAGCGAGAAATGATCATTGGAAGAGCTTTAAAGAGCCATTGGATATAGACAGTTTGGCTGATGTAGAATCCTGGCATAATATAAAATTTAAACCAGTGCTTCAAAAGCTTTCTAAAAGATTCCCTGAAAAACTTGAGGTTTTGGATGAGGGAACTGGAAGAAGCAGTCTAAAACACGAACTTTTAAAATCAGAATTTGGTAAAAAATTAAATGTAACAACAACCGATGTTAGAAGAGGTACTGGATGGCCAGACAAAGAAGTAAACGTAATGAAACTTGTTGATACATTTGGCAAGAACAAGTTTCATTTGGTTGTCTCAACTGTTGGAGGGACAATATATACTCCTTTGCCTGAAAAAGCTTTTTTTCAAATAGTTTCTGTTTTGAAACCTGGTGGAACAGGTATAGTTTCTACAGGACTTTCTACTAAAAGACTAAAGCAGCTGGAAAAAAGGTTTAACATCTCAATAAAACAGTTTTACGGTGGCAATGTTGTCTTTTCCAAAAATCTTGCAAGGGGGAAAAGGTGATTTTTATGACAAAGGACGAGAAAAACATTGGAACAGTAATAAGCAGCATGGACGGCCCTTCTCCCGGAAGCCTTGAATTTGTTGTAAATAACGGAAAGGTTCACCGAGGTCAGTTTGTTGAAATGGATTTTGGCAAAGGAACATTAATAGCTCTTGTAAATGATGTACAAAAAACAAATCGTTATTTTGAAAGAGCAGATTCAGTAAAAGAATTTGAAAAAAACGGTTCTGCAATGTCTGAACAGTTTCCAACAGCTGAATGGGAATATCTTGTTGCAAAAACAAGACCTTTGGGTTATTTTGAAAACGAAACAATTAAGCGTGTGACATTTCCGCCAAGCCCTGGCACAAGAATAAGGCTTGCTTCCAAAGAAAACCTTGAACGCTTTTTAAATTTTGATGAAAATGGATTATTGCTTGGAGAAGTTGACCATCACAACCTTCCAGTAAAGCTTGGAATGTCCTCGCTTTTAAAAAAACATGTTTGTTTTCTTGCCCAGTCTGGCTTTGGAAAATCTTACAGTGTTTCTGTTCTCCTTGAAGAGCTTTTGGACAGGCCAAAAGAACAAGGGCGCATTGCAACAATAGTTTTGGACCCCCACGGCGAATACAGCTGTTTTGCCATTCCGCCAAGCGAAAAAGGCAAAAAAGATTATAGTAAAAAAACAAGACTTGTAAAGGCATCAGATATAAAAATCGGTGTTCCAAAATTAAGCGTTGGAGTTGTTGCCGGAATAGTTCCTGGTTTAAGCGCTCCGCAAAAAAGGGATTTGGGACGCATTCTAAACGAGCTGAAAAAGCAGATGAAAGATGGCTTGGGCCCGTTTGATTTGAATGACCTAAGGGATGCTGTTGCAAGGGATAAGGCAATAAAGGAAAACAGCAAAGGGCCTTTAATTGGATGGCTTGACATGCTTCGCGAGCTAAGGCTTTTTGGCAAAATAGATAATCCAAGCATTCCTGATTTGATAAAGCCAGGTCAGCTTACTGTTGTTGACTTAAGTGACACAATAAACCTAAAGAAAAAGCAGGTGATTGTAAGCTATTTTGCGCAAAGGATTTTCAATGAGAGGCGAAGCAATAGAATTCCGCCCTTTCTAATGGTTTTGGAAGAAGCCCACCAGTTCGCGCCGCAAATGGCAAAATCTGAAACAGCAATAAGCCGTTCAATTATCAGAACAATTGCAAGAGAGGGGAGAAAGTTTGGCGCTTCGCTATGCCTTGTTTCCCAAAGGCCTGTGCAGCTTGACACAACCACATTATCACAATGTGGCACCCATATTATTCTCAGAATAACAAACCCCTATGACCTGAAACACATTGGGGAAAGTTCAGAGGGCCTTGACAGCAAAAGCATTGACATGATTACCTCCTTAAGGGTTGGCGAAGCCCTTTTGGTGGGAGAAGCAACCCACTACCCCCTGTTCTTTAAGGTCAGGGAAAGAAAAAGCGCGGAAAGCAAGCATGAAAAAAGTCTTGAAAAAGCAGGGCTTGAGTTTGAACAAGGGCTTGAAGAAAAAGACGCTGAAACCGCAGAGCTGCTGTAAAAGCGGGAATGATAAAAGATGGGCGGACTGAGGCTACAATATGTTTATATTAGTTAGTATTAATATATATTTTAGGCGGTTGTTTTGAAGCGTTTGTTTTTCTTCAGCAAGCATTACAGTAGGGATAAGGAGATTGATACAACGCTTGCAATTGATTGCATTGAAACAGGGAAAAAGAAGCTGGATGAAAAGCCAAACAAGTTCAAAAGCAAGAAGAAATATAGGAAAGGCGAACTTGTTGTGGTTTGGAAAGACCGTGGTGAAAAGTGTTTTGTGATAACCGCTTACTGGAATGTGAGGCAATAAACTATGTTAGAAGGAGAAAAGTGCCCAAAGTGCGAAAAAGGAAAACTTCGCAAGATTCTTGACGAGGTGGAGCCCGGCATAAAGGTTGAATCTTTTAAGTGTGGCAAATGCAAAGAAATCTGGTATTCACAGAAAATAATGGAAAAAATTGAAGCAATGCAGAAAGCAATGGCAGAAGAAAGAAGGCTTGTTAAAGTAGGAAACAGCATTGCAGCAATAATCCCTGCAAAAATAGTCAAAAAGCTGCACTTAAAAGAGAAAGAAAAAGTTTTCATCCAAGAAGAAAATGGTGAAATCCTAATCAGAGCAAGCAAAGTTTGATTGAATTCTTGTAAATAAACCTTGGTCTAACAAGTAGGATGGGCGGACTGAGGCTGTGATATTTAACTCCTTCAAAGTGGTTTTTTGAAATTATTTTTCTTTGAAACTTAGGGTTAAATATCAATAGTTGCCTATAATTCATTATGGAAGCAAAAGAATTGCACATTCTGATTCCTGCTTACAATGAGGGAAAATCCCTTGAAAAGGTCTTGCAAGACCTAGCTAAAATTAAGCGAGGCCATAAGAATCTAATCAAAAAAGTTATTGTTGTGAACGACGGCAGTACAGATAAACTAACTGTCGAGATTGCAGAAAAATATGCCGACCAAGTAATTCATCTAAAGAAAAACCGGGGTAAGGCTCGTGCGTTTTGGGAGGGTCTAAAAATTTGTTGGAGTGAAAAAGCAAAAGTAATGGTTATTCTAGATGCCGACTTAAAAGCTGTTTCCGAAACTTGGTTACGCGCTCTTGTAAAGCCGTTGGGACGGCATGGAAAAAACTCTGCTGAAATCAAAATGGTCGTTGGAGAACGAAAAGGAGCGAGGGACTCATTTTTTGTTTTAAACGGGGAAAGAGCTTTTCTTATGGAAGCGTTCAGGGCATTGATGATTAGACGTGATTTGCAGAACATTTTGCTTAGAGGAGGTAGAAAGAAAGGAGGGCATAGAAAAAGAGTTGGTTTTGGTTTAGAAATCTTTCTGACCAACTATTTTAAAGACTGTGTCTATAATGTATCAACTGGTTTTGAGGTTGGTCCTGCAACTAGAGAAAGAGGGCGACCTGGCAGAACTACGGGGGATAGAAAGAGATTTGACAGAGAGGTTTCTGCAATGATGTCTCTCTTTGAAAAACGAAGACAGAGCGCAAAACAATTAAGAAATTCAAGAGCAAAAACAAGAAAGAAGTAGTGAATTTTGACAGGGGGGCTGTTAGTAAGAACAAAATAATTGTCAGCCTGAGTCCATTTTTCGAGTAAGATGGAGTGGACCGAGGCGTTAAATTTTTAATTTATGCGAAGCCGTGCCATCGAACCCACCTGAAGATTGCACTCTTGCTCTGACCCGCCGGCAGTGGCGGCGAACGAAATCCTTTTTAAGTAGTTAATGCTTTAATTAACTCTATATGCCTTTGAATCATCTTGTTTATGCCGCAAGAAAGAACACTCCTGTTTTGGTAAAACCTGCGCAAATGCCATCTGAGGCTATTACTGTTATTCAAAATCCTAAAATTGTTGCAACCGAGGTTAAAGACTCACTTGTTATGGAACCAAGGTCAGAACTTAAGAAAAAAATGGAAATAATGAGTGAGGCGGAAAAGGAAGCGGTTGAAAGGTCAAAAAATATTCCTGAATGGCAACAATGCCAGTATCTTAAATCATTAGGTGAAAAGAAAATGTGCACTCAGTATATGTCTTTATGTGCTAAAGAAAAGTGCCAAACGCGTTTTATGGAAGCAAACTTTTTTGATTTTAAAAAATACCTAAAACAGAAAAGACCTATTAAATAATTTAAACAGTGCAAAACCATAATAACGAGAACATTTTTAAATCCTCTTGTGCCCTGTTTATTATAATCAAATATCTTTTTTTTTGATTCATATGGCTACTATAACAAGATTTGAAAGAGCAAGGCTTATAACTGCAAGAGCATTACAGCTTTCTTTTGAGGCTCCGCCTTTGGTTAAACCAATGCCAGGTGTTACTGCTTATGATCTTGCTAAAGAAGAATTTGAAAAAAAGTTACTGCCTTTGGCTATAATGAGAAAATTTCCAGATGGTAGTGTTGAAAAAATTGCAATCTAGGTGTTTATTTGGGTAAGGCGGTTTCAAAATCAATCAAAAGCAGGGTCGAAATATTACTTGAAGAATACCCTGAAAAATTTGGCATAGATTTTAGTAAAAACAAGCAGGTTTTGAAAAATCTCAATTTTGAATTAAGCCAGTTTGATAGCAACAGAATTGCAGGCTTTATTACTAGAACAAAGAATGGGCAAAAAGAATAATTACAATTTCTAATTAATTCTTATTTTTTTTAATTTGAACATTTTTATCACCTATTTGCAAGAAGACCACTCGTTTTAGCGGGTGGTTGAATTGCGAACACCGTTAATGTATTTTCTTATAGTTTCTGCTGATACTTTTCCAGCAGTCTCAACATAATAACTGGGTGACCTTATATGCCTGCCCCAATAATCTTTTTTTGAGTTCGGGGGGGGGGGTTGTTTGAACAAGGGGTGGGAACGAACCTTTTTTTTATCGGAAATCCTTCTAGTGGAAAAATCACCGGAAACCTGCTCTCTTTCCTTGCCTTTAAAAAAGGAAAAAAGTAAAATTATACAGTAAGCAAAAAAATATGTTGGGGCTAAGGAAAAAATGAAAACCTACAAATACCGAATATATCCTGCGAAATCTCAAGCGATAGCCATAGATGAAAACATAGAACAAAGCAGGCAACTGTATAACGAATTGCTTTCACTAAAGAAAGACGCTTACAAAAAAGACAAAACAAGCCTGACGCGCTTTGACCTTATTAAAAAAACAAAAGGAAAAAACAAAGAAGCCTACTCCCAAGTTAGCCAGAATGTTGCAGACAGAATAAACAAAGCATACAGAAACTTCTTTGCAAGAGTAAAACGAGGGGAAGGAAAGAAGGGCTTTCCACGCTTCAAAAAATATGGCAAATACGCCAGTATCACTCTCCCACAAATAGTAAACCCAGAAAAAATAGGCAAGAAAACCTATTTTCCAAAAATAGGCTGGCTGAACACCAAATATCATAGGCCAATAACAGGAACCCCTAAAACACTTACAATCAAAAAAGCCAAAAGCGGAAAATACTTCATCACAATATCCTGTGCCAATCCAACCACGGAAAGATTAAAACACGGCAAAGGCGAAATCGGAATAGACCTCGGACTAAACCACTTTGTTACCACAAGTAACGGTGAGTTTTTTGACCATCCAAAACCAATGAAAGGAATGGCAAAGAAAAGGAAAACACTGGCAAGAGAATTCAGCAAAACAACAAAAAGAAGTAACAACAGAAACAAAGCAAGAATAAGGCTGGCAATAGTAGATGAAAAAGTAGCCAACGTCCGAAATGACTTTGGTTGGAAACTATGCAGAAAATTTATAGAAAAGTACGAAACGATATATTTAGAAAACTTAAATGTGCGAGGAATGGTAAAAAACCACTGCCTCGCAGGAGC
The DNA here is from genome assembly GCA_017610335.1 of Chloroflexota bacterium. GTDB lineage: Archaea > Iainarchaeota > Iainarchaeia > Iainarchaeales > JAFCCL01. The sequence goes on along the minus strand of JAFCCG010000008.1, from coordinate 19,035 downwards.
AATAACAGATGTTAGTTGGAGTGATTTCACAAACAAACTTTCTTTCAAGGCTGAAAGTGCTGGTGGAAAAGTAGTGAAAGTGAATCCAAAAAACACATCACAAAAGTGCAGTGGTTGTGGAGATATTGTCAAAAAAACGCTGGCAATAAGAACACATAATTGCCTCAATTGTGGTCTAAAAATAGACAGGGACATAAACGCCTCAATAAATATTCTTACAATAGGTAAGATAGGGCTGGAACAGCCCAAATTAACGCCTGAAAGAGATGAAGCCTCTACTGACGGCATAAGCCCGAAGCAAGTCTTGTCAATGAAACAGGAAGCCACTCAACTTGTTAGGTGGTAGTTCACTCTTCAATCGGTACAAGAATAGGTTTTGTTGCAGCATCCTCATCCTTTTCTCTTTCAAGAATATAAAGTGAGGCCGAAGCTGCTTTTTTCATTTCATCATTGTGGGTTATTACAAAAACCTGTTCTACAATCGAAGGCAAATGCAATTGCATCATTTTTCCAAGTGTTTCGACTGCGTTTTTGTCCAAATTGTGTGTTGGCTCGTCTAAAATAAGCCAGCTTAGATTTCTTGTAAGTACTAAAGAAAAGGCAATCCTGATGCATATTGCCGCAGCACTTCTTTCTCCCCCACTTAAAATTCCTTCGACTCTAACCCAGTTTCCGCCTTTTTCTTTTGCTTTTAATTCATAGCTTCCTTTTTCAACATCCATTTTTGCCGAAACATAATCCTTGTAGGGATAAATTCTTTGCCAGATATCATGCATTGCTTCATTGATTGTTGAAATAAGCGTTTCTCTGAGTTCGGCTTGTGCTGCAATAAGACTGTTTACAAAAAATCCCATTTTTTCAGAATTTGATTCAAGAATCTTTATTTTTTCTTCCCATTTTTCAATTTGCTTTTTTGTTTTTTCAATTTTTTCAATTCCTGTTTTCATTTCTTTTACAAGTTGACAATTTGCTTTAATCTCTTTCTTTGCTGATTCTGCAAATGCTTTTGTTTCAATTGCTTTTTTTCTTTTTTCTAAAAGCTCTTTTTCATTAAAGTCAATTTCTTTAAAACGTTTTTCGAGAATGGAAATTTCTTTTGCAACATTTTCCGTTTGCGTTTCTTTTTCTACAAGTTTAATAATTGCTTCTTTTAATTGTTCAAGTTTAATCTCTTCTTCTCTTGTTTTTTCCTTTTCTGCCATTGCTTTTTCCAGTTCCTTTTTTAGCTTTTCAATCACCGTATTTGCTTCTGCTTCTTTTTTCAATGCTTCTTCGAGTTTTGAAGCAGCTTTTTTAATTCCTTCTTCTGTTTCTTGCACAAGCTGTTCTCTTGTCTTAACTTCAAGCTTTTGTCTGCAAGTAGGGCATTCTGCTCCCAGTTCCTTAAATTCTTCCAAATGTTTATTGAGTTCTTCTGCTTTTTTTTGGCTTAATGCCGCTTCTTTTCCAAACTCAACTTTTTTCTTCCCTTCCGCTTCTTCTTTTCCCTTTGCTTCCAAAATCTTTTTCCCCAATCTCCTAATTTCTTCCGCCAGGGTTTCCTGCTCTTTTTTAATCTCATCCAAACTTTTTTTCCCGGCCTCTTTTTTTGTTTCTTTAATCGTTTTTTCCAGTTCTGCTTTTGCTGCAGTTTTTCCACTAAGTTCTTCTTTAATTTTTCTAAATTCTTTTTCCTTTTCTTCCAATTCCTTGCTTTCTTTTGTCAACATTTCTGATTCAAGTGCTTTTTCTTTTGCTTTGTCTTCAAGTTCTTTGTTCTCCTTTTCTTTTTCTTCGATTCTTTTCAAAAGTTCTTTCTCTCCTTTTTTGTCCCAAGAATCTTTTTGTTCTTTAACAATTGCGGCTTTTTCTTTTGCTATTGTCTTAAACCTGTTTGAAGCAGTTACTGCATTTCCTCTTACAACATCATATCGTTGCAAATCTAATAACTCGTCAAACTTTGTTTTTCTTTCACTTGGTGTTAGTCGCAGAAAGGAATCTATTTCGTTTTGTTCACTGTATACTGCTCTGCTGAATAAATTGTAATTAATTTCAATCGCTTTTTCAACCGCTTGATTGACATCCCTTGGCTTTGGTCCTGCCAAAACCTTTTTTTCGCACCAAATTTTTGCTTCAGTACTGCCTTTTTTTTTAATTTTTCGTTCAACCCTATAACTTTTTTTATTATAAGAAAATGCAAGTTCTACACTTGCTTCTTCTGCCTGGTGAGGCTTGGTCATTATAACTTCTTCCAGGGAAACACGTCTACTTTGCAGGCTTGGAAAGGTTCCAAATAATGCAAAACAAACCGCGTCCATTACACTGCTTTTTCCCGACCCCATTTGTCCTACTAACACGTTTGTTCCTTTTCCAAATTCAAAAGAACTGTCATAATGAGTTTTCCAGCCTTTGAGCTTTATGCCTTCAATCATTCTTGCACTCCTCTAAAAGTTATAGGTACAAAAAACAATTAAATATGATATAGAAAACAATTTTGCTTTATTACAAAAAAAGTGCCTTAAAGCAGTGTCATTTCAACCATTTCAGCGTCTTCTACAAGCTCAATGGCGTTTATTTCTTTTGTTAGTTCTTCAACTACTTTGTCGTCTTTTTCCGGAACAGTAAAAGCCGCTTTTATGAATTCTGCGCCAAATCCAATAGGGATTCTTTTAGCATCTCTGAATTCACCTACTTTAACGCCTTTCAGTGCTTCAAGAGTTTCATCCAGAGTTTCCATGTCTTTGGCATTAATCTTATAAATCAAAACAGTTTTTCCCAAAAAAAACACCTTTTTCACTTATGGTCCTTCAAAACCGCATTCTGGGCATTTGTAAATTTTTGCAGTTTTTCTGCAGTGAAAGCATCTTATAATTGGAGATTTTCCGCAATTCGGACACCTAAATTCAACAAAATCATCCATAACTTCTTTGTTACATGTACTACACATTTTCATATAAATTACCTCAAAAAAATTCTAAAAAAAGAATTATCTGATTTAAATAATTCTTCAAGGGATTATTTAAAAAGGCTACTGTTATTTTGTTGTTTTTCCCAAAACAAATATTAAATAAGGAATTAGACCCCAATAGTCTATATAAGGACCCGTAGGCTAATGGATAGACCATTCGGCTTCGGACCGAACTATGGGGGTTCGAATCCCTCCGGGTCCGTATGGCTTTCAAGCAAGGAAAAATCGTTGACAGCTTTTCTGTCAAAGTCAAGGACGGTAAGGAAATCGAAGTTGTATTCAGGTACCCAAAGAAAAGCGATTTGAAGGCTGTTTTGAAGCTGGTGAACAGCGTCAGGAATGAATCTGACTATCTTGGTCATAGGAAAACGGAGACACTGAAAAGCGAACGCGAGTGGTTAAAGAAGACCTTGTCCAACATGAAGAAGAAAAATGGTTTTGTCCTCTTTGTTGAGGTTGAAAGTAAGCTTGTTGGGGATGCTTCCATTCAGCCCTATCAGTATGAGTCAGGTGCGCATATTGGGACATTTGGAATAATGCTCAAGGAAAATCTTACCGGGCTTGGTATTGGCTCAAGGCTTGGAAAAAGAATATTGGAGCTTGCAAAAAAGGAAACAAATTATAAAATAATTGAGTCGGGATATTTTGCAAAAAACAGGAGAAGTGCAAGGCTTCACAAAAGGCTTGGTTTCAAAGAGTGCGGAAGGCTTCAAAAGGGCTCAATGCTAAAAAACGGAAAATTTGATGACACCATCTGGCTCTACAAGACAATCAGGCGAATTTGACAAAAGATGAAACTTGTTAGTGCCTGCCTTGCAGGAATAAATTGCCGTCACGATGCCAAAAACAGTGCAAACGAAAAGGCAGTTGCTCTTGTAAAAGAAGGTAAGGCAATTCCTGTTTGTCCTGAATTGCTTGCTGGTTTTTCAATTCCAAGGGAAACAATGGAGCTTTGCAATGGCATGGTTTTGACTATGTCTGGTATTGATGTAACAAAGCAAGTGCTGGCTGGTGCAGAAAAGATTTTGAGAATTGCAAAGCTTGTTGGGGCAAAGGAAGCAATTCTTAAAACCAAGAGTCCTAGTTGTGGCTTTGGAAAGGTCTTTGACGGTAGTTTCACCGGCAAGCTTATAAAAGGCAAAGGAATTACAGCGGATTTGATTGAAAAAAACGGAATAAAGGTTTTGACAGAGGAAAAAATTTGATACAGAATAATTTTTATAATGGTCTGTGTATATTTTATTAGAGGTGTTTTTTTTTGGAAAAAAAGTTTGAGGTTCTTTTTGAAAAGGACGAAGACAGCGGCTTTATTGCCTCTGTTCCTGCTTTGCCTGGTTGTTATTCTCAGGGTGATACTCTAAATGAAACCAAAGAGAACATCAAAGAGGCCATTGAATTGTATTTGGAAACAGTAGCAGTGCAAAAGAAAAAAATCAAGTCTAATTTTGTTGCCATGGAAGAGATTGTTGTCCATGCCTAAGTTGAAGTCAATTAGTTCACAGAAGCTTGTAAAGATTATTTTAAAATTTGGTTTTAAAAAAGCAAGACAAAAAGGAAGCCATATATCATTTGAACACTCTGATGGAAGAACTGTTGTTATTCCATTTCACAAGAACAAACCAATAAAGGTTGGCTTGTTGAATCAGATAATTAAGAGGGAGTTAAAAATTTCAAGAGAGAAATTTTTTAAGTTGCTTTGAATTCAGTACCCCAAAAAGTCTTCTTCTCCTTTCAAATAAGTTGTAAGAAATTCTGCAAACTCTTTGTTTTTTTTGTAAAGGTTGACAAGATTGTCTTCTTGTAAAATTCTGCACTTTTTATTCATTGCTTTTTTCAATGCGCCTTTTTCAACCCTTTTTTCTTTCTTCAAAAAATCTCTCAGGAATTTTTCAATATTTGTATATTTTCTTGCAATTTCTATAATCCATCTTCCTGATTCAATTCTTGGTCCTGCAATTACTTTTGGATGTGCGTTCAAAAATGCTTTGCTGTTTTTTTCATCTGTTACAAAAGGCCCTTGCTTTACCATGCTTTTTTGCAAAATTCTTGATTCAATTTCAAATACTATTACTATTGCTTCTTTTTCATCTGTCCAGGCTTCACTTCTTACGACCTTAAATCCGTTTAATCCAAGTTGCTTTTCAATTTTTCTTGCAAATCTTTGAATCTGTCCCCATACTATATCAGCCAATGCCTTTTTTGGAAAGCCAAGCTTTATTGCAACTAGTTCTTTTTTTTGCAGCATTGCATTAAGCCGTTTTACAGTCCATGCCTTTTCTTTTTTGCCAAAGAAAAAGCTTTTGCTTGGTTTAATCAAAAAAGCTTTGCTTGCTACAATCATTCTGCTGAACTGATTTATTGAAAGGGCCGCGGCAACATTTCTGTTTTTGTCAACCGGGTCAATAATAATTAATGGTGCTGTTGGAAACAGTTTTCTTGCTTCTATTTTTTTCCAATACTTGCCCAAATCAATTGTTTGTCCCTGTTTCCATTCACTGATTGCTTTTACTGTTTTTTCAAAAGAACCATATTCCAGTATTAAAAGCTCTACAACATAGCCTGGTACAGAGCTTGCTTTTGTATCTGCCCCGTAACATTTAATTCCTTTCAAAAATTGTCTTAAAAGTCTTGCTTCTCCCTTCTTTTTTCCAACAAGTTTTTTTTTCAAAAAAATATTATGGAAAGGGCTTCTGTCCACAGCACTTTGTTTTAATTCTCCTTTGCTTACTTTATAGCTTGGAACTATTTCAACATCAAATCCTTCAATCTTTCCCTTAATGTAAGGGTGTTCTGAAAACGCTTTTTCCCATTTGTGCCCACGAAAAACCTTTTTCCCAATTCTTAATCCTTCCTTTTCAAATTCCTGTCTTTCAAGCTTTTCAGGAAACAGCACAAAAATGTCTAAATCATTATCTCCCTTCAAATGCGTGTCTCTTGCATTGGAGCCACATAGCATTACGTCAACATGGCTTCCGCTTGTTTTTTTTATATTTTCAATTATTTTTTCAGCAAGCTTTTCCTGTTTTTTTCTTTCCTGTTTGCCCGGTGTGATTTTTTTTAGAACATATTCGAGAAGCTTTTTGTTGTGCATATTTAACGCCAGATTATTTTGGTAATACTATTATATATGAATTTGTTTTATATACTACTATTCTATATGGTTAAGATTGTTTCAGTAAAAGGTGCATTGTTTGAAAACGAACATGGCGCAAAAATTTTCGAAGGATTTCCCTATAATCTTTATGAAATCAATCCGTCAATTCTTGACGCCGAGGAATTGCGAAAAGCAAGAATTTTAATAAAAATAATCCTAAGGGCTTCTTCCTTAAATTCAATTCTTTCAGAAATTGGCTCAAAGAACGCATCTATAATTGATCAGTTTAGAAGTGGTGTTGTGCAGTTTATCGATATCAATTCTCTTACAGGCCTTTTACCAAATGCAAAACAGTTGGAAATTCTCAAACTTAATCTTTTGCCAATAACTGAAGTACTTGGTATTGAACACAAGCAGGATTTCTTAAAACATGTTTTGAATTCAACCATTGGCTATGGTGACCTAAGTTCTTTAATGCTTGACCCTCAGCTTGAAGAAATAATGATAAATGGCTTTAACAGGAATGTTTTTGTTTTTCACAGAAAATATGGGAATTGTAAAACAAACATTTTGGTAACTGAAAAAAGCGGAGTGTTTAATTTAATTAAAAGAATTTCTGCAACAGTAGGCCGGCAGTTTAATGAATTGCATCCTTTGCTTGACGCAAGACTTCCTGATGGGAGCAGGGCAAATGCCACTTTCAATTACATAAGTCCTTTTGGTCATACTCTTACTATAAGAAAATTTAGTTCTATTCCAATTTCAATAATTGATCTTATTTCAAACAATACTCTTGATGCAGAGCTTGCGGCATTTCTTTGGGCAATGATTCAGGGAATAGGGATGCATCCAATGAACACAATAATTACTGGCGGAACCGGTTCAGGAAAAACAACTCTTATGAATGTTCTGATTTCGTTTATTCCTTTTGAAGAGCGAATAATTTCAATTGAGGACACTATTGAACTTGATTTGGGTGCAAGGGAAAATTGGATTCAGCTGGAAACCAAACCAAAAATCAAAGACGTGCTTGCTGTGTCAATGGATGATTTGCTTAAAAATACTTTGAGGATGAGGCCTGACAGGATAATTGTAGGGGAGGTAAGGAGTGTCGAATCTCAAACTCTTTTTGTTGCAATGGATACCGGTCACAGGGGAATTTTGGGAACTTTGCACAGTAATAGTGCAAGGGAAATGATTCTAAGGCTTAAAAATGCTCCAATGGATGTTCCTGAACAAATGATTCCATTGCTTGATATGGTAATTGTAATGCAAAGGCGTTACAACAAGGACATAGGCATTTTAAGGAATATAAAACAGGTTGCCGAAATAGGCCGAATGGATGAAACAGTGCTTTTGAATAATGTTTTTGAACTTGATGAAAAAATAGGCAAAACCAATCGGACAAAGGTGCCAAGTTCATTGATTGAAAAGCTTGCAACAGCAGTTGGGATGAGCAAAAATGAATTAAAGAGAGAAATTCAGATAAGAAAAAAAATTCTGCAATATATGGTTGGAAGAGGAATCAGGGAAAGAAGTTTGGTTGAAGCACTAATACAACAGTATTATTTTAATCCTGAAATAATTCTTAAAAAGGTTGCTGATTTCTTTCGTGAACCCTGATTGAAAAAAGAACGTTGTATTTTGGTCGTTTCAATTCTTTTCTAAAGCATTTCAATTTTTTCCAATTTATTTCAATTCTTTTTTAAATTCCTTTTCAAGTCTTTTAAGTAATGTATAATTTTTTTCAAGTTTTTCGTTTGCTCGTTCAAGAATGTATCTCATATATCCTTTTTCAACCAAAACCTTTTTTTCTTTTTTTACCGGAAATGCAATTCCCTGACTTCCCTGCAATTCAATCAAAAACTTTCCTGGCTTTGCAACAATTATTCCGCCTCTTTTCACTCCGGCTTTTGTCATTGCAGTCAAAACCTTTTTTGCATTTTCTAAACTATTTGCTCCAACGTGAAAAATAAATGGGTCTAGTTTGAACCAAAGTTCGCCTTTGGTTTCTGCATCAATTCCGTCCCATAGCTCTTTTTCTTTTACAATACGATGCCATTTTCTGTGAAAGCATGCATCTCTTTTGTTTTCGCCTTTTGGAAGTTGTAGTAAAATTATTCTTCCTGCACAACTACTGCTTGTGAAAAAATTCTTTGTCTTTGAAACAAACCTGCATAATGAAATAATCTGCAAGTCAGCTTTTTTTTCTGCAATTGCCTTTTCCAGACTTTTTTTGTGCATTGCCTTAACCATTGCAAAACGCTCAATGCAGATGTAATTTTTTTTATTTAAATCAATAGTTCTTTCCATTTTAATTCCTCTCCCAATTCAAGTAATACTGTCCTGCCTTCTTTCACTGCTCCGATATTGATGCTAATTATTTTTCCGATTTTTTCTTCACCAAAAGAACTGTGGGCATGTCCGCAGAGGTGAACAATCGGCTGCGTTTTTTCCAAAATTTCTTTTACTGCTTTGCTTCCAATTGACATTCCATTGCTTGATTTATCAATGCTTGTGTTAAATGGTGGCAAATGTGTAAGCAATATAATATTTTTTTCTCCTTGCATTAATTCACGCAATGTTTTTTTTATTTTTTTTTCGTTTGAAAGAAAATTGCCTGCATTGTCTTCAAGTCCGCCCCCAAATCCGATGAAAGTATATTTGCTGATTTTTTCTTTTTTGCCATGCAATGAAATTCCTTTTTTTTCAAGTAACTGTAAAACAGCCTCGCTATCCATATTTCCTGGAACAGCCAAAATTTTAAAACCTTTAAGTGAATTTAGCACTTCTTCTGCTTCCCTTACGTCTCCGAATTCTGTTAAATCTCCAGTTATTAGTATTAAATCAACATTCTTGTTATGTATAAGTTCTACTATCTTTTGTACTTTGGCTACAGAACCGTGGATATCTCCAATAGCAAGTATTTTCATTTCAGATACCTTTTTAATTTTGTTAAGAGTATAATATTATAGGGGTTGTAATTGTTTAAAAAATTGCTTGTAATATTTTGCTTTCTGATGCTTGCTAGTCAGGCTTTTGCTGCAATATCTATTGTAGAACCTGTTGATACCAAACTTTCTGATGGTGGTAAAATTTCCTTTGGAAAAATTGCAATGGGCGAAATTCTAAAAGTTGTCGTGAAGAAAAAAAGCGATTTAGGCAGTGACTGGGTAACCATTGGGGTTGAAGGTTTGCCTGCAGGTTGGGAGTCTGAAACGGTTGAAACAGATAAAACATTAATTGCTTTGATTTCTGTTTCGCCAGATGCGGAAATAAGCACACAGCGCATAACGTTTATTCTTGCAAATGATTCAATTCCAAGTTTAAATGAATCCTTTTATGGTTCAGTTTCTGTCAACGAAAGTTTGCTTGATATTTCTTTTGAAAGTCTTACAATTGATGCAACTCTTGGTCAGCCGGCTGAATTTGTTTTAACAATTAACAATGATTCAATTGCTTCTCATTTGATTATAGTTGAAAGCATTTTGCCTTATTATTGGTTTTCAGGGAAAACAATTGAAATAGGGCCTCTTGAAACAGGGCAGATTCAACTTGAAGTAATGCCTTATTCTTATGGTGAAAAAATTTTTTCCTTTGAAGTTTATTCGGCTTTGAATGGACAAAGTATCATCTTTCCTGCAAAGCTTGATGTAAAGCCTAATCTTGTCGGCATGTTTAGGGCTCCTGCAGCTGGCTTTCCTTTTTTCTCTCCCGGGATGCTTCCGTATTATTTAATCAGTAGCCTGCTTAGCTTTTTTTAATTTATTTGTGTGATTCCTTTTGGATAAGACAAAAGCCTATTCGCTTGATTTAATTTCTCTGATTGAATCAGGAAAAATTGTTTCAAGAGACCTGTTGAATGAAGTAAAGATTGCGCTTTGTTCAAAGTATAAACTTTCTAATATGCCGTCAAATGCAACAATTCTTTCTTTTGCAAAAAAGAGAACTGATGTTTTACTAAATCTGCTTAAAGTAAAGCCCACAAGGAGTCTGAGTGGAATAACTGTTGTTGCAATAATGTCAAAGCCTCATAACTGTCCTGGTGAATGCATTTATTGTCCTGGGAGTCTTTTGCCAGGGAAAAAAACGCCTAAAAGCTATACTGGGAAAGAGCCTGCAACAATGAGAGCGGTTGCAATGGGTTTTGATCCAAAAAAACAGATTGAAAACAGAATATGTCAGCTTAGAGAAGCAGGGCATAATACTGGTAAGATTGAATTAATTGTAATGGGTGGAACTTTTTTAAGTCAGACAAAAGCTTATCAGGAAAAGTTTTTGCTTTCTTCAATTAATGCCCTGTGCAATTCAAAGGCAAAAACAATTGAGGCTGCAAAAAAACTGGCTGAGAAAAGCAAAACAAGAATTGCAGGAATTACTTTTGAAACAAGACCTGATTTTTGCGGAAAAAAGGAAATTGGGCAAATGCTCAGGTTTGGTGGAACCAGGTGTGAACTTGGTGTTCAAACAATTTATGATAAAGCCTATAAAAAAATAAAACGAGGGCATAGTGTTGCAGATGTTGTAAATGCAACAGAACTTTTGAAGGATTCCTGTTTTAAGGTCACATATCATTACATGCCTGGTCTTCCCTCTGTTTCATTTTCGGAGGATAAAAAAGCATTAAAGGAACTTTTCAAAAATCCTGATTTTATGCCTGACAATCTTAAAATATATCCCTGTCTTGTGATTGAGGGGACAAAGCTTTACTCTTTGTGGAAGCAGGGAAAATATGAATCCTTTTCAACAGAAAATGCTGTAAAGCTACTTTCTTATACAAAAAGTTTTGTGCCAAGGTGGACTAGGATAATGCGCATCCAGCGTGATATTCCTGCACAGCTTATTGCAGCAGGTGTAAAGAAAAGCAATCTTAGGCAGCTTGGACTTCTTTCACGCAAAGGACTTTATGCAAGTGATGCCCAAATGTTTGTTGAAAAATATAATGCAAGCAATGGAAAAGAATTTTTTATTTCTTTGGAGGACAAAAAAAGGCAGTGTTTGTTTGGTTTTGCAAGACTTAGACTGCCTGCAAATCCTTTTATGGAAGAAATAAGGTCTGATACCAGTCTTCTAAGGGAACTTCGTGTTTTTGGTTTACCTTTATCTTTGCATGAAAGAAAAGAACAGGCCTTACAGCACAAGGGTTTTGGAAAATCTCTGTTAAGAAAAGCTGAAGAAATTTCTTTTGATTTTGATGCAAAAAAGCTTTTGGTAATAAGCGGGCTTGGAGTAAAACCTTATTATTATTCTCAGGGCTTTAAGCCTGACGGTTCTTTTGTATCAAAAACCATTTAAACAACCTTGAACTTATTGTTTTACTTATGGGGCCTGAAGATAATTGGATTCTTTTCCTTGAGCGAAATCCGTATTTTTTCAAACTAAGTAAGGACTCTTTTTCTTTAGAGGTTCTGGAAAAAGTAGGTTTAGGAAGCAAAAGTATGGTTGGTTTGAAAAAGCTTTTTCCAGAAACAAGTGAGCAAAAGATAAGGTGTTCTCTGAAAAAATTAATTGAACACAAGGTAATTGCAAGTGTAAAGCTTGATTCAAAAGATTTTTATGTAATAACCAATGATGGAAAAAAACTTTTTTCAGCATATAAAAAAGTAAGCAAATTCTTCAAGGCATAATCGTCTTCTTTTAAAAGCTTTTTCCAGAATCTAATATATATTATATATTGGATTTTTTAAAGAAGGAAACTGAATGACAAGAGCGCTTTTAGCTGTTTTAGGAATTGGAAAAGGAACATGGGGTCATATTGCAAGACTTATTACTGAAGAAGAATGGGATAAAATTCTGCTTGTTGGAAATGAATGGGGCCAAGAAAATTTTTCACCGTTTAAAAAAGATGGATCTGATGGAAAGCCTGTTCCTAAAAAAGAACTTGACTGGATATTGGTAAATAACAGAGTTGGTTTTGGAATTTTAAAAGACACAATTAAGGAAAAGCTTCCTGATATGGATGAAATATGTGTTTCGTTAATTAGTGGAAGTGGAAAAGAGCATATAGCATTGCTTGCTGCTTTAAGAGAATCCGGCAAAAAATTCAAACTTGTTATTCTTTCAAAAGGTGACTCAGGGCAGGCTTGTCCTCAGTACTTTTAAGCGTTTTTTAATTCGCAATTCTATATAGTGGCTTTATATGTTTGAATTTTTTTTATTGGGCATTTCAATTGTTTTATTTCTCATTCTAATTTTCTTAATTAAAAAAGTTTTTTCTCTAAGGCAAACTATTGAGGATTTGCGTTTTAAAAAAAGAAGTCAGGCAGTAAAATATGGTCAGCTTACTGAGCAATTTATTCCTTTTATTGAATCTTTTCCATATAACCCGCAGCAATTTCGTTTTCTTGGTAATCCAATTGACGGGGTTTTATTTGACGAAAACGAAATAGTGTTCTGTGAATTCAAAACAGCTTCAAGTCAGCTTAATCAAAGACAGAAACAAATAAAGCAACTTGTTGAAAATAAAAGAATAAAATGGCTCGAATTCAGGGTTGATTAACTGGTTTGAATTAGGGTCAATTAATTTGTTTGAATTCAGGCTCTATTAACTGGTTCTGTAATCTTTTTTTGTTTTTCTTCTACTGTCTTGCCATCCCAGCAATAAAGGCACATTTCATTCGGTCCCTTTCCAATTGCTTCAAACAGATCTTTCAATGTATTATAACGCAGGCTGTCTGCTTCAATATATTTGCATATTCCTTCAACAGACATTTTTCTTGCAATTAATTCGTCATAGTCTTTTGTTGCAATTCCATATCTACAAGGGTGCATTAACGGTGGAACCGCAATTCTGACATGAACTTCTTTTGCACCTGCTTTTTTCAATTCCTTTACTTTTTCTCTAATTTGTGTTCCTCTTACAATACTGTCATCACATATTACAATTCTTTTTCCTTTAACAGCTTCTCTTAAAACGCTTAATTTTTTCTTTGCCATGCTATCCCGTTCTCCTTGTGTTGCCTGAGTATAGCTTCTGTCACCGTACCTGTCAAGCAAAAAGACGCTTTTCAACGGAATACCGCTTTCCAAATGATATCCTTCAGCATGTCCTATTCCGCTGTTTGGAACAGGTGCAACAATATCTGCTTCAAGTTTTCCCTTGTCTTTTCTTGCAAGCATTGCCCCCATATTGTTTCTTGCTTTGTCAACTGAAACTCCGTCAATTACTGAATCAACGCTTGCTGTATATGCCCATTCAAATGCACAGTGTGCGGTTCTTTTTTCTGGCAAATGCTTTAATGTCTTAAAGCCTGTTCCGTCAATAAAAACAATTTCGCCTGGTTTTACATCTCTTTCAATTTCCATATCCAAATTCTGTAAAGCCCTGCTTTCTGATGCAACGGCATAATCTTTTCCATTGTTTCCCAGAATAAGCGGTTTAAATCCAAATTTGTCTCTTGCTGCAAAAATTCCGTCAGGTGTAAGAATCAGAATACAGTAGCTTCCTTCAATAGTCTTATTTATTGCTTCAATTCCTTCAACAAAGCTTTCTTCCTGTGCAATAATTTTTGCAAGGAGTTCAACCTGACTGTCAAGCCAAAAACTGTAGCCTCTTTTTTTAAACTGTGGTATTAAATCGCCTGCATTTGCAATGTTTCCATTAAAGCATATTGCAAAATCACCAAGTTTGCTATGGAGTGTCATTGGCTGCCTGTCATTCAGACTTACATGCCCTATTCCAAAATTTCCTTGCAAAGTTTCAAAATCTTCTCTTGTAAATGTTGGGTCAACACTTCCTTTATGGCTTTGAATTATTATCTTGTTTTTGTTGCTTGTGGCTATTCCGCAGTATTGTTGACCACGGTGTTGTAAAAAATGAAGTGCTAAATGAATTCGTTTAACAACATCGCCATTGCTGTAAATTCCGAAAACTCCGCAGTTTTCCTTAATTTCGCTCAAAGCTATTCACTAACTCCAAAAAATTAGCTCAATAATAAAAAAACAATTCAAAAATCATTAAAAAGCAATCAGCTGATTTTGTATCTTTATTTTTTTCGCTAAGCCAGGGATTGATTAAACAATTCTCTTGTGCTTTTTTTTTGGATTTTTTACAAATTCCTGCAATGCCTTGCAGAACAGTTTTTTCCCGCATTCTGTCGGGTATTTTCCTGTAAGGCATGCCATGCAAAGCCCGTCGCTTTCTTCAGGCAAATTAATTGATTTTTTGACTCCTTCAATTTTTTGGTATGCAAGGCTGTCTAATCCCATTTCTTTGCCAATCTTTTCAATAACCTTGTCTGAAACATCAATTCCTATCGCCTGTACTTCATCCAATGACATATGCTTTGGTGCTGCAAGCTCATGCAATGTTGACATATCTGTTCCGTAATAGCAAGGATACTTTATCGGGGGACAGCTTACCCTCATATGAATTTCTTTTGGCTTGCCCCTTTTTCTAAGCATTTCAATAAAGGCCTTTCCAGTTGTCCCTCTTACAATGCTGTCATCAACCAATATCACTTTTTTTCCTTCAATAACAGACTTGTTAACATTGTATTTTTCCCTTGCAATTTCAAGCCTGTTCCCGCTTTCAATAAATGTTCGGCCAACATACCTGTTTCTTATAAGGCCTTCCATTGACGGCAACCCTGTTTTGTTAGCATAACCTGCTGCTGCAGGTTTTGCAGTATCAGGCACGGCAACAACCACAAAGTCTTTGTCTTTGATATCCATTGTTTCATTTCTTGCAAGCTTTTCCCCAAGCTTCCATCTTGTTTCATAAACACTTGCATTGTCAAGTACTGAGGCAGGATTTGAAAAATAAACCCATTCAAACATGCAGTGCGCAGCCTTTTTCTTTTTTGCAAATCTTTTTACTTCAACAGAATCGTTTTCGATAATTACTATTTCGCCTGGTTTAATATTTTTTATATCTTCAATTTCATAACTTGTGAGAGCGCATGATTCGCTTGCTGCTATGAAAAATCCATTATTGTAATTGTAACACGCTGGTCTTATTCCTAAAGGGTCTCTTACAACCGCCAGTAGCCCTTCAGCATTAATATATGAAATATTGTATGCTCCGTCAAAAGTTTCACTAAGTTCTCCAAAAAGATTGGCAAGGTCTGGTTTTTTGTTTCCTGCGAGCAGTTTTGAGATATAGTGCATTACAAGTTCTGTGTCTGTATTGTGCACCAAATGATAGCTTGCAGACCTGAGTTCTTTTTTTAATTCGGAAAAGTTTGCTATATGCCCGTTGTATACAAAGCTGAACCATTTCCAAAGCCTTCCATGATGCCTTTCAAAAGGCTGTGCATTTCCTGCCTTGTCACTTCCGCTTGTAGCATACCTTACATGTCCTATTCCTTTTGTTCCTGAATAATGCTCCAAAATTGATTTGTTTTTTTTCATATCGTAGCTTCTGAAAACCTTGTTTACTATTCCGAGTTCTTTGTAGGTGTCAATTATTTGCATTCTTTGTTTCCTGTAAGTTGTAATTCCTGCACTGTTTTGGCCACGGTGCTGTTGTTGCAACAGCATTTTATACAAATAGTATGCAGCACCCCCTATTGGCGGGTTTTTCATGTTTTTTGGCAGGGAAACTGCTGCTATACCACATTCTTCTTTTTTTTCTTCCAAAAACTCACCAATTGAAAAAGGGCTGAATATAATTAAAAACAGTTCAGGTAATCTTGTATCTTAAGATTGCTGCAATGCCTCCAAGGTTTTGTAACTGCTTTCCTGCTTCATGTTCTGCATTTATTAAATGTACTTCAGAGCCTGTTTTCTCTGCTTTTTGCATCATTTTTTCAGCTTCTTCCCGTTTTTCGAGCAAAAACTTGTCTGCAACAACCAGCATTTGCACTGCACCTGCTTCAATAGCCTTTTCAACTTCTTTTGGGCCATATTCAACCAAGCCAGAGTTTTTTCCAAGTTCAGCCAAAATCTTTTCAACAAGACCTGTTTCTTTTACAAGCTGCATTTCCTGCGCAATCTTTTCCAAGGCATTTCCTTTAAGCAATTCCTGCAGTCCTGTTTTTCCTATACTGTTTGTTGCCATAAAAAAGAACTGCATTTCTTTTGGTTTTCCTTTTTCTTCTAAAAACTTTTGAAATTCTTCTTTTGTAAACCCTGGTCCTGCAATAATTGCCTTTTCCGGCTTTATTTCAATAATCTTTTCAAGAATTTCTGTAAAATATTTTCCGCTCGTGTCTTTTCCTTTGAATTGCTTTCCTGATTTGCCACTTTTCAAAGAAGCTTTTTCATCAAGTTCAAATTCTCTTAAAATTGCAATGTTTGCCTGTTCATCATCAAGCACTACCAGCAAAATCTTTCCTTTTTTTGTCGATTCTGCTGCTTTTTTTATTCTTTCAATTTGGAATTTTTTCAAAGCCTGCTTTTTTATTTTCACGTCCTTTCCAATGCATATTTCAAGCGAATGCTGTGCTCCCATTTCCAAAAACTCTGCAGGTTTTCCACTCTTAATGATTCCGCTTACTCTAAGCTGTCCCAAAAATCTATGAAATTCAACATTGTCAACGTCAAGTTCGATAAACATCTTTACCCTTATTGGTTTTTCTCCTGCTTCTTTTGGTTTTATTTTTCTGTCACTTAAACCTGAAACAAGGTCGTGTTTTTCTATTATTCTTTCAAGATGCCACAAATCGTCCTCTATTTCTGGAACAAGATGTAAAAAATTTTCTTTTTTGTCAATCTTTAATATTCTCATGATATAATACTAAAGCAAGCAATTGCTTTAAATTGTTTTTCTGCAGGCAATGATAAGGTTAACAACTATAGTATCCTAGGGTGTTTATAGTAAGTTTACGGCGACATAATAAACAAGCTTGTTGATTTCTGGTTGAAGAGAAAAAAGTAAAACATTGTGTGCCTATTGTTTTGGCGGGTAGTAGAGGCCAATTATTAGGAATTTGTTGTATCTGGATTCGGTACCGACAATAAAGTGCAGGTTTCTCTTTTTCATCCAGTCAAAGTATTTCTGTTTGAGTTTTTGCCACAATAGTTGGTCTGTCTTGTACTTGTTCTTCCAGGAACGCCACGATTCTAACAGCTCCCAGTCCTCACACATTATGGAATGACCTGAACAACCAGAGTCATTACATTTGAATACATAGGAAAATTTCCAGGGGATTTTATCCAAGGGAGACTTGTAAATTCCAGAAAGAGTTTTTTGTGAGCCTTCAATCAAATCCTTTTCCCAGCCGCGACACTCATCTATGGGAGTCAAAGTAAAATCCATCAACTCGGCAGGCTTAACCATACCAAGAGAAACCTTCATGGTTTTCTTTAATCCTTCCAGTTCCTCAAGAGACTTGTTTGCAAGAGGCAGCAAAAGCTTGTTCCTTTCCTTCCAGTCACGGCTTGCACCAGTTCCAACATTGCCCAAGACTCTGATGGAATCAGCATTAACCTTATAGGATTCTTTTCGCTTCAGCTTTTCTTTAGTGTTTTTCATGGTATCGGCTTCTATCCAGTCAAACTTTTTGAAACGCTGGTTGAAAGGAAGTTTCCTAAAAGGAACCGGGTAAAGCCGTCTCCACTCTCCTTTGCCAGTAACGCCTGCAGTGCAGACTGTTTCAACATATTTCCTGCTAAGGTTTGGGTATGTCTTTGTCAGAATGAGAATTTTTTCCTTCAAATGTGAACAACCTCGTCCCCTAAAAAGTCGCTTAAGACTCCGCGATGGCAAAAATTCTTGTCAGCTTCAAAACACATCAAAGAAACCTTAGCATTTTTTCCTAATTTCTTAAGCTTTTCAATTTTTTCCTTTTTAGCAGGCAAGGTTTTTCTATACTCCTTAAACAATTTCTTATAGTCAGCCACAGAATCCAAGTCTTTTCTTTTTTTGGATTCGATGCCAAGCTCGGGAAAATGCACGTAACCAATTCCAGCCTTTTCCAAATAGTAATTTAACTGGTTCTTGGAAAAGCCTTTCTTCATGCTAAACGCATTCCGCCTAACATCAACAAGCAAAGAAACATTATGCTGGGTTAACTCATTCAAAAAAGAGTCAATGGTTTTGCCCTCATAACCAATCGAACAAATGCCACGTTCTTTCACTGGCTTTTTTTTCAAGGAAGTACTGCGAATAGTAAACTCTGGGTAATTGGCATAAACAAAAGTCCTAATTTTAAAAGTGCTGGGAAAATCAGAAAGGATCCTATTCAACTCAGAAGAAACCTCTTCGTTTTCATTCAGAGCTTCAACAAATATTTTTCCTTTTCTAGTTAAACGTAAATCTGCCTCATCAAACAGACCTTCTTTCTCCAAAGCCCCAAAGTCCTCATAAATCACATTGGAAAATGGCCCGTATTTGTACGGAAAGAAATTATAGCCAACTGCATCAAAGCCAAGCCTCTGCCTCAAAAGGAACATAGCCTTCACTAAATAGGTCCTGGAAGAGATACCTTTCCCAGACAAGACCTTAACCACCCGCAGCAAAAGCTTCTGCCTATTATACCTCATATTACTACCTACTGCCAATACAAAGGAAAAAGTCATTAATAAACTATTCGGGAGAGCAGGTTTCCGGTGAAGAAAAACCGTTAATTTTAAGGCATTAACACCATACGATACCTACAGCAATGATGAAGTTAACTCCTGCTGAGGCTATTTACTAACGCTAAGCAATGTGTTTGTTCACGTGTAATAATAATTTCCTTTTTCTTTTTGTTCTCTGTCAAGAACGCTTCCAAGCTTGTTTATTCTTGGTCTTCCGTTTTTTTCCCTTCTCAAAGTAATGCCAAGGCTTCCCAGCAGGTCATTCATTCCCTGTTCCATTCCTGTAGGTATATTTGCAATTCCTTCTTTTGATGGAATTCCGTCAAAGAACATTATTCTGTCAGATAAGTAATCCAAAAAAACAAGGTCGTGGTCGATAATCAGAGCCGAAACATTTCTCGTGTTTACAATGCTTCTGATTGCCTTTGTTGCATTAAGCCTCTGCTCTACATCCAGATGTGCTGATGGTTCATCCATTAGGATTATGTCTGCTTCCTGTGAAAGACATCCTGCAATTGCAACCCTTTGTAAT
>JAFCCG010000078.1 GCA_017610335.1 Chloroflexota bacterium | reverse complement strand
ATTGCCTACAGAGACGTATAGAGATTATATATTTTAAATTAATGCTTTTTGGCTTTCCTAAACATGCTTTTGGTAACGCCAACAATCCACTTCCAATGCAAAGCCAAATGAACCAAAATAAGTGCCCCCATTATTATGCCGCTCCAATCATGCACCAGGGAAATGCCACTTACATGCAAAGTCTTGTAGGTCGGAACTCCTATGATCTTTATTAATCCAGGCCACTTAACCAAGCCGGTAATAAAACAAGTAAAAAAAGATGCCGCCAGCCCAACATCAATCCAGTAATTTAATTTTACTCTATTCATTTTGTGCCCCTTGCTCTTTAATCTCTTCTGCCATGTCTTTGATAAGTGCTGGTGAGAACGCATATTCTGCCCTGATGTCTTCCAAAACACTGTGGACAGTGTAGCTTTCTTTTAGGTCAAATTCGGCTGTCATCCTTGACAAAAGAATTTCCGAATCTATTTCCCACAAATAGGCTACCTCTTGCACTGTTAACAATTTCAGGTCTTTGCCCTCTATTTCAACTGAATGGTCGTGTTCGTCGTCATGTTCGTGGTCTGATGTGCCTTCGGCAATCGCAAACAAGCCAGTGCCTGTACTCCCATTGCCTAGCATGCCTCCAGCAACCGCAACCATTCCAATGGCAATAACTGCCAACAAACCAACTATTATTGCTTTTTTCATTTTATTTGCCTCCTGGCTGAAATCTTTTGTTTCGGCCTGTGTGGCTTTTGTTTTTGTAGCCATTGTCCTTGGCTCTTCTTTTTGAATTTTTTTTTTGCATTAGATTAAAAAAAAGGTTGGGAGAGCCTTTTTCCCGCCCCCTTTTTTTTTCGTTTTTATATGCAGTTGCACTCTTATCTTATGTTGCCACGCATTTCTCTTTTACCTAAGCGTGATCCGCCAAGTTTTCCAAACTGCTTTCCTTGTCCCAAACCAAGCTCTTGCCTTATTTGGTTCACGGTTTCTGTGTCTCCTTCTTCCCTTGCCTCATGCAACTGCTGGAAGAGGTTAAAGTTTTCTTCGTTTATTACCTGGAATATTCTTCCATGCATTGGCAGGTTATTTTCTTCCCTTAATCTAACCCATTCTGCGTAGTTGCCTGATTCCATTGCAGCTTCAACCTGTCCGCAGGCCTCTGGGTCATAATTTGGTCCTTCTACCGTTGGATTGCCTCTGTATGCAAAGACTGTTCCTGCCAAAAGCAGGGCTATTGCAAAAAGCCCGGCAATTCCAACAATTTTTTTGTTCATTTCAAAAACGCCTCCTTTCAGTTGTTTTGAAATAAACCTGTTTTTTTCTTTTTAAATTGTTTTTCCAGAATTAGACCCAAATTCGTTCCAAAAAGCCCTATTTTCTGCTGAGATAAATAAGCAGTATGGCTGCAATTAGCGTGAAAAACGATGGAATTATGGTAAAGGGCCCTAGTCCGGTGCCCTTAAAGTTGAAAAACATTACAAACAAAGGATTTGCAGTAATGCTTTGCGCAAGCAGGGCAATAGCCATTGCAATCAATCCCAAAGAAAATCTTGATTTTATTTCCTTGTATAGAGAAAGGTAGGTGTAGATCAGGAACGAGAGCAGTATTAGATTCACGCTTGAGATAATCGTTTTCAGAATTAACAGTTCCTGCACGAACGCCATTCCCCTTTTTGGACCTGGTGGAAATGCAGTACTTAATACGATTGACAAAATAGTGACTGTAATTCCCACTCCTAAAAGAAGCACAATTGTTTCAACCAAACAGCTTCCGCCTTTTCCAACTTTTTTGTTTTTCCCTCTCCCTTCCTTCTTCATTTCTCTTCCTCCACTAAATTCTTTTCTTCAAACATTTTTTTAAACAATCCCCAATTGTCCTTCATTTCAGGGCTTAAAAAAAACACCCGGCCATACTTTACCCCTGTTGCCACAATAAGCTGGTTTTCAAGCAGCAAGGTAAGATGGTGCTGTATTGTCTTGTAGTCCAAACAAAGCTTCTTTGCCAAGGCATTTGAATTCATCGGCTTTTTTTCCAAACTGTGTAGTATTCTTGCCCTGTTAAGGCCGCCTTTGCTTCCTCCAATAAGCCAGTACAAAATCTGCTGAAATTTGGCCATATAAAAAATAGGTCTAAAACAAATTAATAATTAATCCCCATGCCTTGTTATGTGAAATGGCCGTTGGGCTGGTTAGAAAGATGGCCAAAATACGAACTATTTGCGCGCTCTTTACATTTTGAGATGGGAAATGCCTGCTTTAATTATAGCAAGAATGAATTCTTTATTTCCAAAGCCAGCCCAATAATCCTCTGCTTTGTTTTTCTGCCTGTGCCAGTTGCTGCAGCCTATTTTGCTCTTGTTCAATGTTTTGTATTTGTTCCTGCATCATTGTTCTTACCTGCTCTTCACAGTCACA
>JAFCCG010000037.1 GCA_017610335.1 Chloroflexota bacterium | reverse complement strand
CAAAAAAGTAAAAGGGCTTGATTTCATAGTGCAAGGCGAAGGCGAAATCACTCTGATGGAACTAATCAAAGTCCTTGAAGAAAAAAAGAGCTTTCATAATATTCCGGGTCTTGGTTTCAAAGAAGGAGAAAAATGGGTGTTCAACATGCACCGCCCTCTAATAGAAGATATTGACGCCCTTCCCTTTCCAAGAAGAGACTTCATCGAACAAGAGCTAAAAGAAAATATGTCAATAGACCTCATAACCAGTAGAGGCTGTGCAATGAGATGCGGCTTCTGCGCCATATCCTCATTCTACAACCAGGCTCCAAACTGCGCAAAATACGCTTGGAGAGGCAGGTCAGCAAAAAACACAGTGGACGAAATAGAATGCCTTGTCAATGAATATGGGATAACAAACTTTACCTTTGACGACGACAACTTCTTCGGCAGGTTCGAAGAAACAAAATCAAGGGCACTGGAGCTAGCCAAAGAACTAAAAGACAGAGGACTCAAAATCCGTTTCAGGACATCATGCAGAAGCGACAATGTGGACAAAAAAATCTTCACCGAACTAAAAAAAGCAGGGCTTTGGAATGTCTTTATCGGGATAGAATCCATGGTTCCGAGAGTTTTGCAAACATTCAACAAAAGAAACTCGGTAGAACAAAACGAGAAAGCGCTGAAGATATTAAAGGAAGTGGGCGTTGACATGCAGCTTGCAATGTTATGGTTTGACGAACAAACCACTCTGGATGAAATAAAAACCAACCTTGCTTTTGTGAAAAGCGTTGGTCCGGAAAACCTTCACCACCTGCCAAACTCTATACTAAGACTAAGTGAAGGGACCCCCTTGCAGAAAAAACACTTAAAGGATCCAAAAGTAAGCTATGATAAAAAAACAAACGCTTTCCTATACGAAATCGAAGACAAGAAAACGGAATGGATATACAAAGCAATGGATGAGTGGACAAAAAAATATTACCAACTCTACCAACTGCTCGCACGCCTGAGATACGACTACTGGCATTTGAACAAAAACTTTTGTGACAAAAACTTTGCGCTTTACAAAGCACTAAAAAACACCGAAATCAAGTTCTTTGAAGAAACAGTTGAAAACGCTGAAAAAACAACAAGGCTGAAGCCAAACAGATGCAAAGAAAACATGGCACGCTTTGAGCCAGGCCTAAGAAGCTTGCTGGCAAACGCAAAAGAGCAATACACTCAAGTCATCAGCAAGGACAGTCCGCTCTATGTGGATTTCAAAATACTATAAAGTGAGAAAAGATGATGTTCACACCAACCAAAATAAACCAGCTTGAAATAAAAAACAGGCTTGTACGCTCGGGTACGGGAGAAAGGCTGGCCACAGACCAAGGAAGTATAACCAAGGAGCTAATTGATTTTTACGCGGACCTTGCCTGCAAAGACATCGGTCTCATTATTACAGGGCACGCTTACGTACAAAAAAACGGCAAATGCGGCTACAGGATGGCAGCGATAGACAAAGACCAGACTATTGCTGGCTGGAAAAAAGTCGCCAAGGCAGTGCATGAAACAGATTCAAAAATATTCATTCAGCTGGACCATGGTGGGGGCCAAATAGCAGAAGATATAATGGAAGAGCAAACTGTTGCACCGTCGCCAGTCAAAAACTATAACGATGGTGCGATGCCAAGGCAATTAAGCCATGAAGAAATCGAAGAACTTGTGAGTGCTTTCATTAAAGCCGCAGTCAGAGGAGCCAAAGCAGGATTTGACGGAGTGCAATTCCTCGCGGCCCAAGGCTATCTAATCAACCAGTTCATGTCACCCTATTTCAACAAACGCACAGACAAATGGGGAGGGCCACTAGAAAACAGGTTCCGCTTCCTCAAAGAGATATACCAAGGGGCAAGGCAAGAACTTGGAAAAGAATACCCCCTAACAGCAAAGTTCTGCTTGGCAGACATAACAGAGGGAGGTCTAAAGCCAAGCGAAGGCCTCAAAATGGCAAAAGAGCTGGATAAAGCAGGACTTGATGCATTTGAAGTAAGCGGTGGTGCAAGCATTCAAGCACTAAATAGCGTAAGGTATGTGAAAAACGAAAAAGATGAAGCATACTACTTACCGCATCTGAAACGGATGAGAAGGCACGTTAAAGCAAATTTGATGCTCGTGGGCGGCATACAGTCACGCAGCGTAATGGAGAATCTGTTAAAACAGGGAGCGGACATGGTTTCAATGTGCAGGCCCTTTGTATGCGAACCCGACCTAGTTGCCAGGCTAAAAAGAGGGCAAAAAAAATCAAAATGCATTTGCTGTAATAAATGCTTAACTTATTATAAAAAACCGACCAAATGTTATAAAAGTGATGGAATATGAAAAAGAGGAAAAAAATTTTTTCAGTGGCCTGCAACTGGGATCCAAAGCTTTTGGATGGCATAGAGAGATTTTCGGTTTACTCGGTTTACGGCAGCCTGAGAGAAGAAAGCTTAAGTGGTGGAAGGCTTCCATACAAGATAGTTCACATCACGGAAAAAAAATTCGATTCATATATAGTCAAAACACATGGTAACGGAATAAAATTTAGCTACCTCTTGAACACTGTTTGTACCAGTAACCAAGAACAGAAACAATCCTTCAAAAAACGTTTCATAAAGCGATTAAAATGGCTGCACTCCAAAGATGTGGACGAAGTAGTTCTAAGCATGCCATACCTTGCAGAGCTTGCCAGAGACAATTTCCCTGAAATGAATATAGAAGTTTCAGCCCTCGCGTTGGTGGAAACCCCTACACAAGCAATTTTCTGGAAAGAAATGGGGGCAAAAAGCATTTGCCTGTCTCAATCAATTACTAGAGATGTTGAATCAATTAAAGCAATAAGAAAAGCTGTTTCAATTCCGCTAAAAATAATTGTCAACGAGTCATGCCTTCAATATTGTCCTTGGGGAATACAACATAATCTTTACAGAAGCCATGCCAAAATCAGAAGCGGGAAAGAAGAAGACTATTGCCGCCTGAAATGCAGCAAGCTCTTCTTCAGCAAACCACAGGAAATAATAAAAACTACTTTTATCAGACCCGAAGACTTGGGCTTTTACTCACGTCTGGGCATAAATTACTTCAAAATAGTGGACAGACTGATGCCAACCAGTTGGCTTGCGAACGCAGTTAAGGCATACTCGAACAGGAAATATGAAGGCAATCTGCTAGACCTGTTTCCCTTCTACCAGAAAACTATTGAAAACACCGGTGCAAAGCAAAAAGAATACATTTACATTGACAATAGCAAGCTAGGGGGCCTTGTAGACTGCTTCAAGGAAAAGAACTGCCGGACACAATGCGGTACAACATGCAAATACTGTGAAAGAATAGCAAAAAAAGCAGTGAAAAAACATGGGTCAGAAAAAATAGCCAAAAAAATTAAATCAAAACTTGATAGCCTCACAGAAGTGCCAAAATAGAGAAAAGTTTGCAGCTGAGGAAATTATGGAGCCAAAAGTAAAAGTAATAGATTTTGTGAAAATAGACAAAAAAGCCATTTACAAAGAACTGAAAAAAAAGTCCAAAGAAGCAATGTTTTTCACAGTCAACAAGAACAAAAAATACACTCTCATCCCATATAAACCAAAAAGACTTTTATCAGCTTACACCAATCAAGTAAAGCTCTCAAATAGAAGTGAAAGAAGCCTTGGTAATGCAATAAAAACTATAGAAGAAACAATCAAAAGCTTGGACGACTACTACAACTCACTTTCAAAAAAAACAAAAAACAAACTGCCGAGCTTCTTTGCAGGCGGAATATTTGGGTTCTTCGGCTTTAACGCACACTTTCTAAAAAACCAAAAAGGCTTGTCAAAGGATATTAAAAAATTTCATAAAAAAAATTCGCTTGCTCTCTTATTCAAAATAGAAGACTTTATACTACTTGATTGGTCATTAAAAAAAATAATGCTGGTTTCAAATCCACTAACAGAGAATACCCCAAAGAAGAATCCTGCTAAAACAATAAAAGAAATGGAGGCCATTATAAGGAAGGCAAGAAAATACAACGATGCAAAAAAACCAGTTCCATCTTGCAAGCAACAAGTAAAAGCAAACAATCAGAGACTACTTGAAAGCATAAGATACGCCAAAAAATTTGTTGACAAAGGCAAAATAAATCAAGTGAATATTTCTCTTAGGACAACAGTAGAAAGTGTCACTCCCTTAATCAACATTTATGAGACACAAGCAAAAAAATGTCCAACAACATACCTGTTCCTTTTTGAAACAAAGGAAGCTGCTTTTGTTGGAGCTTCCCCCGAAGTGCTCTTTGAATCAAAACAAGGAAAAGCAACAGTTAAGCCAATATCTGGCAGTTACCCCAGAGGAGCCTCAATAAAAGAAGACCGCGAAATCAAAAATCAACTGCTTTTAGACAAAAAAGAAAGAAAAGAGCACGACCAAATTGTAGCAGCCGTGGCCTCTGACCTAAAAAAGGTCTGTGAGAAAAACAGTGTTCAAACAGTTAAAAAAAGACAGATCCTAAAAATGCAATACGTTCAACACATTCAATCAAAAGTCCAAGGAAAAATAAGGAAAGAAAAAAGTGTTGTAGATGCCTTTTTTGCAAACTTTCCGCCAATTGCAATAACAGGCGTGCCAAGAAGACAAGCTTTGCAAGCAATTGAACAAGTAGAAAGCACACCACGGTTTTTATATGGAGGAGGCATAGGATTTTTTGACGGCAACAAAAACTGTGATTTTGGCATTCTAATAAGATGCTTCCAAAAAACTGGTAAAAACAAGCTGGAACTAAGAGTTGGGTCAAAAATATCAAAAGGATCCAAGCCGGTAAGCGAGATGCATGAAATAGTTTCCAAAACCAATTCTCTTATTACTATATTAAAAGAATGAATAACAACCTATAAGGCGAAAAGAATGGCTGAAAACAACAAAAAGAAGGCAAAGGTTGCAAAGGTTTGCAAGGCCTTAGAAAGAAGGAACATGAAAGCATTCTACGTGGGCACAGGAAAAGAGGCATGTGCCATCGTAGAAAAAATTCTTGAAAAAGAAAAACCCTCCTCAATTGGAGTTTTTGGCTCCAGTACCTTGAGAGAAATAGGCCTAATAGAAAACCTAAAGAAAAAAGGCTTTAACTTAATAGACCCTTATGAAAAAGGAGTAACAAATGATGAAGTCTTTAAACGAAAAAACGACTCGTTTTGCGCAGAATGTGTTTTAACAGGCACAAACGCGATAACTGAAGAGGGACAGCTTGTAAACATTGACGGGCTTGGAAACAGGGCCGCAGCAATGATTTACGGACCAAAAAAAGTGATAGTTGTTACAGGAGTAAACAAGATAGTCAAAGACATAAAAACAGCATTCAAAAGAATAAAACAAAAAGCAGCGCCAAAAAATAACATCCGCCTAGGCTACAACAACCCATGCGTTAAAGAAGGACACTGCGTTGAATGCAACAAGACAAATGACAAAAGCATATGCAGGTTTTCAGTTGTCATAGAAAGACAGAAGTTTGCTAACAGAATGAATGTCATAATAATAGGAAAAGAATTAGGTTACTGATAAGCATGAAGGTAGTATACTTGCACAGACTTAATAAAAGGGAAGAAAAGAAATTAAAATCGCTTGTCAAGACAGGTATAAAAATAGTGGTTCCAAAAACAAAAAACGAAATCGAAAAACAAGT
Organism: Chloroflexota bacterium; assembly: GCA_017610335.1. Lineage (GTDB taxonomy): Archaea > Iainarchaeota > Iainarchaeia > Iainarchaeales > JAFCCL01. Next base: position 2,860 of record JAFCCG010000037.1, on the reverse strand, counting down.
CAAAAACGCAGACGTCTTGATTGCAGACGCGGTAGAACCTGCCTTGCTGAAAAAGGCAACAAAGATAAAATGTGTTCTAGTTCCCTTCTCAGGGGCACCGCTGGCACTACTTGAAACAATGTCAAAGTTTCCAAAAATAAAACTGTATACAACTAAAGCCAATTCCGAAATCGTGGCAGAATTTGGTTTCACACTACTCCTCTGCCTAGCAAAAAAAATAATGCAGTATGATAAAGCTCTGAGAAGAGGTAAATGGGAAACAGAAGAAGTTTCCCTTCTCAAATCCAAAACAATAGGAATCCTAGGGCTAGGTGCAATTGGACAAAACATTGCCAGGATAGCCAAATGCTTTAACATGAAAGTGATTGGGATATCAAAAGAAGGAAAAATAAGCAGCCAATGCAAAAAGTTTTGGGACTTTGCAGGTTCAAAAAAAGACCTTAGAAAAATATTGAAAAAATCAGACTATGTGGTTATCTGCCTGCCACTTACAAACGAAACCAGCGGTTTGATTGGAACACAAGAAATAAATCTGATGAAATCAACAGCATATCTCATAAATATCGCAAGAGGCGAAATAATAAAAGAAAAAGACCTTTACCAAGCACTAAAAAACAAAAGAATAGCAGGCGCAGCAATAGACGTATGGTACAATTATCCTGGGGAAAAAACAAAAACATTTCCATCTAAATACCCCTTCCACAAACTAGATAACGTAGTTATAACACCGCACAGCGCATACAAATGCAAAGAATATTCAAACCTCAAAATGAAAAAAATAACCGAAAACTTAAATAGACTCTATATTGGCAAGCAGCCAAAAAACATTTTTTAGAAAGCCGCTTATTCGCATATAAAATGTATTTAAATAACCTCCAAAGTAAATATTATTGGAAGGACCATGGCAGCTAAACGTAGGTACAGGGGAAAGCACACAGGGATTAGGCAGCTAAAGCCAACAGAGGTTGTAAAAAGCCCCCTTGAAAAAGTTGCAACAGCAAAAGAATTCGTGGAAAAGTATTATCCTGGCCTTGAACCGGAACTTGCCAAAAGGTTGGAGAGAATACATACCGGTAAGCTAATAGGATTTTACGACAAACTTCAGGCAACGCACGGCGTGTTACGGCTGTCTTTGTCCAAAGCAAAAGACGAAAGAACAACGCAAAAAATAGTAAAATACATGCAATTCACTTTTGACGAGATATTGAAAATGCGTGAAGAGTTCGCTAAACAAGCTCGAAAAAGAAAACACTAATAAAATTTTTTAACCAGAAAAAGCTTACCCAAACTCCATCAGAGGTAAAAGAGGGCCAGAATATTTTGTAAAACAGTTAGGCTTGTTTTTTAGTTAATACTTTTGGGGTAATTTTACAAGGATTCTTTTCATTTCTCTTTAGTGGCCAATATTTTTGCTATTTCTCCTAAATCCACTCCTTTCTTTTCAAGCTCTTGTATAATCATTTCCTGCAGCTTGTCCATGTGCTCTGCTTTCTTTTCCATTACTTTTAGATGTTCAATGTTCAGAGGTTTGCCACACCTGTTGCAGTACTTGTTTTCCTTAAGGTTTATGGTGAAGCAGAACATGCATTTGGTCATGTTTTCTAAAAGCGATTTTTCTTCCCTGTCCTTTTGCTCTATTATCCCATTTTCTTCTAAGACAACTTTTTTTAAATCAGTGTTTGCCAGGTGTGTGTAAACACTTGGCATGTTGCTTTTCCTGCTCCAGCCGTATTTTATTCTGAGCCTTGCTTCGTTCCATCCGTTGGCTGCATCTCTTGTTGCGGCCGAGTGCCGCAGGCCATGTGTCCAAACTCTCTTCCGGATGCCAGCTTGTTTTGCAATCATTTTCAGCCTCGTGTTTAGGCTGTCTCTTGTAAGAACATGGTCTCCCATTTTATTGCTGCTCAATCCGCAAGCAGTAAAGGAAGGCCAAATGAAGTCTTGCAATTCCTTTGGGAGTTCGTGTTTTTTCTTTTCAAGCTCAGTTAACCACTCTTCAAGATGTGGCTTTGATTGGACTATGATCGCAGTTCTCTTACCTGTTTTTCCCTGGGCCTCAAATTCGATGTACTCCTTATGGCCCTGCAGATCGCTTTTTCGCATTCCCAACAGTTCGCTTGCCCTCAAACCCGTTTCCCAAAGGATAGCGATTAAGGCTTTGTCGCGTGTGTTCTTCGCGGAGTTAATCATTCTATTGGCTTCCTGGATTGAGAGAATTTCTTTCTTGAACTTGTCCCAGGGCTTGTCGTTCTTGTTTCCAAGGCGCTTAATCCAACGAACAGCTTCTGGTGGAGTTTCATCGCTTTCTTTGCCAAAAAGCCAGTTATAGAAAGTCTTGACTAAGGCTTTGTATTGCCACATCGTGTTTTCACTAAATGGCTTTGCGGGAAATTCAATCACTACGCCGTCCTTAGTTGTGAGGGAATGTTTCCCTGGCTTCATTTCGTTGAAAAAGGAAACCATCTCTCCCTTGGTTATGTCTTCAAACTTTTTGGCCGTGAATGCCTCGCCTAATCGTGTCATAATACGCAGGACAAGGATATAGCTCGTTTTTTTGACACCGTTAGCTATCTTTTCGTTATAGTATTCCTGGATCTTTCGTTTATTGTAAGGCAGCATTGCAGAATTAGAAAGCTTTTTGAGGTAGAATTCCAAACTATATTCGTCCTTGGTTTTCATAATAACTATAGTGAGTCTAACTCTTTAAAAACCTTACTATAAACGCCCTAGGATACTATAGTTGTTTACCTCATCATTGCCTACAGAGATGTATAGAGATTATATACTTTAAAGTTATTGATTGAAGAAGTTTTGCTATTGCTGTTTGTTTTTCTTTTCAAGCCTTTTGGTAAGCCAGTGT
>JAFCCG010000036.1 GCA_017610335.1 Chloroflexota bacterium | reverse complement strand
ACAAACCGCTTGCAACAAAATATGTGAAAAGCGAGCAGGGCAGGAGAATTGCCGCGTACAATACTGCCTTTTTGCTGTTGCCCTCCTGGTTTGCGATAAAAAAAGAGGCAATAATGGCATATTCTACAATGTAAATCTTGTTTGCAAATAGCACCGTGTCCAATGCAATTTGTCTTATACCTGCATCCTGTCCAATTCCAAGCAATGAAAAAGCTTCCAAATCAAAGCCGCTTACAAGTCCTGCAATAAGTCCAAGAACTGCCGGTACGATTAAACCGCCTGCAAACAGTAATGTGTATTTTTCAATTACTAGAGAGGCATTTCTTTCCAAAAGAATTGCGTTTGTTTCAAGGATGTCTGAAGCAGCTTCTCTAAAAACCTTTCCCATATCTGCGCCTGTTTCATAACCCTGTAAAAGCAATGCAACTGCTCTTGAAATTATTCTGCTTTTGTTCCTTTCAGCCATTTCCAACAATGCTTTTTTTACACTTGCTCCTTTTTCAATTTCTGCAAGGGCAATTTCAAACTCTTTTGCTAAGAGGCCAAAGTCCTGTTTTGCAATATATGCAAGAATTTTTGTTATCTCTGTTCCCTTTGGAAAAACACTTGCCTGCAGTAAAGCATCGGGTACAAGCAATTCTTTTTTCCTTTTTCTCCATTCGAAAATGTATTGTTGAATGAAGTAATTGAACATTGCTGGTGCAAGGAAACACCCAATAGCAACAACTGTTATGTAGAAGATTGGCATGTTTGCTGTGAAGCATAGGGCTATTGATACAATGCTTAATGCAAATCCTGCAATCACTCCTTGCAATGCAAACCCTTGCCAGTTGCTATTGTTCATTTCAAGGGTTTCTCCAAAGCCCTGCAATGAATTACTGCTGAAGAAGTAGGAAAGAAGTATGTTTGTGTTTTTTTCCACTGTTAATGCCCTCTGAAATTTTTTTCCACTGTTTTTTTTTCTGTTGCTGTTGTTTTATTTTCCACTGCTGTTGTTTTATTTTTTATTGCTGTTGTCCTTTTTTTCATTGCTATTGCCCCCTGAGAAAAACAGGTGTTTTGCCTTTTATGTAAAACAATACTGCAAGGTCTAGTATTGGAAAGCCTACTGCAATGATTAAGAAAAGCTGGTTTGCTGTAAAGTTCATGTGAAGTATTGCTGAACCAACTATTGAAAAGCTTTGAAACAATGCTGGAACGATTGCTGAAACCGCTATGAACAAAAGGCTTAGTACAACAAGTTTGCCTGAAAACATTCTGCTTTCAACCTTTTGTCTTGTCAGAATTTCTGAAGCAATTCTTTTTACTGGTTCTCCGCTTCCCTTGCTTCCTTGTTCAAAGGCTGCTGATAATTGTATCACTGCTCTTTTTACAAGTCTGCTGTCAATTCTTTCCGAAAAATGCCTTAATGCATCCTGCATGCTTGCGCCTTGTTCTTTTACTTCTTTTACTACAATTCCAAATTCGATTTCACAGCAATTGTTTTCATTTGATGTGTTTCTTTTTTTCAATTCATTGCTTTTTTTTGAAGTATTGTTTCCTGCTGAAGCATGTTCTATTGCTTTTAGAAAAGGAACTCCTAAATTTAATTCTATTGCAATGTTCATTAATGAAAAGGGAATGTTTGCTTCAACAAGTCCTGCGTATTGTTTTCTTTTCATTTTTGGATAATAAAGTAGGCCTGCAAATGCTCCAAAAAAACAAATTATTGCAAGTATTGCTCCAAGTAGCATGTTGTTCAAATATAATCCAAGTGCAAGCCAGCATACTATTGAGAAAACAATTGCCTGTCTTAGGAAATTCTGTTCTTTTGTGCTGAATTTCTTTGTGTTGAATTTCAAATTTTGTTCACCTTCGAAAATTGCCTATTATTCAAAATTTATTCTCATTTAAATTTTATTCTCATTCAAATTTTGTTCACATTTTCAAAAAATTCTTTCATTGTAATTTTGCTGCATTGCATTCCTGCAAGAATTCCTGCCCTGCGTTTAATTTCTTTTTCAAACCCTTTTCTTCCAAATGCAAATCCCTGCCTTGCCTTTTCAAACACTTTTGCACTTTTGCCTGTTTTTACAAGCTTTCCTTTGTCATAATCAAATTTGAACAGAGTATTGCATTCAATTTGTTCGTTCTTTTCACCTAGTTCGGCAACTTCTACAACATGCCTTACTTCCATGTTACCTTTTTGATTAATTGAATTTCCCATAACATTCCATCTTCTTTGCACTATTACAAGGTCTATTGCTGCAAGGTCTATTTCAAGCACTCCTAGTGACCTCATTCTGTTTATGCTTTCTCTAACACTTTGTCCATGAAATGTTGCATAAGAACCCTTGCCTTGACCTGCAAGCAATGTGTCAATAAATGCAGAGACTTCTTCTTTGCTTCTTACTTCTCCTACAATTATTCTGTCAGGTCTCATTCTCAGGCTTTCAACAATAAGATTTTGCATTCCAATAGACTGTTCTTTTACTACGTTGAGTTTTACAAAATGTTTGTGTTGCACTTTTATTTCAGGAGTTTCTTCTACTACTACAATTCTTTCATCTTTTGGAACAAATGAAAGCAATGCATTCAAACTGCTTGTTTTTCCTGAACCTGTATTTCCTGCAATCAGGATTGAGCAATCGCATTGCATTGCAATCCACAAAAATGCCATTAGTTCGTGTGAAAATGTTTCGTTTTCCAAAAGCTGTACTGGTGTAAAGGGTTCTTGTCTGAATTTTCTTATTGTAATACTTGGTCCTGAAAAAGAAACAGGGTTTATGCTTGCACTAAGTCTGTTACCATCAGGCAGTGTGGCGTTTAGTACAGGACTGTTCATTGAAAGGCGCCTTCCAACAGGCCTTGCCATTTTGTTTACTATATCTGTTACTGTTTGTTCGTCACTAAAAAATATATTGCTTTCCATCCATCCATGCATTGCGTGAAAAACATACAATGGCTTGCTTTTTCCTGTTCCAACAACTGCAATTTCTTCAATTTCTTCATCTTTTAAGAAGAAATCAAATGGTCCAAATCCAAACAGGTTACTTTCAAGAGCACAGAGAAGGTATTCTGCTTGTTTTCTTTCAAGTAATATCAGGTTTTGAGTGCAGTATTTTTTAAAAAAGTTTTTCAAATCTTTTTTTCCGGCATTTCCTTCTTTTTTTTGAAAAAATCCTGCAACAGATGCCAAAAGCCTTTTTTCTTCCTGTGTAAATACTGGAAATTCATTAATGCAATATTTTTTTTCATTTTCCTTCAAATGGCTTTGCAAGGGCAGAATATTCCAGCCAATTCCTTCTTCGTCACATCCATCTTCACTATCTTCATCTTCTGTTTCATTCTCTTCTTTTTTCTTCTGCTTGTATATTTTTTCTTCTACAGAATCAGTTTCTCCCAGCATTTTCTTTCCTCCAATAAAAGGAAAATGCTTTGGCAGTAATTTAAACCTTTTGCAGCTTTCGACGATTAACTAATGTCTTTTGCTTTACTCTTTTTCATGGCAAAGCCTGTGTTTGTGAAAAAAAAGAAAAAGATAGAAAAAGGGTTTATTTCCCTTTTCCTTTTTTGATTTTTGTATAGTAGTATGCTGCTGCACCGATTACTATGATTACTATTATTGCTGCAACTATTGGCAGTGTATAATCAACTGGTGGTGCTACTGGAGGTGGTGTTGGTGGCGGTGTTGGTTCAGGTTTTTCAGTGCATGCTCCTGACTGGCACCATTTATTGTCTCCACAATTTGTTCCGTCAGCATAGTGGTCATATTCGCATAGTCCTGTTGTTGGATTGCATCCACCTGTTGCACAAACTTGCGTTGCACAGTTTACTCCATCACAAGGTGCTACTCCAGTGTATGCTGTGACCATTCCGAGTGGAAGCAGTCTTGCCGTAACGTCGGAAATTTGTTTATCTGTAGAGTATTTGATTTCCGCTGTTTCGCCAACTTGTATTTCCGGAATAGTGAATTCAATTATTGGGTCTGCTTTAAAAACCACCATTGCAAACTCGCTGGTTATCTGTGAAGCATTTGATGCAATGCCTTTTGGAATATCTACAACTACTTTTACATTCTTCCATTTTTTATTTGAAGTATTTCGTATTTTTAATGAAACCCAGGTCTGGTATGCTGAACCTGTTTCATTTGTTATCTTGTCAACTGCAACCTTTTGGTTTACTGGTGTGTTCTCTGCAATTATTGTTGCTGTTGCAATTTCTTCTTCTGTGAACCCTGCTTCTGTAAGGGTCTCTAGTATATTTTCCACAGATGCGGTTCCCTGAATTTCGACTACCAATATTGTTTCTGTTCCTATAACAACTACTGGTGAAATTCCTCCGTTTCCTGGTGATCCTGTATCAGGTACTATTCTACTTCCAGGCGGTCTTAGGGTTATAGTATATGTTCCATTTATGTCGCTTGTATTGCCTGCATAGTCTTTGCACCCAGCCGTGTATGATACTGTCCAATCTTTTTCTGTTGTGTTTGTTATGATAATTTTGTTGTCGTATCCCGCGTTGACCCATGAGCCACTTGGTCCCTTGTAGTAATATTCGGCCACTCCTGATGTGTTATCATCACATGTTATGGTTGCGACAACCGAGTTTGCTCTTGTTGCGCTGGTAATCGCATCATAATTTCCGCTTGGTCCAAAAGTTGCTCTTGGCGCATTGCCATCATTTATGCTAAGCATGTACTTGCTTGCATTAATGTCCCATAGCTCGTTTGCATCAACTACATGGGTTACAACTGTTGCAACACCTGCTCCGTTAACTGTTGTATAGTTTGTTGTTTTTACACTGTTGTTAAGAATTCTTGCAGTAATATAGTTTTTGTTTTCAAAGACCCCATTTGTGTCATATTGCAGTTGGCACTTGTAGTCAAAGTATGGTGTAGCAGCTGGCGGTTGAATGCATCTTATCTGAACTCCCTTAAAGTAAGTTGCTACATTTGTATCCCAAAATCCTCCTATAGCAATATCGAAATTCTGGTCAAAGTCTTGGCTTGCTCCCAAAACATTTATGTCGTTTACTCCTCCGCCTACTCCTATGCTGCCTTGCGTTGGCCCTAGGAAAAAGTGGATGTTGTAATCTGCCAGGGTAAAGTTTTGGTCTAAGTTTATATCTGGCAGATATATGTTAAAGTCCAATACATAGTTTATGTCTGCTACTCCGCTTCCTGAATTTATTACAAAGTTTCCGTCGTTTATATTAACATCTGTTATTTCAATCAATGGTGGATTGAAAAACACATTTGTGTCTGTTCCGGTCAATGCCGACTGTTCAAATGGTGCCTTTCCTGCGTGTGATGCTATATTTACATCAATTACAAATTCTCCAACCATATTCAGGTCGGCTTTGTTCAGGTCAAACACGCAGGTTTGCCAGTCTGAAAGGATTGCCGAAGGTGAGATATTTTCATATCCATTGCACCTGATTCCTATTGTGTCAAATATGTTTGTGTCATATATTATCACGCCTGTATTTGCACCTCTCTTTGTAGCATAAGTTATTACTCCTCTTAATGGTGCATTTCTTGAGTTGTTATCAGCTATGTTCAGGTCTTTGAACTTAAAGCTTATCTCGTAGTTTAAATCTGCTCCATTCCTTGGTCTTCTGATTTTTTGTCCACCTTTTGGTGCAATCATTTCAATGTCAAAAGGGCTTGCTTCATAGATTGAGAATGATGATACTGTGAATGCAAGGTTTCCGTCTCCTGCTGCTGCTTCATAAGCCCATGTCTGGTTTGTGCAATCTGCAGCCGAACATGGTTGTCCGTCTTTTAGGATAAACGGAATGGTTGCGCTTCCAATATTTACGTCATACATATTTATATCTGCGCCCATTGCGTCGTTTGAAATCTTGCTCAGGTCTATGTCAACATATCCTGAACGCCCATTCATATCTGTTGCCATATTCAGAATTGGATTTATTCCAAAGTTTGCATCTCCGTCGAAGGCTACGCTTATTTGTCTGGTTGCACTATCTCCGTTGATAATAGTGCCCATTTTTATTATGAGGTTTGCAACCTCTTGAATGTTTGAAATTGTGCGGTTTAATATTGCAGTATTAAGGTCATATATAATTCCATCTATTGTAACTACTGCATTCATGTCGCTTGCTAGGCTGAGTTTTGGCGCTATGACAAAAATTGCGTTTACGTCTCCGTCAAGAGCTGAATATGCCCTTAATGTATTCAAATCGTTTCTTCCAATAGTGCTTCCTGCAGTAGCTGAAACATATGGGATTGTCAGGTTTACGTCAAATTCTCCGTTTGCGTCTGCCCAAATTTTGATTCCGTTCCAATCACCTGATAAATTATTGAAATCTGCACTTGTTACTACTAGACCATTTGTATCCAAATCGGTTGATAACCTGTGAAATACTCCAAGCAACGGAACCGACGTTCCTTCAAAAGCGTAAGCTTTTGTGATATTTAGGTCATTTTGATATTTGAGAATTGCTGAGCTAAGCCTGGTGCTGTTTGCATCGTAAATGCTTATTTGCACATTGTTATCCCTATTTACAACTGATGGCGTGAATCCAAATCCAAAAATTGTAATATTTTGGTCAATTAATGCCACTTCATTACTTGGATTTGGTGTATATGCAAGTATTGCCGGTCCGACAATAAAGTTTCCGTCTGCAACCTTTGTTGTACCGCATGTTGACTCTCTAGCTTTTCCTGCTGTCTTTATAAGCGGCCATATTTCAACCATGACCTCGTGTCCAACCATGCGGTCTATATTTCCGGATGATGGAATTGTAACAGATACATTAAAAACGTTCAAATCATTTTCCGGATTCCATGCTAGTATGTTTACGTCTCTTGTGATGGCGCATGGTCCGTTTCCACTTACATATTCTGAGCGGACGTTTGCATCAATTAGTATTGTAGAGGTAATACTTGCGGCTGCTTCTGTTCCGCTTAATACGTTAACGTTCAAATCAACATAGATTCCATTATAATTTAATGCGATGAGGTAATTGAAATCGCTATTTATGTCTCCCCATGCCACTGGCACTAAAATATTAAAGTCTTCTCCCTTGTTTGCATGCCTTGAATTGTTTGCGTCCCATGTATTAAGGTCTTGTAAAAGTGCGCTTGCATTGGACATTATAAATATTAAAAGTGTCGAGAGCACTAAAAGTTTCATTAAGCTATTCATATTAATCTTACCTCCTACAGTAGATTTGAACGTTTTTTTCCCCCCCAAAGGGATGGTAATACAAATGTCGTTTTATTATATAAAGGTTTGTTATAGCGATTTTTTTTTATTTTTAAGAGAATGCATTAGTTCTGTCTTTTACCAAAACCTTTAATAGCCGCTGATGCCTTTATTTTATTTCTTTAATATAATATTTTTTTTAATATAATAATTTTTTTAATATGCAAGGGTAATATATAAGAGGATAAATATAAGAGAACCAATAAAGGAGTTTGAATTAATGCATTGGCATAGTCTTGGATTGGATGATGTTTTTAAACAGCTTGAGTCCAGCAAGGAAGGGCTTTCGTTTGGTTTGGCAAAGCAGAGGCTTAAGGAATTTGGGCTTAATGAAATAAAGATTGAGCGAAAAATTTCTCCTTTGAAAATTTTTGCTGCGCAATTCAAGAGTTTTCTTGTTGTAGTTCTTTTGGCAGCGTCTTTTGTTTCTTTTATTGTAAGTCTTTTTCCTGGTTATGAAGACAATTTAATTAATGCTGTTTTAATTTTTGTGATTGTAATTGCAAACGGTGTTTTTGGTTTTTTTCAGGAATTCAAAGCTGAAAAGAGTTTGGAAGCTTTGAAAAAAATGAGTCCTGACAAGGCAATTGTTTTGCGTAATGGACAAAAGCAGGTTGTTGATGCAGTTGAACTTGTTCCAGGCGACGTGATTTTTTTAGAAGCAGGTGAACGTGCTCCTGCTGATGCTCGTGTTTTTCAGGCAAGAAATTTGCATTTGGATGAATCTCTTTTGACAGGTGAAAGCATGCCTGTTAGCAAGCGTTCAAAGATTTTGCCACAGGAAACAAATTTGGCAGAACGAATTAATATGGTTTTCAAAAACAGTGTTGTTACAAGCGGAACAGGGCTAGGTATTGTGACTGAAACAGGTCTTAAAACAGAGGTTGGAAAGATTGCTGAAAAACTCCACGGTCCTGGACAAAAAACAACCCCGTTTCAGGTTGAGCTTGACAGGCTTGGAAAAAGAATCGGCTTTCTTGTTGTAATTGTTGTTGCCTTTGTTGCATTGAATCAGTTGTTTTTTCTGCAAATTCCGGGCAATTGGGCAAACAGGCTTGTTATAGTTTTTTTAACTGCAGTAAGTCTTGCTGTTGCCGCCATTCCAGAAGGATTGCCTGCTGTGGTAACCTGGAGCCTTGGTTTGGGGACAAGGCGGATGGCGATGTTGATGTCATCTGCACTGATAAGACAGCAACTCTTACTGAGAACAGAATGACCATTACTAAGATTTTTTCAAACGGAAAAATGATTAATGTAACCGGAACAGGACATGATCCTGATGGGTATTTTATGCTTGGTAAAATAAAAATTCATGCTTCTGAATTTGAACCGCTTTTAAGAGCAGGTGCTTTGTGTAATAATTCTGAAATTTCTTTTGATGAAGAAAATAATCAGGTTTTTGTAGGAGACCCGACGGAAATTTCTTTTCTTGTAAGTGCAAGAAAGGCAGGGCTTAGTGAAAAAAGGCTTCTTCTTTCAATGCCAAGAATTGATGAAATTCCTTTTGAGTCTGAGAAAAAGAGAATGGTTACAGTACATGATGCAGGTGATGGACAGCAACTTGTTTTTATGAAGGGCGCGCCTGAAACAGTGCTTGAACATTGTTCAAAAATTTTGTTGCAGGGCAAGGAAGTTAAGTTGTGTAAAAAAGATGTTGACGAAATTCTTGAAATAAACGAGCTTTTTGCATCACAGGCTTTGAGGGTTCTTGGTTTTGCTTACAAAAAGGAATTAAAAGGTAGCAAGAATTTTGAAGAAGAGCTTGTTTTTCTTGGGCTTCAGGCAATGATTGATCCTCCGAGGAAAGAAATTAAGGCAAGCATTTCGGAATGCAATGATGCAGGCATTAGGGTTGTGATGGTTACTGGTGACAATGTTATTACTGCAAAGTCTATTGCTGAACAGATTGGTATTAAGGGAAATGCTTTGGATGGAAATGAGGTTCACAAACTTACTGACGAACAGCTTTCTCTTGCAGTTGAAAAAACAGGAATTTTTGCAAGAGTTTCTCCTGATGCAAAGCTTAGGGTACTAAAGGCATTGCAGGTAAATGGCCATGTGGTTGCAATGACTGGTGATGGAGTAAATGATGCGCCTGCATTGCATGCTGCTGATGTTGGTGTTTCAATGGGTTTGCGTGGAACCGATGTTGCAAGAGAGGCTTCTGACATAATTTTACTTGATGATAATTTTAGTACAATTGTTCTTGCTGTAAAGGAGGGAAGAACAATTTTTGACAATATTAGAAAGTTTGTCAATTATTTAATGACCTGCAATCTTGCAGAAGTTCTAGTGATTTTTTTTCTTTCTTTTGGTGGCTTTGTTGCTCTTTTTCCTGCCCAGCTTCTTTGGATTAATCTTTTAACAGACGGGCCTCCGGCTCTTGCTTTGGGAATTGATCCTTGTAATCCGCAAATAATGAAGCGAAAGCCCAAGAAGAAAAAAGAGGGTGTAATAAACAAAAGGCTGGCTTATTTAATTGCAGGCATTGGAGTCTGGATGACGATTCTTTTAACCGGCGTGTTCTTTATTGGTTTTTCTTTTGGCGGCATTGTTCTTGCACAAACAATGCTTTTTACCGGATTCATTCTTTACGAGTTTGTTAGAATTGCTGTAATAAGAAATCAGGAACACATTGGTCTTTTTGAAAACAAATGGCTTGTTTACGCCGTGTGTTTTTCTTTGTTCTTACAATTGGTTCTCTTATACACTCCTTTGGGAGGCCTTTTTTCCTTGGTTCAGCTTAGTTTGTTTCCAATAACACAGCTTGAAATATTCTTTTGGGCTGTGCTTTTAGGTGGAGTAGCAGTTGGCTGGATTGGAGCACTTATAATAACAAAAGCTGTTGTAAAAGCAACGCCTATTGAGAATGTTTCTGGAAAGGCGTTGTTTAAATTTTAGTATATGCTTATTCTGCGAGTTCGCCTTCGTGGGTGAATAGTACTACTTTTTTGACGCCTTTTAGGGCTTTGATTTCTTGCAGTAGGTTGTTTTCTTTGTCCTTTTTGACTCTTGTTTCAATGGTTTTTTCTCCTTCTTTTTCGTCTATTGAGATGTTTCTTGTTCTGTGTTTTTTGCAGTTGTCTTTTAGTATTTTTTCAAGTGCCGGATCATTAATTCTGTTGTATTTAATCATTAATATATAAGGTAGGTGTTTTACCGGAACTCTTTTTGCCATTAGAATCATTATTATTCCCATAAAAATTGTCAAAGTTATTGAAAGTTGGAAGAATGCGACTCCGTTCATTATTCCTATTGAGACTGCCCAAAAAAGGAAGGTTACGTCTTTTGGATCCTTTATTGCTGTTCTGAATCTTATGATTGAAAGAGCTCCAACCATTCCAAGTGAAAGAGCAAGGTTTCCTGTTATTGTCATCATTATGCCTGTTACGATTAGGGCGGTCATTATTAGTGTTATTGAAAAGTTTTTGTTGTACATTACTCCTGAGTATGTTTTTTTGTAAATGAAGTAAATAAATGCTGCAAGCAGGAATGAAACTATTAGGTTGAGTGCCATTGCTCCAATGGTAATGTTTGTTCCGAGGCCAAATCCCTGTTGGTTGATTGCTTCTGCAAAAATTGTCTGAAATGTCATTTGGTCAACCATTTAAAAAAACCTCAAAAATATTTATTAATCTCAAAGATATCCTACCTTGTTATCAAGTCTTCCAATACAATATTTGCTTATTGCACTGTTACAGTTTTTCATTAATACAATTGATTTAAGCCAGTCAGGCATAAACCTGTCAAATTTTACTTCCAATACAACAAGTTTTTTGCTAAGCAAAGGCTTCATAAAAAGTAGATTGTTAAACATATTTAAATTTATCGAATTTGCCCTAATGTTCCTATCAAACGTTATTCTGATATTATTGAAATCGTAAACAAAGGCGCTTCTTTCATAGTCTATTGCCACAACCGGCTTGTATAAAAATTTTCTGAATTCAACATAAACTTTTCTTGCAACCTTGCTGTCGTAGTCGAGTAAAACTTCGTAATTTCCTTGGGCTAATTCTTTTGCGTCGTCTTTTTTTATCCAGAGGCTTTCTTTGACTATGCAGTCTCCTATTTTGTTTTTTATTTCAAGTTTTGCTTTTTTGCTTTCAAAATCGTAAATTCTTATTCTTATTTTTTTTCTTGTTTCAACACCGGCCATTTTTTCTTCAAACGCTTTGTTTTCGATGCTGTCAAAGTAAAGGCTTCTGATAAAATAGCCATTGCCCTTGTCATAGCTGTCTCTTTTCAAAACCTTTTCCAAAGCGGCACTCATTGTAACAAAATCAAAATAGTTTATGAAAAATACTTGTGTTCCTTTCTTTTAACCTCTAATCCCTTGGTTTTTTGTAAACTTTTATTTTTCCTGTTTTTTGTTTCAAGTTTTTGCATAAGTATTCACTCTTTTGCTTTAAGCATTTCTTCCAATACTTTGACATTCTCCTGGTTTGCTATTGTTTCAAATTCTTGCAGTTCATTGTTTGAAAAGGAGATGTTTTTGTAGTTTGATTTTTCATCAAGGTCTATTTTGTCTTTGTTTCCTTCAAATAGGTTTTCGTAAATGTAAAAGTTTCCTCCGTTGAATATTTGTTTTT
>JAFCCG010000077.1 GCA_017610335.1 Chloroflexota bacterium | reverse complement strand
CCCTACTTCGATATCAGTAATTTTTTTCAAACCATCTTTTGTCATTATCAGAGAGTCAAGTGCAAGGCAATTCATGTAAGCTTCGTTATCTGTACAAACATAAGTGAATTTGTGGCCTCTTTCAAGCGCTCCGCTTAGTGCACCAAAGCCAATGTCAAAGCTTGCGCCATCCCCGCCAAAAACAAGCAAATTTGTTTTATCCCTTTTGCCCTGCTTTTTTAATGCAGCATCAATGCCTGAAGCAATTGCTGAATTGTTTTCAAAGGCACCGTGAATCCAGGGAATTGCCCAGCTTGTTTGAGGATAAGGAGTTGAAACAACTTCCATACAACCTGTTGCCATTACCGCAATAGTATTTGGCCCGGCTGCTTTTACAACATGCCTTATCATCAATGCTTCTCCGCAGCCTGCGCATGCCCTGTGGCCTGAAACAAAGTATTCCTCGTAAGGCAGCCCCTTAATCAGCCTTTTCTTTGGCAGCCCTTTGGTTATTCTTTCAGTCAAAAAAGCCACTCTCCTTTTTGTTTCTCTTGCTCCAAATCTTTGAAAACCTTTTCAAAATGCTTTACAGTAATGTCCCTTCCGCCGATTCCTGCAATATAGCTGTTTATTGTAATGTCATTGCAGTAGATTGCGCTTCTGATGTCAGTAAACAGAGGGCCTTCCTGTCCCAAAGAAATATGCCTGTCAATTACTGCAACTGCTTTGAGGTTTTTGATTGCCTTCTGCAGCTGCTTTTCAGGAAAAGGCCTCAAACACCTTATTCTAATTAAGCCAACTTTTTTGCCTTCGGCCCTAAGCCTGTCAATTGCAACCTTTGCTGTTCCGCACAAGGTTCCCATTCCAATTACTGCATATTCTGCGCCTTTCATTTTGTAAAGGTCAAGCAGGCCGTCACCGTAAGAGCGCCCAAAGGCTTTTGCAAATTTGGAGTTTGCCTTTTTTACCACTTCAAGCGCGTTTACCATTGCATCCTGCTGCTGTTTCTTGAAGTGCATAAAGGAATCAGGAAAGCCAATCGGCCCAAAGCTCATTGGATTTTTTATATCAAGCTTGAAAACAGGCTTGAATTTTGGCAGGAACTTGTCAACTTCTGCCTGTGATGGAATGTCAACAGGCTCGAACACGTGTGATAGGGTAAAGCCGTCAAAATTAACCATTAAGGGCAACTGCACCCCGCTGTCCTCGCTTATCAAATAACCCTGGATTACTGCATCAAGCGCTTCCTGACTGCTTTCAACCCAAAGTTGTATCCAGCCCTGGTCTCTTGCGCTTACCGCGTCACTGTGATCGTTCCAAATGCTTATTGGCGCAGACATGGCACGGTTTGCCACAGCCATTACCCCTGGAAACCTCATTCCGCTAATAATTGGCAAAATTTCATACATTAATGCAAGTCCCTGGCTTGCGGTTGCGGTAAAAGTTCGGCAACCAGTAGCAACAGAACCAAGAAACGCCGAAGCTGCACTGTGCTCTGACTCAACATCAATAAGTGTCGCATCAAACGCCCCGTTTGCAATATATTCAGCAATTTTTTCAGGTACATGAGTTGAAGGAGTAATAGGATACATAGGACAGACCTGCACACGGCATAATTTTACTGCAGCAGCAATTGCCAGTGAAGCTTCTTCAACTTTTTTTGTCATTTAAATTCACTCCTAAATGAAATCATTTAAATTCAGACTGTTTTGACTGATTAGGGATAGTATTTTTGTCACCAACTTCACTTCAGCTGGATTCAAGACTTTTCTAATAGCCGGCCATTCTGTTGGATGTTCAACAGCCCTATTGACTGCCTTCACAATTGTTGTCCTTTGCGGTCCCTCCATATTTAAGAGATGTCTTTTAATTATTCTAATTGTGCCGGCATCAGTTAAGGTTGTTTTTTTCCTAGGCATCGTTCTTTTTGTATAGGACTTCATTTCTTTTCAACCTCTTTTTCTATTGCCTTTGCAGGGCATTGGTGCATGCAAATAAGGCAGCCCTTGCAGTAAGTGTAGTCAACATAAACCTTTCCTGTTTTTTCATCAATTTTTATCGCGGAATCAGGACAGTATTGCCAGCACAAATAGCACTTGATGCATTTTTCCTGGTTGATAACTGGCCTGAAAGTTCGCCAGTCACCTGTGTGGTATTTTTTGCTGCTCCCCGGCTTTGTGACAACCGCTCCTGGAGTAAATTCCTGCTTTTCTTTTTTTGCCATTTTCTTTTTTGCCATAAAATCACTTGCATTTTTCGGCAACTGCCTTTGCTGCCTTTTTGTTTAATTCCGCCACCGCAGCCTTTCCTTTTGCTGTAAACAATTCATCAATTGCCTTGTTCAATGCTTTCAATGAAACCTCTTTGCTTAGGGCGCAGAAAGCGCCAAGCGAGGCAATATTTACAAACGGCTTGCCAATTACATCCAAAGCAATTTTGGTAATATTTATTGCGCAATATTTACAAACGGCTTGCCAATTACATCCAAAGCAATTTTGGTAATATTTATTGCATGAACATTTACATTACCAAGCTTTTTTTTCAATTCTTCAGCACTTTTGTCGCTGTTTACAATTACAAGACCATTTTTTTGCAGACCTTTTGTTACATCAACAGTATCAAGAAGTGAACTATCAAGAATTATTACATAGTCAGGATCGTAAACATGTTGTCTTAGGTTTACCGGCTTTTTGTCAATTCGCACATAACTTTCAACAGGCGCTCCTGTTCGTTCAACTCCAAAGTTCGGAAAAGCCTGACTATATTTTCCATCATGAAATGCAGCAATTGCAAGAACCTGAGTGCTTGTTACAGCTCCTTGTCCACCTCTACCGTGTAATCTTATCTCTTTTAATGCCATAAAAAATGCCTCTGATTCAAATAACTGCTTAAGGAAAGAATATAAAGTTTGTATTAATAAGTTTAATGGTTAAACGATGGAAATAAATGCTTTAGTTTTGGGAAAAGTTCAGGGTGTTGGATTCAGATACTTTGTAGTGCAAAAGGCAAGAAAGTTAGGATTGAATGGTATTGTAAGAAATGTTCCTGGTGAAAAGGTTGAAATTACAGCACAGGGAAGCAAAGAAAAACTTGAATTGTTTGTAGAAATTTTAAAAGAAGGATCTTGCCTTGGGCATGTTGAAGAAGTAAAAGTTGAATGGCTCAAAGAAACAAAAAA
Source organism: Chloroflexota bacterium (assembly GCA_017610335.1). Lineage (GTDB taxonomy): Archaea > Iainarchaeota > Iainarchaeia > Iainarchaeales > JAFCCL01. Next base: position 204 of record JAFCCG010000077.1, on the reverse strand, counting down.
GTTTGAAAAATTTTCAATTGAATTCTAAACAACCATTCTTAAAAAATTTTAAATTAAATTCTGAGCCATTGCAAATTAATTTTTTAAACAGCTTTTAATTCAAGTGCAACCTGTTCAGAAAAAACCTGATCGTTTATTACTGTCGAAATTGTCAGGAAATATGTTCCGCTGTAAACAGGACTCCCCGGATTTGGACTGATTGCA
>JAFCCG010000007.1 GCA_017610335.1 Chloroflexota bacterium | reverse complement strand
TAATTCTTTGACTATTGATTCTTGTTCTGATGGTGGTACTTGTGCTGCTGTTTGTTCTAGTGTTCCTTGTGCTGTTGTTTGCAGTGTTGATGTTGATTGTGATGATTTTAATTCTTTGACTATTGATTCTTGTTCTGATGGTGGTACTTGTGCTGCTGTTTGTTCTAGTGTTCCTTGTGTTGTTGCTTGTGATGTTGATGTCGAGTGTGATGACTCTAATTCTTTGACAACTGACACCTGTACAAATCCAGGCATTTGCATTGCAGCGTGTGTAAATACACCAATTGGTTGTACTGTTGAGTGCAATTCAAACACCAATTGTGATGACAATGACCCTCTTACAGATAATATTTGCAGCAACCCAGGCGCTTGTGCTGCGGTCTGTACATATCCATTGTGTGATATTGGATGTGCTGCTGATTTAGATTGTGGCGATTCAAATTCTTTTACTTCTGATACTTGTAACAATGCAGGAACCTGCAGTTCAAGTTGCTCTTATTCTGCTTGCACTCCTGCATGTTTTTCAAATGTAGATTGTGATGATGGGCTTACAACAACTGTTGATACTTGTAATAATCCTGGAACCTGTGATGCAAACTGTAGTTCTGTGGTTTGTTCACCTGCCTGTTTTAGTGATGCAGATTGTGATGATGGAGATCCTAGTACTTCTGGAATGTGTATTCATCCAGGTGGCTGTGGTGCGCATTGTATTGATGATTTTTGTGAGATTGAATGCATTGACAATTCTGATTGTGATGATTCAGATTCTTTAACTACTGATACTTGTTCAAATGCAGGAACCTGTGAATCAGTTTGTTCAAATAGTGCTTGTACAATTGCCTGTTCTTCCGATTCTGGTTGTGATGATGGCAATCCTTTAACAATGGACTCTTGTTCTAATCCTGGGGCCTGTGCAGCAAGTTGCAGCCATTCTCAGAGCGAATTCCTTCTTTCTTTTGAATTTCCTGAAAATTTTGATGGTTTTGAAAGAGGCAATATTATCGATTTGAATGTTTTTATAGAGGATGACAATGGCAATCCTGTTACCGGAGCTTCTTTTACTTTAACAGATTCTGAGGGAAACAAGGTTGAGTTGGAGAGTGTTGATAATGGTCGCTATGTTGGAGAATATTTAATCCCTGTTGATTTTCCTGTTGGAGAACATACTTTTTCATTTTTTGCTGTAAAGGTTGACAATTCCGGTTCTGAAAAACTCGGCTACGAGGAAATTATTCGCGATGTAGATATTGGAAAAATACAGGCTATTTTACTTGAACCTTCTGGAGCAAAAGCACTTCCTGGTGAAAAAACTGAAATAAAGTTTAAAGTTATTTATGGTAATAAAGGGGCTGTAAAAGATGCAAATGTTTCTGCAGAAATAAACGGGGTTTCAATTCCTTTAATTTATGCAAATGATGTATTTTCGGGACATTACCTTTTTTCAAATTCTGATTTGGAAAGTGCTCCACTTGTAATTTCAGCTAATGATTCTGCTGGAAATACCGGGACAACAACAATTAATTTTTCGGTAGAGCAGCCATTTTCTTTTTCTGCAATTCTTGCAGTGCTTGCACTTATTGTTGCTATCATAATTACTGTTTACGGTCTTAAGCGAACGCACAGGCTTTCAAAGCTTTTGCACAGGATGGAAAGAATAAAAGGTAAAACAAGGGCTGCAAAATTGCAACAGTCAATTGCAAAAGAAAAAGGGCAAAGAGAAAAGCTTGCAAAAAAGATTACACTACAGGAAAAAGAGCTTAAAGAAGTAAAGCTGGAGATTGAGATTGAAAGAAGAAAACAGGCTCTTCGTGTAAAAAGAATACCATCTGAATCAAGATATGCGATTCATAGAATAAGCGTTAGCGCTGTTTCAAAGCTTAAAAAGATTTTTTTAAGAACCCCTAAAAAATCAGAAGAACTGTTAAAGGTTGAAAAAAGGATTGGAGAAATTGATACAGGTGTTGAAAGTCTTAGGGCAAAAATAAAGAATTTGGAAACAGAGTACTGCAAGCAAACAATCAAAGAGGATTTTTTCAGAAAAAAGCTTTTTGAATACAGGGAAAAAATCCATCTTCTTGAATTGGAGGAAAAGAAAATAGATTAAAGAAAACGACAACACATCATTCTTCAACATTTACATGCAATGTCTTGTCATACTTTTTTTTCACATAATTAAAGCTCTGATAATGCTCTATTACCATAAGCTTTATTGGTTGCATTCCAAGTCTTGCAGCCTGCTTTGGCCAAATATCATAATAGATTTTTTTAACATCGCCTGGTTTAAATTCAGGAATTCTTACTTCTGCAGCCGTTTTAAATCCTGTTTTTTCCAAACTGAACTGTTGACCTAGATTCAATTCCGATGAAACGATTTCTAGTTCCTTTCCATCATTCTCAATTTCGATACAAAGCACAACAGGCTCACGCCTGCTAATCTTCATTTTGAAAGGAGTGAAAGTGGTCCTTATTTCAAGCATAAAATAATTCCATTCTGAAATGGTTAAAAACCATTGTTTTTATGCGAAAGATTTAAATACTATCCTGCAATATTCTTTTAGCAAAGGAAAAAGTCTTTTTCCTAGAAGGGGTTGCTGCTTTGTGCAACAATCTTTTTCTTTAGGAAAAACTTTGTTTCCTATAGGTAATTATGTATAAGTGATTGCATGGTACAGCATCCTGAATCAGAGCTTGTTAGGAAATCTTTTACTGTAAAGCAGATGGATTTGCCGCCTTCTGTGCAGTTGACAAAGCGTTCAATGCTTAGATGGTTTGCAATGAGCTTTGGCCTGCTTTCAGAGCAGGAGTCCAGGGATACTGTGCTAAATGTTTTGGATTCCTTGTTTTATTTCCTGTTATTCAAGAAGCAGAATCCTTCAACAATCGAATTGCAAACCTATATTTCCAGCAAGCATGGCAAGAAAATAAGCGAAAAATTGCTTAGGTATCATTTAAACAGGCTTATTGCATTGGAATTAGTACAAAGGAAGCGAAACAGGTATTTCCTAAACAACAGCCCTTCATCAGAGCCTGGGGACCTTGTTGAAAGCTTTAACTATTGGGTCAAAAAACCAGTAAATGAAAGCCTTGACGGAATTGGCCTTGTTTTGGAAAAAATTGCTGCCAACTACAAGAAGTAATTTTGCAATTAAGCAAATTTTTCACCATTTTGAAATATTGTACAATTCAAGAAACGGCTTTGTTTCCAGTGGCTTTTTTCCATGCTGTGAAAACAATTGTTCGGTAATTACTATCCTTCTAAAGCCTCCTAAATTTTCAACAGCTGTGTCAAACCTTGTCCTTTCAGTCTGGCTTTTGTGCTTTCTTACCGCCTTCAATTTTTTGCCCATTCCTTTTTTTGAAAATTCAAACACCGCATTGAATTTCCTGTGGCTGAAAAGGCCCCATGGCGTTTCATAAGACCACAATTCAATATTATGGGGCATTGACGCAAGCGCTGTCTTCCTTGCAAGCAAGTGTGTCGGATGCTTGTCATTTCTTTGCGGAACAAAAGCAATTTCCGGACTTATTTTTTTTATCAAAGCCCTTATTTTTTTCAAATCAGCTTCCTCTACATTTCCACTGTCATAAAACCTGCATCTTAAGAAAACAGGCCTTGTTCCAAGAATTTTTGCTTCAGCCCTTGTTTCTTTTTCCCTTGTCTTAATCCTTTGTTCCAATTCCTTTCCGCCGTCAATTGCCCTGTGCCCTGTTGTCATAATAATTTCAAAAACAGTGTTTTTTTCAGCCAGAGCCGAAAGCAGCCCGCCTGAAGAAATTGCTGCATCATCAGGATGCGGTGAAAAAAAGGCGATTCTTTTCTTTTGAGGCAGATTAATTCTTGAATAAAGCTTTATTCCTTCAATTACAGGCGGCTTAAATTTTGTTTTTTTAAGCAATGAAGCGGCTTCTTTATCCAAAACAAATATGGAATTTTTGTGCAATTGCAGCACAGAAGCAGGCACTTGCTTCCCTGGCTTTTTTTCCAACGCATCCCTTACAGCTCTTGCTTTGCCTTTTCCAAAAGCCATTAGGATAATTTTTTTTGCGCCAGTAATTGTCTTCATTCCGGCAGTAATTGCCTGGGTTGGAACATCTTTTTCTGATTTGAAAAACCTGCTGTTTGCATTAATCGTTGACTTTAAAAGGCTAGCAACATGTGTTTTTGAAGAAAAGCCTGTTCCTGGCTCGTTAAATCCAATATGCCCGTTTTTTCCAATGCCAAGCAATGCCAAATCAAGCCCGGCCTTTGAAATCCTTTCCTCATACCTTTTGCAAAACTGCTTTGCATCCAACGGCTTTGGCGCAGGAATTGAAACACTCCCTTTCTTTACATCAATTTTTCCAAAAAAGTTTTTCCACATGAAACTGTGATAGCTTTCAGGGTGGCTTTTTTCAATCCCCAAATATTCGTCAAGATTAAACGTTCTTGCCCTTGAAAAGCTTGCCTTTCCTGCCTCAACCATTTCCGCAAGCAGGCAATAAACCTTTAACGGTGTGCTCCCAGTAGGCAGCAAAAAAACCGAATCCGGATTTTTCTCCAATTGCCGGCAAACAATGCCTGCAACATGCCGACTTGCAATGCCTGCATTGTCGGCAACAATAACCACAACCATAACATTAAGAAAGCTTAACTGCTTTAAATTCTTTTTAGTGCATTACTCGTTTGGGAATGCAATTGTTTTGTGAAGGTAAAAAAATGAATTTAAAAAAAACAAATTTTGGAATTGTTGCAAGCAAAGAAGACAAAGCAGGAATGAACATTGCCGCCTTTCTTGAAGGCAATTTGCCTAAAAACATGAAATTGCATTTTATTGAAGGAAACCAATGCTTTGCCGATTCAGTTAACGAAATTGATGCAGACTTTTTCATATTTGCTTCCCTGCACAAATCGAAATCAGAAAAGCCAACCCTTACAGTTCACTCAATCGGCAACTGGGACAAGGCAGAATACGGCGGAAAAGACAACACACTGGTGCCTACAAATTCCTTTTTAATAAAAAATTACCTTTGCGCACTGCAAAAAGAGGAAAGGCCAGTACAATACGATATTTCGCTTGAAGCTAATCACCATGGCCCTTTCCTAACCAAACCAACTGTTTTTATTGAACTTGGAAGCAGCGAAAAGCAATGGCAGGACAGGGAAGCGGCAAAAGCCATTGCAAATGTAATTCTTTCATCCACTTCCCTTGAAGGCAATTTCAAATCCGCAATTGCTTTGGGCGGAGGACATTATTGCCGCGAGTTTACAAAAATTGTTTTAAGAACAGAATGGGCTTTGGGTTGCATTTGCCCGCAGTACGCCCTTCCTTCTTTCAACGAGAAAATGCTCCAAAAGGCAATTAAAGCAACCTATCCAAAACCGGAAGCAATAATCATTGACTGGAAAGGACTTGGAAAAGAAAAAGCACGCATTAAAGAATTGCTTGAAGAGCAAGAATTGCCAATTTTGAGGGCGAGAAAGGTGCTGGGTTAGTTTTTATTCTTTTTCTTCCTGCATTATTTCTATGAACCAAAAGCTTGAAGACCGGGCAGAGCAGAAAATGAGGCTTTCAAATTCAGAGGGAAACGAAACAGGCGAAATTGCTTCAAGGAAAGAATGCCATTCAAGCCCTGGCAAAAAGCACATCGCTTTCATTGTTTTTGTGATAAACAGCAAGAAAGAGTTTGCCTTGCATAAAAGAAGCGCTTCAAAGATTGGCGATTCCCTTTTGGACAGCCCTGTTTCACATGTTTTGGCAGAGGAAACAACAGAAGAAGCAGTGCACCGCTGTTTAAAGCACGAATATGGCATTGAAGAAAAGCTTCCGGTAACAAACTATGGCGGTTTCTCTTACGAAAAAGATTATGGTGATGGCACCTGCGAAAACGAGTACTGTTTTGTTTTAAGCGTCGAATACGACAAACCAATAACTCCAAATCCTGATGAAATGCATGGAGAAATAGTTTACATGCCTGCAGACCAGGGAATTACAGAATCAAAAGTTGCTCCGGAAAAGTTTGAAATTTGGTTCAATCTTTCCGCTCCTATCTTTGCAGAAAGCGAGAAAGCAAAAAAGTATTTAGAATAAATAAAAAAACTTTCTGTTGTACAAAAGCCACCTTGAAAAGATTTCTTCATTATAAGCCATTTCTGTCAATAGGTCTTCTTTTGAAATCCACTTGCCTTGCTCTATTTCTTCTTCCTGTAGTTTTATTTTTCCTTTAAAAAAGCATTTGAACACTTGTACATTTTCATTGTCTGTCAAATCCCCAAATTTTGCACGCTGTTTTCGTTCACCAATTTTTTGCATGTCAACAGCTTTCACGCCAAGTTCTTCTTCAACACCCCGTATTGCAGCCTGCTCAAAACTTTCCCCTGGCTTCAAGTGCTCGGCCGCACTCATATCCCACAAACCTGGCCCAATAAGCTTTTTGAAAGACCTTTGCTGGATAAAAATATTGCCGTCCTTGTCCAAAACAAATACATCAGATGCCCTATGAAGCAATCCCTTTTGGTGCACAATGCTGCGTTTCTCGGTGCCGATGACCTTGCCTGTCTCGTCGATTATTTCGAATATTTCTTCCATATTACAACCTTATTTCGGTCCCTTCAACTTCTTTTCCTGCTAATGCCTTGTAAAAGCTTCCTTCTTTGTTTGCATCAAAAATCAGGGTTGTTGTTCCCTTTAGCATTTCTCGCAGTTTTTCCAGCTTTCCTTTCATTCCGCCTGTTACATCAACTGTTTTCGCTTCCTCTGTTTGTGCTATCACTTCTTCAAAGTTGCTTTTGTCAATTAAGGGAATTCTTTTTGCACTCTTGTCCTTTTTTGGGTCCTTTGTATAAATGCCTGCTACATCTGTTCCCAAAAAAACCTTCTTTGCCCCAAGCTTTTTTGCCAGAAAACAAATTATTGCATCGCCGCTTACTACGCTTGCATTAAAGCTTTTGTCAGGAACCATTTGTCCAAATAGTACAGGAATATTCCCTTCAGCAAGTGTGTTTTCTATTTCTGCTGTTTCAAACTCAACAATCTTTTTGTTGTCCTGCTTTACAATCTTGTTTGGGTCAAACGGAATTGCATCAAGCCCTGCTCCCTTAAGCGCTTCCACTACAACCGAATTAAGAAAATTGCAGTCTTTGATGGTTTTTGCAAGCCCTTCTTCCTGCTTGTCAGTGTAAACCCCGTTGTTAATGCCATATTCTACAACATTTGTGTGACCAAAGGCCCCTGCACCATGAACCACAATTAGGGAGAATCCTTTCTCATCCTTTGCTTTTTTTATTTCCGAGGCAATTCTTTCCAAAACAGCCTTTTTTGCCTCGAACCGGTTGCCTTCCTTCTCTGTGATGGCAGAGCCACCAAGCTTAATTATGTATAAGTCGTGCATGGTTTTGTTCACTCTGTTTCCACAATCCCTTTCTCTGCGTCCACTTTAACCTTGTCCCCTGTCTTGAGTTTCTCTATTTCAATGTGGTCAACGCATGGAATCTCTGAGATAATGCAGCCAACTGCCACAATTGTCTCGCATTCCTTGTTCACAATCGCTTTTGGTGCCACACCGTTTTTCTTCAAATTGTACAAAACATAGCTGCCTACAGTGCTTCCTTTTCCTTCCGGAAAGACAAGTATCTTTCCTGCCACACTCTGCCCCTCCAATTCGTGCCCTTTTTCAACCACTTTGCCTGTTTCCGGCTCAACGCCGCCGTAGAAGCTTATTCCATCCTTTGTTGCAAGGGCTTCGCCTTCTACTTTTCCTTTGCATATTTTTCTTCCTTCAAGTTTCATTCTCTCACCGCCAGTTTGATACATCTGTCCAAATCACAGAAAATTGTCTTAAACGAATTCTTTCCTCTTCCGTAGAAAACGGCTTTTGCAGAGTTTGTTGCAAGGCCTTTGAACCTTCCTTTTAGGGGCGCGACTGCCATACATGTGTCACATGCAATCTTTGCCCCTGCTGCCTCAATCTTTTCAACAAGGCCTTTTTCTGCTGCCTTGTCCCTGACCTCCCTTGCAACACATATCCAGAATTCCTTTTTGACCTGCTTTCCTTCAAGGCCTTTTGCAATGGCCTCCATTTCTGCAAGCGAGCAGTGCGGGCACCCAACTGCCACAATGTCCACTTCGGTTGCGTCTGTCAAAAACTCTTTTGATTTCTTTAGGTCTTCTGCAGTAATCTCAACAGTTTCAGCAGGTTTTTCTGTTTTGTTTGGAGTTATTCCTTCAACATGATACAATGCTGCTCCTGCATATGTTGCAATAGAGGCAGAAAAAATCTTCAGGGAATCTTCGTCAGCTTTTTCAATTCCTGTAATCAGAACAATTTTTTTGCCAACCTTTTCACCTATTGCGTGGCCTAATGCCCCCCAATCTGTATAGCTTTCAATCGGCGCCTTAACTTCCACTGTTACCTGCGCCTGCCTGTTCTTGTCTAAGTGAAATCCGAATTCCGGCGTCTTCCCTGTAATGGCTGCTGCCAGCGCGCTTGGCCCGCCTTCCCTGTTGGTGTAGGCTCCCAACACAGAGTTTGCAAAGCATACTGCGCTTGATTCGCTCCATGCAATGTGGTCGCCTTGCGCCGGCCTGTTTCCAATTAAGTAAGGGGTGCAGGTGCACGTGGTTTTTACACCCATTTTTGCAAATGCTTCAATTACCTTCAGCTGCTTTTCCGCAAATTCAGGGCTTATTCCAAGCTTTTTCCATTCCTTTAAATCCATTCCTGCCGGGTTCAGCGTTGTAAAAACCCTTACTTTTCCGTCTTTTGCCATTTCCTCCAAGAACTCAAGACCTGCTTCCTGCAGATTGTGGTAGCTTACGCCTGCAATCTGGACGCTTTTCACGCCAATAAGCCTTTCAGCTCCAAAGATGTCTCCCAAAGCTGAGAGAATTTCCATACTCTTTCTCGCAGAGTTTCCCTGCTTTCCTTCAAGCATTTCTTGTTCTTCCTGCGTTAGCTTCATTTTCCTGTCCTCCTTGCGATTCTTTTAAGTTTGCCTCTTCCTAAAACGCCTGCCTTTCTTATTTGGGGAACTCCCTTTTTTCTTGCGACTTTTCTCTGCCCTTTTGTTGAGTAACCCCATCTAACCAAAACACCCTTAACACCAATCTGCCTTACATCCCTAATTTGCTTTACTGCGTCCTCAACAAGCACTATTTGCCTTGGCTCAACACCCGCAATTCTTGCAATTTCCCGCAGCTGGTCTTTTTTGTCTTTGCTGAATTCCTTTGCCAGTATGTGTGATTCCGGAATTTTTATTCCATATGCTGCCAACAGCTCAGCAACAGATTTCTTGTCTTTCGTGGTTGCAATAAAAACCTGATTTCCTTTTTGCGCTGCTGCAACAAGCTTTGCCGCCTTTGGAAAGCTTTTCTGCAGCTTTATCCATTCTGCTCTTGAAACCTGTTTCATTTCCTCTCTGTGTTCATAAAATCTTTTTGAAAATCGGCCTAAATTATTTGCATCAGCCTTTAATGCCGCCTCAAAGTTCGCTTGGCTCATTTTTCCAAATTTTATCCCTGGATTTTCCTGAATTAGTCTCATCACCGTGAAAAAATGTTCAGCTTTTGTTATCAATGGCCTTGCTTCCCTAAAAGCTCTTTCAGTGCGCCTGTCTTGTTTCGTTTTTCCGCCCAAGTCATTAAAAGCTTTTACCGATTGTACAAAGCATTCAAAGACACTATCTCCAATAACTCCGTCAAAGTCAAATGCAACAACACCTTTCTTTTTAGCCATTCCTTTCACTCCAAGTATTTCTTCAACTCAGCTTTTGGAAAAACCGCCTTTCCAAAGCTTTTTCCCTTTGTTTCGAGGGGGGCTGTGCAGTCAAATCCGCACTTGGTTGTCATTTTTGTCCCTGGCTCTGCACTTGGGTCCAAAGAGGAGCCTTTTTCCTTTTCCTTCATGACAAAGTCTTTGTCTGCCTGAAACCTTGTTGCCATTGCCCATTCAGAATCCTCATCATTGTAGATGTCAATGTCTTTATCGTAGACAAAGATGTGCTTGCAGCTTTTGTGCCCTTCAAACCCTGCCTGAATCGCCTTCTTTCCGTCTTCTTCATTCTTTTTGTCAATCTTTATCCTTGCGTGAAGCCAGCTACAGCCGCCGGGATTAACATTTACGTCAATGCATTTGATTCCTGCCTCGTTAACCTTTTTGAACATTGTTGGTTCCCTTGGCATTCCCATCAAAATCTTGTGCTCTAGCTTTCCAGGGAGCAGTGCCTGCCATATTGCATCCTTTCTGTGTGTTATTTTGGTAACAGTAAAAACAGGCTCTTGCCTTACAACGTCCACTGTTTCGGTTAAGTCCACAAACGGGCCTTCGTCGTGCAGTTCCTCTAATGAAATGGTTCCTTCTAAAACAAATTCACATTCTGCCGGAATGAGTGCGTCAAATGTTTTTGCTTTTGTTACTTTTAAGGGTTCCAAAGTATTTGCTATTTCTAATTCGTTTCGTCCTATTTCAACAGATGTTGCGGCAGCAACCAGAACATTTGCTCCGTTTCCAATACAAATTGCTATAGGCATCTTTTTCTGCTTTTGCAAAAACTCATCAAAGTTCCTTTTCTTCACAATCCTTACCACAAGCTTGTTTTTTGCAATTTGCATGCACCTGTGAAAGTCCAAGTTTTGCCCGTGTTCCTGGTCCTTTGACACAACAACTCCGCTTGAGATATAGTTTCCTCCATCGTTCTCGCAGTGGAATAAAATTGGAATCTTGTCAAAGTCAATTTCCATTTCTTCCTCTTGGCATGGCGCGTTTTCAACAACTTCCGGCTTTGAAGGGCTTTCAATAGCCTTTGTTATGGTGGGAATCAATTCATTTACCTTGCATCCAAAGTAGTTTGCTATTGAATCTTTTGTCGGAAAGATGTTTGCAGCAACTTTAAAGTCGGATTCTTTAATTTTTTCAAATAGAACTGGTTTGTCATTCAATTCGTTTATGACTGCGCTTGCCTCAAGCTTTTTTGAAACAAGCTTTTTGATTACATTCAAGTCCTTTAATCCTTCCAAATGGCTTCTGAAACTCATTACTCCCACCTCTTGAATTTGCTGTTTTTTATGCCAAATACATCAAGTATTTTCCCAATAATAAATGCCTCTAAATTCTTAATACTTTTTGGTTTGTGGTAAAATCCAGGGCTTAATGGCATTACAATTCCTCCGTATTTTGCTATTTTTGCAAGGTTTTCCAAACACGGTCCGCTCAAAGGTGTTTCCCTAATGCACACCACCAGCTTTTTTCTTGTTTTCAGCATGTTGTCAGCTGATCTTGAAATCAGGTTTTCGGAGTGTGCGTTTGCAATCTCTGAAACTGTTTTTACGGTTGCAGGGCATATTATCATCCCGTCTATTGGAAACGAAGAGCTGCTGATTGCCGCAGCCATATCTTTGTAGCCGTGGCATTTGCCTGCAAGTTTTTTCACGTCTGCAGGCCTGTAATCGGTTTCTTCTTCAATTAGCTTTTCAGACCATTCGCTCAAAACAAGGTGGGTTTCAATTTTGGCTTCATGCAGTGCTTTCAAGAGTTCTATACCGTATCCAACGCCTGATGCTCCGCATATTGCAACAACTAGCTTCATTTTTTGGCTCCAATTTCTGTTTTCAGGGTCTTGTATCCAAGTTCTTCAACCTTTTTTGCGACCTTTTCCTGCAGTTCCTTGCTAGGGGTCAATAGCAGAACATATCCGCCCCTGCCTGTTCCTGTGAGCTTTGCTCCAAGCGCACCGGCTTCTTTTGCCGTTTTTACAATTTCTTCAATTTCAGGGCATGAAACGTCAATCTGCCTTAACAGTTCCTGGTTTTTGTCCATTTGCTCTCCGACCGTTTTCCAATCCCCTGTTTTTATGCTTTCAAATGCCTTTTGGCAGGTTTCCCTGTATTCTTTGAAGATTTTTTCAAATTCCTGCGGGCTTGCTTCTTTTTTTCCGCGAACGTCTGCCACAACCTTTTTTGTTTCCTGTGTTATTCCAGTGCTTGCAAGGACTATTTCAACAGGCCTGCCAATTGAAAGCCTTTCAATTTTGTTTGGCCGGCCCTGCATGTTTTTTTCAAACCTGATAAAGCCACCGAATGTTGAACAGGTGTTGTCTATTCCTGAAACGCTTCCTTTTCCTGTTCCGGCCTCTTCCGCAATGTATGCGATTTTGTTTATTTCTTCATCGCTTAAATCCCTGCCAAGCATTTGGCTTAATGCCCTTGCAATTGAAACAGCAAGTGCGGCACTTGCCCCCACTCCTGAACTGCATTCAAGGTTTCCTTCAAGCGTAATTTTTATTGAGTCCTGCCCTTTGCCAATTTTAAATTGCTCCAGTAATGAATCAAGCTGGTTTTGGATTTCCTGCCGTTTCTTTTCTTTGTATCCTGGAATTTCAGGCCTGTTGTCTTCAAATTCAAACTTTTCGGTCTTTTCAACATTGGCAATTGTTGCATTTCCTAGCCCTGATGCTATTCCCGGCAAGCCGTAAACAACAAAGTGTTCCCCGAAAAGGATTGTTTTCCCAAAGCCTTTTCCTTCAGCCATTTAAATTTCCCCTTTTGCCTAATCAACAACCTTAAATTTATACCCGTATGCAATCGGCCCCTCTGGGTCAATGTCGCTTATTTTCCTGAAAACCTTTTCAACTTTTGTGCCGATTTTTATTTTTTCTTTTTCAGAGTCAACGATTTGGCTCAAAAGCCTTGCCTTGTTTTCGAGTTCAATTATTGCAATAAAGTAGGGAACTTCGTGTTCAAATCCTGCGGGTCCTGCTGAAAGCTCGGTAAATGAAATAATTGTGCCTGTTTTTGGCATTTTTTGTGCTACAAGCTTCCCTTTTCTTCTGCATTTTTGACAAACTGCTCTTGCTGGAAAGTAAGCTGTTTTGCATGTTTCGCAAAAGTTTCCGTCAAGGTCGTATCTTTCGCCGAATTTTCTCCAAATTAATGGTAAGCTTCCGTTCATTATTTTTTCCCCTCCAGTGCCTTAAGCAAATGAAGAACACAGGTTGCGCCAGAACCGCCAACATTGTGCGTCAAGCCAATTTTTGCATCCTTTACCTGCCTTTTTTCAGCTTGTCCGCGCAATTGCAGAACTGCCTCTACTGCTTGTGCAATTCCTGTCGCGCCTACTGGATGGCCTTTGCCTTTTAGTCCGCCTGAAACATTTACTGGAATTTCTCCGTTTAATGCTGTGTTCCCATCTGCTGTAAACTTTCCGCCTTTTCCTTTTTCACAAAAGCCTATTGCTTCAATTGCAAGAATTTCCGCGATTGTAAAACAGTCGTGTACTTCTGCAAAGTCAACGTCTTTTGCCGTTATTTTTGCCTTTTCAAAAGCATTTTTTGCTGCAACCTTTGTAGCCATTATTTCAGAAAGGCTTTTTCTTCCTGCAAGTGCAAGCGTATCCGAAGCCTGTGCAGAAGCAATTATTTCAACAGGATTTTCACAAATTTCTCTTGCCTTTTCTGACTCGCATAAAATTACTGCTGCTGCTCCGTCAGTTATTGGACTACAATCCAATAGCTTTAATGGGGTTGCAATATATCCTGAGTTCATTACATTTTCAATTGTAATTTCTCTGTGAAATTGTGCTTTTGGATTAAGCATTGCATTGTGATGATTTTTTACTGAAACAGTCGCAAGTTGTTCTTCGGTTGTGCCAAATTCGTTCATGTGAGCTCTTGCCATCAAAGCATATAATGCAGGAAATGATGCTCCATGAAATAATTCTGTTTCCTGGTCTCCAGCTCCGCCTAATGCAATTGCAGCATCTTCAACGCCAACATCTGTCATCTTTTCAACGCCGCCAATTGCAACCATATCATATTCTCCTGATTTAATTGCCATGTAACCGCTTCTCAAAGCTGTTCCGCCTGAAGCGCAAGCATTTTCAACTCTTGTTGCAGGGATTGGATTCAATCCAAGCTGGTCTGCAATCAGGGCTCCAATATGTTCTTGTCCGATAAATCTTCCAGAAGCCATGCTTCCGCCGTATAATGCTTCGATGTCTTTTCCTTCAATTCCTGCACTTAAAATTGCTTCAATTCCTGCTTCTGCTATAAGCTGTCTAAAGCTTTTTTCCCAGTGCTCTCCGAATTTTGTACATCCTACTCCAATTATTGAAACATTTCTCATTTTTTCACCTTCTTTGCCAAATTTTCTGGAAAATCAAATGGCCTTCTTTTTTGGTTGCCTCGTTTGCCTGTGTTGTGATGCCTTACGCCTCTTCTTGCCTGGCTGGTTTGTCTCAATCTTCCTGTTTTATTTGTTCTTGGCATTTTTTATCACATACTTTTCAGTTTCTTTCTGCATTTTGCATATTCTGCATAATCAATGTATTCTTTTTCTTCAAACATTTCAAAAACGCTTTTTTTGTGTCTTTTCTTTTCAATATTTTCAGTTGTTTCAATTACAAATGCATCGCTTCCTGCTCCGCTTCCATAGCTTACTGCAAGAATCTTATCTCCCTTTTTTGCCTTGTCAAGTATAGATGCAAGTCCTATCATCATGCTTCCTGAATAAGTATTTCCAATAAATGGTGTTGTAAGCCCCTGTTCTATTTGTTCCATTGAAAAATCAAGCATTTTTGCAACTTTTATTGGGAATTTTCCATTTGGCTGGTGGAATACTGCATAATCAAAATCTTTTGCCTGCATTTTAACCCGTTCCATCATTCCCTTTGCTGCTCCAATAACATGTTTGAAATACGCCGGTTCTCCTGTAAATCTGCCAGCGTGTCTTGGAAATTCAGCATGCTGTCTTCTCCAAAAATCAGGAGTGTCGGTTGTGTAACTGTAAGTGTCCAAAATATTTGCAAGTATCTCTTCCTTTTTCTTCCCCATGATGTAAGCTGCTCCACCACTTGCAGCTGTAAATTCAAGTGCATCATTTGGTCTTCCCTGTGCTGTATCTGTTCCAATACTCATTCCATACTCAAGCCATTCTGGAACTGGGCTGTCAACCAATGCCATGCACATTTGCATTCCTGCAGTTCCAGCCTTGCATGCAAATTCCAAATCGGCTGCTGTAAGTTCTGGTGACGCTCCAATTGCATCAGCTACTATAGAAGCGGTTGGTTTTACTGCATAAGGATGTGACTCTGATCCAACGTAAATTGCTCCAAGTTGTTTTCCTTCAATTCCTGCTTGGCTTACTGCTCTTCTTGCAGCTTCAACCGCCATTGTACAGGCATCCTCATCATAGGCTGCAACAGCCTTTTCTTTAACATTTAGCCCTTTTGAAATTGCCTTTCCGTCTTTTTTCCAAACGCGTGCAATTTCTTCAACAGTTATCCTGTTCTTTGGAACATATACTCCATAGCCTATAATTCCCGCCATAAAAATCACTTGCCCTCCAACTCATTTAAAAGTTCTTTTGCTCTATCAACTCTTATATTCTTTTCTGCTGTCATTTTTGAAGCAATTTTATCAATTTGTTTTCCTTTTGCTCCTGCCATTACTGCAATATTTTTTGCATGAAGTCCCATATGGCCTCTTTGAATTCCTTCAGTTGCTAATGCTCTCAAAGCTGCAAAGTTTTGTGCAAGTCCAACTGCTGCCATTACTTCTGCAAGCTCGTTTGCAGTTTTAATTCCTAAAATTTTTGCAGAGATTTTTGCAACAGGGCTTGTTTTTATTGCGCCGCCAACAAGTCCGACAGCAAGTGGCATTTCAATTTCTCCAACAAGATTTCCTTCCTTGTTCTTGTAATATTTTGTAAGCGTTGTGTACTTTCCCTTTAATGAAGCAAAGGCATGTGCTCCTGCTTCTAATGCCCTAAAGTCCTGACCGCATGCTATTGCAACTGCATCTACTCCATTCATTATTCCCTTGTTATTAGTACATGCTCTAAAGCAATCATTTGCTGCAAACTGGTGTGCATCAAGCATGTGTTCAATTATTTCTTCTCCTTTAAGGTTTCTTTCCTTAAAACTTTCTTCAAGTGCCTTTTTACTAAATACTGCTTTGACTTTCACTGTTCTGTGAATTGCCAGATTTGAAATAATCCTAAGTCTTGCTTCTCCGCCTGAAATTTTTTCAAGTTCTAGTGCAATGGTTTCGCACATTGTGTTTACTGCATTTGCCCCCATTGCATCGCGAACATCAACAAGTAAATGCACTATTACCATTTTTCCTCTTTCTGTGTCAATTGCCTGTGTTTTAATTTTTCTTGCTCCGCCGCCAAATTTTACAAGTACTGGGTCAGCCTTGTTTGCTAAATCAATAATGGCTCTTGAATTTTTTTTAATTTCATTAATTGCTTTTTCGCAGTCTTTTACATTAACCAATTGCACTTGTCCAATCATTACAGGGGGACTTGCTTCTGCCTTAAACCCTTTTGTTTCTCTTGCAATTCCTGCAGCCTTGCTTGCTGCGGCAATAACGCTTGGTTCTTCAATGCTCATTGGAATAAGGTAGTCTTTACCGTTAATCAAAAAGTTTGTGGCAATTCCCAAAGGCAATTGCTGTGTCCCAATTACATTTTCAGCCATTCTGTCAGCAATTTCAAAAGACATTGCGCCATATTGTTTCAACTCTTCAATCTCTTTTTTGTCAAGTTCTGCAAATTCTTTTACAATTGCAAGCCTTTCCTCAAGGCTCTTTTTGTAAAATCCTGAAATTTCGCTTCCTGTCATAAACATCGCTTTTTCCTTTTTCAATCCTGCTGTAATATATCACTTCTTCTCATTCAAATAAGCTTCTATTTCGTCAGCCGCCTTTTTTGCGGAGGCAATGGCGTGAACAACTGTTTTTTCCCCGTTTGTCAAATCACCGGCGGCAAACACTCCCCATAGCTCTGTTTTAACCCCGTTGATTTTTATTTCTTTTCCGTCGAGCTCTGTGCCGTTCACGGCAGTTGCATCATATTCCTGCCCTATTGCAACAACGCAGACATCCGCCTTCAGTTCCTTCTGCTCTTTTGTGTCAATGAACTTTTCCTTTTCTATTTCAATTTTTGTAAACGCGACCTTTTCAAGTCTGTCTTTTCCCAAAAAGGCCTTTGGCTTGAGCTGCATCCTGAACTCAATTCCTTCTTCCATTGCGTGAATCAATTCGGATTTGTTGCATGGCATGAACGGCATGTTTTTCCTGTAGGCAATTGTTACCGAACAGCCAAGCCTTCTCAAAACGCGTGCGCAGTCCAAGGCTGTGTTTCCCCCGCCTATCACAACCGCCTTTTTTTTGCCAAAGCTTTTTCCGCCTGCTCCAAATCCCTGGAGGAATGTGTCCCAGTAGAGCACTCCCTGCTTTTCAATGCCGGGCAATTCTGTGTTTTTGGCTTTTCCTTCGCCGATTGCAAGCAGCACTGCGTCAAAGTCCTGCACCAGTTCGGAGAGCTTTTTCTCACTGCCGACCTTTTGCTTCCTTTTGAACACAACGCCCTTTTTCTTAAGCTCTTCAATTGTCTGCTGGACCGCTTTCTTGTCAAGCCTGTATCCTGGAATTCCCCAGCTCAAAATTCCGCCCAATTCAGGCAATGCCTCAAACACCTCTGTTTCAAAACCTTTTTTTCTTAGCTCTATTGCGGCTGCCATTCCTGCCGGCCCTGAGCCCACAATTGCAACTTTTTTCCCGTTGCCTTTGCCTGGTTTCCAGCTGTTTTTTCCATGCCCTGAAACAAACCTTTCCAGTGCCTTTATGGCAATTGCCTTTTTCTGCTTGGCAAGCACGCATTGTCCTTCACACTGCGTTTCCTCTGCGCAAACCCTGCCTGTAAAGCAGGGCAGGGTATTCTTTTCCTCAATTATCTCAAGCGCCTTGTCAAAATCGCCTATCATAACTTGTTCAATGAAGGCCTTGCAGTTTACTTTTGCAGGACAGCCCTTAATGCATGGCGGGTCATTGCACTGCAAACAGCGTCCGGCTTCCTTGATTGCCTGTTCAGGGCTGTAGCCGAGCTCGATTTCCTTAAAGCTCTTTACTCTTTCGTCTACCGGCAATAAAGGCATCTTTGTTTGCATAAAAAAACCTAAAAGATACACAATATCGACGACAAGCATATTTAAAGGTTTTGGTTATTGTCTCCTGTTAATTCGTTAATTGACGGGATTAGTACTTTTTTCTAAGCCTGAGGGAAAGACTTGCCCGAAATCAGAGAATAATTTCTGTTCTCGAAATTTGTTTAGAACACAAGGCCGAAGCCAAAAGGCTTCAGAAAAACAGTGGCAGTCTTGCCAAAGTACAGTGTTTTAAAAATTAACTAAACCCTTACACTGTGCAGTTTCAAGTCCTTTTTCAGCGTTTCCAAATTTTTGAAGAGGATTGCGCGCATTCCAAGTTCTTTTGCAGCTTTAATATTTTCATAAGCGTCATCTATCATAATACATTCTTCTGCTTTTAGTTCAAGTTTTTTCAAACAATGTTCAAAAATTTCCTTATCAGGTTTTGCCATTCTTGCCCTATGGCTGTAAACAATTGGTGAAAAAACCTTTGCAAGCCTTTCGCCATACTTTTCCTCATAGCTTAGGTCTGAATTTGAAAGTACTGCAACCTTGTATTTTTTTCCAAGCTTTTTTGCAAATGCAAGCATTTCTTCATTCATTTCCCAGTTTGCCATCCATGCTTTTATCAATGGCAAAAACTCGTCGTCGAACATTTTTTTTCCAAAAACACGTTCAAAGGCAGGCCTTAAGCTGCTTTGCCCCAAGTTGAGTTTTTTGTCAAAAACACATTCTGTTCCAGGCCTTGCTTTTAATCCAAGAATCTTTTCCCCGTTCTTTTTGAAGGAAGCAAGGCTTCCTTTGAGCATCACCCCGCCTAAGTCAAAAATCACTGCTTTTATCATTGAATTTCCCCCGAATTGTTGTTTCACTTGTTTCTTTTTTTAGTGCCTTTGTGCCGGAACTATATATATTTGTACCTGAAAAAGTCTTTATAAGATTTTATGCCAATGCCTGCAAGGCTTTGGCCTTCAGCAAACGCTTTTTTGTGCCTGTACATGTTTTCAAGCCTTTTGTCTGTTGCCGTCATCTGCCTGACCCTCACCCTTTTTCTTTCATCCGGGTCCGCAATAAATAACTTGTTTCTGTATAAGAATTTTACATATGTGTGTGTCCCTGCCCTGACAATAAGGGCATTTAATCCAATTGCCCTAAGCGAGGCAGTTACTGCCTGCGCACAATCCGTGCATCCCATTATTGCCGCCTTGCCTGTTTGTGCCGCCTCGTGCATATTCATCGTGTAAATCTTTTTTGTTCCAATAACATCGTCAGCGCTTCTTTTTGCCCAAAGCCTTTTTGCCTTTTCTATTGGAAGCCCAACTTTTTTGAATTCAGTTATGTCTTTGACAATCTTTCTTGCAAGCTCAAGCTTTCCTTTTGCCTGAAAGCCTGCAACATATTTTTTTATTCTTGGGGTTACTCCAACCTGTTTTCTGCCTGTTGGGGAAAGTCTTGCGGGATTTGCAAATGCCTTGCCATGTCTTGGAAAAATCTTTTTCTTCATTTCATTACCAAAAGAATTACTTTTTCATTGTTTTTAAACACTGTTGTTTTTTTGAGCTTGTTCCATGTTTTTCATTTCTTTTTTGCAGTTTTGCATTTCTTTTGAAATTTTTCATTTCTTTTTTTGCAGTTTTGCATGTTTTTTGCTGTTTTACATTTCTTTTACAATCTTTTCTATAAGGGCTTTTGCAATCTTTTCTTTTGTGCCTGAAACTTTTTTTGCGGCTTTTTCTGAAACAATAAAAACTGTGTTGTCATCTGTTCCCATTCCTTTTTCTTTTACATCATTTGCAACCAATAGTTTGCTGTTCAACTTCTTCATTTTTTTTCTTGCAACCTCAATCATTTGTGCTTCTGGCATTCCAATTTCGGCTTTAAATGCAACAATTTCAATCTTTGGAAAGTTTTTCCTTACGAGTTCTACAAGCTTTGGAGTTGGTTCTAAATTAATTGCAATCGCTTTACAGCTTTCTATTTTCCCACTTTTTTTTCCTACAATAAAATCGTTCAGTGCAGCAGGGGTTATGTATAAGTTATAGTCTTTTTTTAATTCTTCCAATACCGTTTCCTGCATTTCTTTACTTGTTCTTGTCTGTAAATTTTTTATTTCTCTTGCAATACTTTCATGGTTGTGAACAATGCATACTTCTGCTCCTTGCCTGTAACATTCTTTTGCTATTTCTCTTCCTGTCTTTCCACTTGCTTTGTTTGTTAAAATTCTTATTTCGTCAATATCTTCTTCTGTTGCACCGCTTGTAATCATCACTTTTTTTCCATTTAGCATACCTTTACCAACTGCTCTTTCGCATTCAAGAACTATTTCTTCAATTGCAGGAAATTTTGCGGCATTTTCTTCTTCCCTTGGTTTTATTATTCCAATTCCTTCTTTTTCAAGCCTTGCAAGGTTTTTTACAACAAAAGAATTTTCATACATTGAACTATGCATTGCTGGAACAATTAAAATCTTTTTTTTGCATCCAAGGGCTGTTGTTGCAAATGAGGTAACTGTTGTGTCATCAACTCCTGTTGCAATCTTTCCAATTGTGTTTGCTGTGCATGGTACAATAAGCAGTAAATCTGCTTCTCCTTTCACTCCGCAGAATTGTACATGTTCTATTTTTCCAGTTAATTCTGTAACAACCTGATTACCAGTAGCGTATTCCATTGCGTTTGAATGAATTATTCTCACAGCCTCTTTTGTCATCACTGCATGAACTTCTGCCCCGTGCCTGATTAGCTCTCTTGCCAGCTCAACGCATTTTACTGCTGCAATGCTGCCTGTTATCCCTAATACAACTATTTTGCCTTCAAGCGAATTGCTTTTGTTTCCCTTAATCTGCTTTGTCGGATGTTCCATGCTTAATTCCCTTTTTTTCACTTTCACACAACGAAATTATCACTTTTTGAAATTATCGTTTACGTGTGCAAACATTGCCGGCTTTTTCGCTTGCGCAAGCTCTATCATTCTGCTTGCAATTTTCCGATAGCCTTTGTCTCCTTCGCCACTGGTTCGCAATTCCGTAAGCACGGTTAACTGCCTTGCTCCCATGCAAAGCAAATACCTTTTGTTTGAGCCCTGTGCCGCAACCGTTCTTGATATTGTTCCATATTTTTCAAAAACCTTTTCAACAAGGTCTGCTGTTTTCTGCATTGCGTTGGAGTAATCTTTTTCTATTTCAGAGCCTTTTATTAATTCAGGAATTTCAAAGCCTGCTTTTCCTCGCATGGGTTGCTGGAACCTTAAATTCATCCTGTTTCTCTTAAAATCTTTCCATAGCGCCCAGGCGGATTCAATTTCAAACACAAGAGGTCTTGTTTCAAAGCCCCTTACAGGATTTGCCCTGTTTTGCCTTTTATTAGTGGCTGTTTCAAATACTTCCTGCCTTTCTTTTTCTCCAAATCCTGAAACTTTTTCAAGCACTGTTTCAAGTGGAATGTTGCAATAGGGATATAATATTTGTGCAAGTGCAAGCTCTTCCATTGGAGACTGGCAAAAAAGCCTTACTTTTTCTTTTACTGGTAAAAACTTTTTTTCAAAAAGCCGTTCTCCCAAAGCCCTTAGCCTTTTTTCTCTTTCAACAATTGTTTCATCTGCTTTAATTTTTGAAAAGTATTCAGGCATTAGCTTGTTTGCTTCTTCAATGCAGTTTTTGGCAAACTGTTTTGTGAAACTGTCTTCATAGCTTAAAAGCTTGTCAAACAATTCTACAGAAGCCCTTGTGTTTCCGCCAACTATAACAGTGGTATATGATGCAATTGGAATAAGAAAACGCAGCGAGTCAAGAACCGAAACCTTTTCAGGCAATTCCTCTTTTGCCTTTTTTTCCTTAAACCTTTGCATCAAAAGCTCAAAGCCGTTTTCATACAATTCAAGGTTTTTTGAAATTACTTTCTTGGCTTCTATTCCAAATTCCGATTTCATTAGCACAGGGTCCCAGTAAATCCTGTCCTGGCTGAATTTTTTTGCATATCTTGTACTATATTCCATGGTTGTCATAGGATAATAGAAATCCTGCTGTATTTCTGTTGCGTAAATGGGGTTTTCCTCTGAAACAAAGAAAATAGAACTTCCTTCTGCTGCACTCTTGTGCCCGAATTCAAAAAAGATTTGGGCATTTTTTTCCGCAGCAAAATCCACTAAGGGCTTTAAGGCCTTTTCAACTTTGTTTCCTTCATTTACTGCTTTTGTAACTTCTTCAAAAATTCCTTTATCCTGCAGCATTTTAATAAAACGTTTTCTGATGTTTGGAAACCTACTTACTCCCATGTAAAAATAGCTTTGGATTGCAGGAGGCATGTTTTTCAATGCATAAATTGGCTTGTCAGCATTTGTAAAAAAGTAGCCCAGAATTGCTTTTTCATCTTCCATACCATAAATTACTTTAAAAGTGTTTAAATAAGGTTTTGGAAAATCCAAAACTTATTGCAAAGAATAATGTTTTAGCGACCACTATCTTCCCTTGTACTTGAATTTTCTGTCGTATTCCTTGTGCTTGTTCCATTCAAGGACAATGCTCAGGACAAAAATCTGATCTCTCGAAACAGTGTAGAGAAGCCTCCAAGCGCTTGGAAGGTTGTATTTCCAGCAGTTGTCAACCCTGTACTTTTTGAAAAACTCTTTTGGAATCTGCTTCTTTGGAATTTGGATTCCTGCAAAAGCGTTTTCTTCAAGGTTTTCAAAGGCTTGATTCAAAAACTTGAATAACTGTTTGTTCTCAGTAGTGCTGTGCTCCAATTCCTCAAAAGCAAACTTCATCTTTTCATCAAAAAACTTGACTTTTGAAGGAAGCCTCATTTTCATTTCCTCCAGCTCAAGTCAGTCCTGCTCAAATATTTTTCAACCATAGCCGGATTCCAAATCCAGGCAATTTTGCCCTGCCTGTCAACCCCTACCTTGCCAGACTCAACCAAATAATCAAAGATGACGCAAAAGGTTTGGTACATTGTTTTTCTGGGAAGTGTCTCCCAAAGGCTTCGCTTCTTGAACTCGCCACTATGCTCTTTTACAAAGTTCTCAACCATAAGAACAGTATCAAGCCTGGGATAATGCAAAACAGTAGATTGCAACCTAGTCATAAAAAACCACCAAATTAAGTTATATATACATATATAACAACTATTTTTAAACATTTCTTTAACTTTATTGCCAAGAAGTCCACAACCTGAA
Source organism: Chloroflexota bacterium (assembly GCA_017610335.1). Classification (GTDB taxonomy): domain Archaea; phylum Iainarchaeota; class Iainarchaeia; order Iainarchaeales; genus JAFCCL01. Next base: position 4,490 of record JAFCCG010000007.1, on the reverse strand, counting down.
CTATGTTAGGTTGTGGATAAATTGGCACGCCTAATATAAACCTTTTGTAGCATAATATGTTGTGGTAATATGGTCTATAAATTTGATAAAAATGCCCATTCAGTATATGCGTTGCACTATCATTTCGTGCAATGTATAAAATACAGGAAAAAGGTTTTGGACTTTCCTGAAATAATAAATGAGCTAAAAGAAAGAACACAGAAAATATCTGAAAGTTATGGTGTAGAAATAACTACTATAGAAACAGATTTAGACCACATCCATATTTTGTTCAAGGCAAAACCACAGACAGACCTTATAAAGTTTATCAACAACTGGAAAAGTGCAACATCAAAAGCCCTGCAAAACAGATTTTCCAAAAAAATAAAGGGCAAACTATGGAAAGGGGTTTTTTGGAGTGGAAGTTATTGTTTGATAACCACTGGACAAACAACGCTTGAACAAATAAAAAAATATGTTGAAGGGCAAGGAAAATGAAAGCCTACAAATACCGCATCTATCCAACCAAAAACCAAGCGAGTAAAATAGACCTACAAACAGAAAAATGCAGGCAGTTATACAACAAACTCCTCGCTTTGAAAAAAGACACTTATAAACACAAGAGGATAACCCTATCAAGAAAAGACTTGTATACACAAGTAAAAGGAAACGGAGAAACCCACTCCCAAGTCAGCCAAAATGTTGCAGACAGAATAAACAAAGCATACGGAAACTTCTTTGCAAGAGTGAAACGTGGCGAAAAGGAAAAAGGCTTTCCAAGGTTCAAAAAATACGGCAACTACGCCAGCATTACTCTCCCACAAATAACAAACCCTAAAAAGATAGGGAAAAAAACCTATTTTCCAAAAATAGGCTAGCTAAATACAAAATACCACCGTCCAATAACAGGAACTCCAAAAACACTTACAATCAAAAAAGCAAAGAGCGGAAAATACTTCCTAACAATATCCTGTGCTAACCCAAAAACCGAAAGGCTAAAACACGGCAAAGGAGAAATCGGCATAGACTTGGGCTTGAATCACTTCATAACTACAAGCGATGGCGAGTTCTTTGACCACCCGAAACCAATGAAAAGAGTATCAAAGAAAAGAAAACTGCTGGCAAAAAAATTCAGCAAAACAACAAAAAGAGGCAACAACCGAAACAAAGCAAGAATAAGACTGGCAAGAATAGATGAAACAGTAACAAACATCCGAAACGATTACGGCTGGAAACTATGCAAAACACTTATCCAAAAATACGAAACAATCTACATAGAAAACCTAAATGTGCGAGGGATGGTAAAAAACCATTGCCTCGCAGGGGCAATAACAGATGTTAGTTGGAGTGATTTCACAAACAAACTCTCCTACAAGGCTGAAAGTGCTGGTGGAAAAGTCGTGAAAGTGAATCCAAAAAACACATCACAAAAGTGCAGTAGTTGTGGAAATATTGTCAAAAAAACACTGGCAATAAGAACACACAACTGCCCCCACTGTGGACTAAAAATAGACAGGGACATAAACGCCTCAATAAACATTCTTACAATCGGTAAGATAGGGCTGGAACAGTCCAAATTAACGCCTGAAAGAGATGAAGCCTCTACTGACGGCATAAGCCCGAAGCAAGCATTGTCAATGAAACAGGAAGCCATAACCTCAACACCGAAGGTGTTAGGTTATGAGTAGTTCACTCAGAATTTCTAATCATCCAAACAAAGTTTGGAAAACACAAAAGGTGTTGTGTTGCATAATTTGCCAAGCAGGTGTTTTTGGCAATAATTTGTCTTGGAAAAGGCTGCTTGGTCAAAATAATTGTATCTTCTGCAATACTTTTAATTTTGCGAAATAATCGTGCAACACAGTCCAATTGTCCCTTTTCCCCATACTTTTAAAACCCTTTTCTTGTGGAATTTAATTAAGAGCCAATTTGAGTATATGAAATTTCTTTTTGGAAATTATAACAAAAACAAAAATGGAGTTAGAGGTGAGTAATTTGGGTGATAAAACATGGGTTTATTCTTTTGATGAAGTAAAAGGAGCAAACACACAGGAATGGATTTTTAAATTAGGAAACAAGGGCGCACAGTTGGCAGAAATGACTGAATCAAAGCTTCCTGTACCGCAGGGTTTTACTATTACAACAGAGGCCTGCAATCAATTTTATGAAGAAGGTAAAAAATGGCCTTCTGGCTTGGAAGAGCAGATTAAGAAAAAGCTTGAAAGGCTTGAAAAGCACATGGACAAAAAGCTCGGTGGCGAAGAAAAGCCATTGTTTTTGAGTGTTAGGTCTGGTTCATATGTTTCAATGCCTGGAATGATGGACACTGTTTTAAATTTGGGAATGAATGACAAAACTGTTGAAATTTTTGCCAAGCAAACAGGAAATATAAGGGCAGCATATGATAGTTATCGTAGGTTTATCACAATGTTTGGTGACGTGGTAATGGATGTTAAACATGCTCTTTTTGAAGAAATTTTAGACAAAGCAAAAGAAACCAAGGGTGTTAGTGATGACACCGGCCTTGATGCTGAAGATTTGAAGGCCTTGATTCCGCAATACAAAGAGCTTGTAAAAAAAGAAGCAGGAAAGGATTTTCCACAGGATCCTTGGGCACAGCTTGAATTGTCAATTAATGCTGTTTTTAACAGTTGGAATATCCCAAGAGCTGTTTCTTACAGGAGAATAAACCATTTGAGAAGTGATGCAGGAACAGGAGTTAATGTTCAGGCAATGGTTTTTGGAAACATGGGTGAAACATCGGGAACAGGTGTTAGCTTTACCAGAAATCCTGCAAACGGAGCAAAAGAACATTATGGAGAATTTTTGATTAATGCACAGGGCGAAGACGTTGTTGCAGGAATCAGAACACCAAAACCTGTTGATGAATTAAAGAATGTGCTTCCAGAGGTTTATGAAGAACTTTTAAAAATCTATGACACTTTGGAAAATCACTACAAGGACTTGCAGGATTTTGAGTTCACAATTGAAAACAAAAAGCTTTACCTTTTGCAGACAAGAAACGGCAAAAGAACAGCACAGGCTGCAATAAAAATCGCTGTTGATATGGAAAAAGAAGGGCTTTTGACAAAAAAAGAAGCTATTCTAAAAGTAAAACCAGAACAGCTTGATCAGTTGCTTCACAAACAGCTTGATGAAGAAGCAAAAAAAGAAAATAAAGCAATCATAACAGGATTGCCTGCTTCTCCGGGCGCAGCTGTTGGAAAAGCTGTCTTTACGGCAGAAAAAGCAAGAGCGCTTTGGGAAGCAAACAATGAAAAGTTAATTCTTGTAAGGACTGAAACAAGTCCTGAAGATATTGAAGGAATGCATGCTGCGCAAGGAATTCTTACCGCAAGAGGTGGAATGACAAGTCATGCAGCAGTCGTCGCTCGAGGCATGGGGAAATGCTGTGTTGCAGGCGCAGGTGACATCAAAATCAATGAAAAGGAAGGCGTTTTCAAAATAGGTCGCCTAGAAATAAAGGAAGGGGACTGGATTTCTTTGGATGGAAGCACAGGAGAAGTTTTCAACGGGCAGATTCCTTTGGTTGAACCGGAAATGCATGGAGATTTTGAAACTCTAATGCAGTGGGCTGACGAGTTCAGAACACTAAAAATTAAAACAAATGCCGACACCCCAAAAGATGCAAAAACTGCTTTGGATTTTGGAGCAGAAGGAATCGGTCTTGTAAGAACAGAGCATATGTTCTTTGAAGGTGAAAGAATAAAGGCTGTCAGGGAAATGATTTTGTCTGAAAGCCTTAAGGGAAGAAAGACTGCCCTTGCAAAGCTTTTACCTTTCCAAAAGCAGGACTTTGCAGGAATCTTCGGAGTAATGGACAAACTGCCTGTTGTAATAAGGCTTCTTGATCCTCCTTTGCACGAATTCTTGCCAAAAGAAGAAAAGGATATGAAAGAACTTGCAATAGAGATGAATATTTCTGTTGAAAAAATTAAGGAAATTGCCGACTCATTGCACGAGTTTAATCCAATGCTTGGTTTTAGAGGATGCAGACTTGGAATGGTTTATCCTGAAATAAATGAAATGCAGGTTCAGGCCATTTTTGAAGCTGCCTTGGAAGAACTTGGAAAAGGCGTAACTCCATTGCCTTGGATAGAGGTCCCTTTGGTTGGCAACATAAAGGAATTTCTGAAAATAAAGGAACTTATTCAAAAGGTTGCAAAGGAAACTGGCGCCGAAGGCAAAGTAGATTTCAAGATTGGAACAATGATTGAAGTTCCAAGGGCTGCCTTAATAGCCGACGAAATTGCAAAAGAAGCAGACTTCCTTTCATTTGGAACAAACGACCTGACACAAATGACCTGCGGCTTTTCAAGAGACGATGCGGCAAAATTCCTAAAGCCATATGTTGACGATCTTGGCATTTACCATAAGGACCCGTTTCAAAGTATTGACCAGGAAGGGGTCGGCTTGCTAATGCAATTATGTGTTGAAAAGGCAAGAAAGAAAAAGCCGGAAATTGAAATTGGAATCTGCGGAGAACACGG
>JAFCCG010000076.1 GCA_017610335.1 Chloroflexota bacterium | reverse complement strand
TGAAAAACAATTGCTGCAGTAATTGGAGTGTGTGCCGAAAAGCTTTCAAGAAAAATTCTTAAAACAACTGCAAAAAAGAAAGTTAAAACAAAGTACTTAAACGGAATTTTACTGCCTTCCAGCGAAGAAATTGTTTTTTCTGCAAGATTTTCAACTTCTTTAAAAAAATTCATCAAAACCACCTCAAGGATACCCGCGAATTTATTTGTGGGAAGAATTGAGGCAAATATTTAAAACAACAGCCTCGTATAATTATATTGGTCAGAATAATGCAACGGGCAATTCTTTTGCAAACAATTGCAACAAAAGCGAAACAAAAAGTCTTGAAAGAGTTTAGCCTAGAAGCTACCAAACTCGCAAACAGCCTGCTTAAAGTGAGAAAATCAAAGCGTTTGATGGAATTGCATAGGGCAACATATTCAACCAGCAAAGAAAACACTCCTTTTGGTTCCCAAATTATCTGCGATATTGAAAGAAATGTCGTTAGACGCAAAGGAACTTCTGTCAGGCAGATTAGTGTTAAATTTAATGTTCCCCGAAACTGCAAGGTCTTTGAAACCAAAGCCAATTTTTTCATTGAACTGAGAATGTATCCCAGAAAACGGTTGGCAGTGCCAATCAAAAAGAACAGGAACAGCCAGAGGTATTTTTCGCTTATTACAAACGGTTGGCAGTGCAAAACTTATGGGCTTACAGGAAACGGGCAAATTGTAGCCTATCTTTCCAAAGAAGAAACCGAACTGCCAGAGAGAAAAAATGTTCTTGGAATAGACATCAACCTCAAATGCTTTGCTGTTTCTGTCCTTTCGCCAAAAGGAAAGGTTTTGAAACAAGCGTCTTTTGGAAAAGACATTTGGGTTAAGAGAAAAAAGATTTTTGAAAGAAAAGAACGCCTGCAATCTCTTACTGACAAAGGAAGCCATAGAGCAGGACAAAAGCTTGAACAGGCTAAAACCAGAGAACATAATTTTGTTGCCAACAAGCTTGGAGAAGTTGTTAGAGATATTACTAGTATGGCTTTGAATTTTGATGCAGATATTGCTATTGAAAACCTCAAGCGGTTTTCTCCAAAAGGAAAACGGTTTAACAAGAAAGTTATGCGTATTCCTTTCTATTCTTTTAAGCAACTGCTTGAAGCCAGATGTTTTGATAAACAAATTACGCTTAAAGTTGTTGATGCCTACCACACTAGCAAATGGTGTAGCCACTGCGGTGCTGTTGGCAAAGGGCATTCCAGCAACTATTCTTTGTTCAAATGCAAAGAGTGTGGTCAAATAGTTAATAGTGATAGGAAGGCAAGCCTTGCTGTTGCTGTCAAATCCCTGTTGGTGCGGAAAAAGCATTGTTCTGACCGAACTGTTTTCTTCCAGTTTACCAGCAGGCAAGTCCCTGTAAACGGACTTCTGCGTTCCAATGATGGTTTTGAAACCAATAATGCTGTGCATAATCTTTCAACTCCTATGGAAAGCCCTCGACTTTAGTCGTGGGTAGTTTACACAAACTATTACCTGTTTTCTCAAATAAAACATTTTCCCCATTTTCTCTAAAAACAATTCCTTACGTTTCAAAATAAGCGTTTTTCAAGCCTTTTCAAGCCAAAAATAGTATTTTCAAGCCAAAAATAGTATTTTCAAGCCAAAAATAGCTTTTTCAAGCCAAAAACATCTTTTTTAAAGCAGTTTTAATCATAATAATTAAAAATGTCATCTGAACACGAAGAAACGTTTTTCGAAGAAGGGGAAGACCCTGCGCAAGCAGAAGAATTTTCAAACAAAGAAAAACTAAATCAATGCAAGCTCTATGGAATTTTGCTTGAAAAATATGCCGAATTAATTAATGAAAAAGAAAGGCGCACAATCGGAGAAATAAAGGCGCTTGTAAACAAAGACGATCTTACAATTCAATCAATTCTTTCAGACATTAAACCATCGGAATATGCTTTTCCAAAAGACTATTTGCCAACAGCAGAAAAAGCCCTTTCTTTTGTTCAAAACAAAATAAATTATGTTGAATCTGAAATAAATCTCAACTACTGGCTTTCACCAAAAGAAATCTTTTCATCAAAAGTAGGAGATGACGAAGACATTTCAGTATTTCTCTGTTCACTGCTTTTTGCATTAGGTGACGAAAATACATCAGTAATAATTGCAGAATTTGACAATCTGAGAACTCATGCATTTATTGCACTTGAATTTGAAGGAAAATTCTACATTCTTGACCCAAGCCAAAAGCATTCATTTGCAGACTTTTCCGGAACAAAAGAAGAAGCCTTGCAAAAATACAGCTTCAAAGGTGCAAAAATAAAAAGATTCTTGTACAAATTCAACAACACAACTTACGAGCAATTCATGTAGCAGCCGTCACTGCCGGCTGGTCAGGGTGCTATCTTCGCTTGGGCTCGATAGCACGGCTCGCTTGGGGCTCGCAAAAAAGCCGTCACGCCCGGCTGGTGCGAGTGCCATCTTCGCTTGGGCTCGATGCCACAATTTCAACTGCAGCCGTCACGCCCGGCTGGTGCG
>JAFCCG010000035.1 GCA_017610335.1 Chloroflexota bacterium | reverse complement strand
GGCAAAAAGTCTTTGTTTTTGATTTTTGTCGGCAGATATTCTGTTGCAACAAATTCAAGGCTTTTGTTTGCCAATGCCTGCTGTTCTATTCTGACTTTTTCCTTTAATGCTTTTTTCAGCTGTGCCTGCCATTCTTTATTTTGAAACCATGGGTAGTCCATCATTTCTTTTGCTCTTTTGATGTCTCCCTCTTTCATTCTTTCTGTAACATTTTGAAGCTTGTAAGTTTCAATGTCATCGAGAGTCATTCCAATATATTTTGCTTCAGGGCAAGCCATAAATGGAGAGTGGGCTGCTAAAGCCATTGAACCCTGTTTTATTACGCTGTAAATATACCAGCCGTAAGGGTCTCCGTCTGTGAACACAAGCACTGGGAGCTTTTTTTCCGTGTGCAGCCTGTGAATTAATCTTCTTGTTCCTCTTGCTGCTTGGCCTCCTGTTCCAATAAGGATGCATTTGTTGTCATGTGGAAATCTTTCCTCTACAAGCCTTTCGTACATTGCTGCTGTTTCTATTACTAGGATATATTTTGCATTGCATGAAACGATTTCAATTTCTTCCGGTTCAAGTCTTGACATAATACTCCAACCGCCTCTTCCCAACTTACTGCAGTTGAATTTATCGTTGTGGTGTACTTTGTCTTTTAAGACTACATCTCCGTAAAGTGTTCCTTTTGGATTTGCATGCAAATTTAGTTTTTCTCTGATTGTGTTAACACTATGTTCAAGATCTACGATGCAGCTGTCGCTTTCAGTTTGGTCTTCGAAAGTATTTTCTTTCGTGTTTGGTACAGTGTGTTTTAATTCGTAATAAATTTCTCTGATTGAAGCTGTTTTGTTGTGTTTTAAGTATTCATATGCTTTTGCTGAAACAAGCATTGTTTGCATAAACTTTTTTGCATGTCCTACGTTCAAAAAATTTCTTGAAGTTCTTTTTTCTCCTAATTTCAATAAGCCTTTTTTTTCATCAAATTCAACATTACTTCTGCCCCTTTGCTGTGTGGTAAATTCCGGGTCAATGCCTTTTTTGATTTCTGTAACAATACCTTTTGCCATTGTGTCAATTTTTTCAGCAATTTGCTTTGGTGTTTCTTTTTCTCTTGAAACCGTTCCTATTTTGGATGTTTTTTTTTCTGACATATCAATTCACCTTTTCATTTTTTCTTGCTCTTTGTTTTTGTTTCTTTTTTGTGTTTTTCTTTTTTTTGTTCTGGTTTTTCTTCTTTTACTTTTTCAACTTCATCTTTTTCAGGCATGTCTTTGGAGTAGGCGTTTTCTTTTTTGGCTACTTCTATGCCTTCGCCTTTTCCATTTTCGCCGTTTTCTTTTGCTTCTTTTTCGTCATCAAGCTTTAGTTTTAATAAAACCATTTTTCTGAGTTTTTTGTCCAAAACATCTTTGTCGGTTTTTGTAATTACATTTAGCGCAAAAACAATTTCAGGAATGTATTTGTAGAATAATTCTCTTTTCATTAATCTTTCTGCTTCTTTTCTTTTTCCGCTGATGTATCTTCCTGCTTTTCTTCCTGATTGCATTAATGCAAGTCTTATTTCTTCAATTATTTCTTCTTCATCTGCAATTGCCTGCTTTCCTGCTCCTGTGTAAGGAATGTAAACAGAAATAAAATTTACAAGCACTGTTATTGGTGCATTGTCAATGTCTTTTATATCATATCTTTTCCAGTCAATGTTATGTACGGCTTTGGTAATTGCACAGTTTCCTGCGTCAAAAAGTAATGGTGAACGATTTGCAAATCTCATTATTTCAAGTCTTTTTTGTGGTCCTTCTGAACCTCCGCTAATTGTTCTTCCTGCTTTTCCTCCGTATGCAATTGAAACTTCTACCTGGAATGGAAAGCCTCCTGAATAAACCTGTGGTTTTCTTGTAAGAACATGCATGAATTCAGGGTCAACAATGTTTTGCAAACTGGTTGTAATTCTTTCCTCTCCAATTGGTCTTAGGGCGTCAGAACTTGGTGCAATAAAATCAATTTCTTTAAACGCTTTGACAATTTCTTCTGCTTCATCCCATCTCAGTTGTTTTGGATCCTTGTTCATATCAAAGGAAACTTTTTTGGCGATTCCTTCAAGGCTTTTTTGCCCCATCCTGTCAAAATCTGTTCTCAAAAAACTGCTTACTTTTCTTGAATCACTGTATTTTGACATTGTGACAATTTCGTCAACTGTTACACCTTTTGGGTGTGGCTTTACCGCAATCGGCGGCTTTGGAACTTTTAACACGCTTCTTTTAAAAATAAATTTTTGACCTGTTGGGTCTGAAAATTTTATTTGCGCATGAGGGTTTGCAATTGCTGTTCTCCTCAGGTATTCTAATGGTCCTTGTTCTGAATCTCTGTACAATACCCCTTTGAATTTTGCCTGTACTGCAAGTCCTCTAAAGTCTCTGTCAATTTCTTTCATATTTGCTATTTTTGGCTGGTTGTGTTTTGGGTCAATGCTTAGCTCAAGGCTTATTGGCTTGCCTTTTCCTGTTCCTGTTATAACACGGCATGGTTTTCCTGTTGTGGTTTGGGCAAGCATAGTACATCCGGAGCTTCCAATCCCTTGCTGTCCCCGTGACTGAATCATTCTGTGAAATTTTGTGCCTGCAAGAAGCTGTCCAAGGGCTTTTCCAACAGTTTCTTTTGTCAGGCCTGGTCCGTTGTCTTTTACTTCGACTTCGTAATATTCTGTTGCAATTTCTGAAATTTTGACCTGTATGTCTGGCAAAATGTTTGCCTCCTCGCAGGCGTCAAGTGAATTTGTAACATATTCATGAATTACTGTTGTAAGTGTTCTTACCTTTCCGTAAAGTCCAAGCATTTGCTTGTTCTTTTTAAAAAATTCTGCAATCGAGTGCTCTTTGAATTCTTTTGCAAGGTGTTCTGCACTAATGGTTGTTAATTCAACTTTTTTTTCTGCTGTCATATAAAAACCTTAAATTGTAAATTTTTCCATTCCTGCTTTTTCTTTTCTTAAAAAATCCATTGTTTTTTTGTGCTGGGCTCCTTGTAAAAGCATTTCAATTGCTTTTCTTGCAAGCTCAACTTCTTCATATTTTCCAATTATTGCAATTGTTTTTCCAAAAACCGAAATTTTTGCACCGGTTGCATTTTCAATGGCTTCTCTCGCTCTTCCTTCTGTTCCAATAATTCTTGCCTTTTTGGTGTGAATTGCTTTTTCGCTTCCGCCCACAATATCGCTTATTTTTATTATCTCGAGCAATGTGTTTTCGTCAAATAATGCAAATGCAGCTTTTGGAGAAAAACCTCTTCCAATTGCTTTTACAACACTTACAGAATCGTAAAAATTTGCTGCATTTTCCTTTCCCTGAATGCCTATATTGCCTGTTTTGCTGTCCACTTCTAACACAATTCCTGCCAATTTTTCAAGTTTTCTCTTGGTTTTGCCTTCTGTGCCAATTAGAACGCCAATTCGTTCTTTAGGAATTTTTACTGTTTCAAATAATTCGCTAAGCAAAAAAGTTCCCCCTATATATTATATATAATATATATAGTATGTATAGAGCAAAGTTTTTAAAAGTTGAGCAAGAAAAAAGGGCGATTTTTGCCCAAAAAGCCATGTAAGCAAGCTTTAAATAGATGAAATGCCTATTTTTATTAAAAATTCAGGGAGGTGAAAAGCAAAATGGTGACACAATCAATTACAAGAATTGATCCTGTACAATATGGGAAAGTATTGGCAATACTTATGGCAATCATCTACTTGATTTTTGGACTAATCGCAACTTTGTTTATGGGACTTCTTGGCGGAATTATATCAACAATCCCTGGAGCAGATGTTACTGCATTTGCAGGACTTGGCTTAATCGGTGGCTTAATAATGACCATAACACTGGTTATTGGCGGAGCAATCGGTGGATTCGTAATGGGCGTAATAGGCGCCTTCATCTACAACTTTGTAGCAAGCAAAGTCGGTGGAGTAAAGATTGATCTTGAGTGAAGGCATTTTGCCTTCATTTTCTTTTTTTTTCTTTTTTTTTTAAAAAAGCCGTCACGCCCGGCTGGTGCGGGCATAGGTGCTTCGTACCTGAATATGCTCGTTTGGACTCCCAAAAAAGCTGCTGGCATCAAAGCAAACCAATTAAATAACTTTTTTGCCACAATCATTTTACAGCAATGCCGGTGTGGCGGAGTGGTCAAACGCGGCGGTCTCGAAAACCGTTGTTTTCACGAACACACAGGTTCAAATCCTGTCGCCGGCGTCCTTTTCCAAAGTGCTTTTTTTTTGAGGGAAACTTTTTTAATTTTAATTCAACAAAATTGTTTGGGTGATTTAATGGGCGAATGCGTTTTTTGCAAAATAGTAAAAGGTGAAATTCCTTGCACAAAATTGTACGAAGATGAACAAGTGCTTTCCTTTCTTGACATAATGCCTGCTTCAAAAGGCCATGCCCTGGTAATTCCAAAAAATCATTATGCAACGCTTTTGGACATGCCTCATGAAGAACTAAAGTCTGTGACAGAAACTATTCAAAAGGTTGCTGCAGCAACAATGGCTGCTTTGTCAGGTGTAGAGGGCTTCAATGTATTGCAAAGCAATAACGCGGTTGCCGGACAGATTGTTCCGCATGTTCATTTTCACATTATTCCAAGGCAAAAGGATGATAAATTAAACTTTGCCTGGGGACAGGGAAAATCAGAAATAGCTGAATTGAAAAAGTATGCGGTGCTTGTGAAGGAAAACTTAAAATAAAGATTAGTCAATTTTTTTGAAAAGAATTTTACCTTTTTTCACTTTTGTTCCGGCTTTCAATAAACCAAATTTGCAGTCTTTCAACAAATCTGCTTTTACTCCAAGTTGCTTGTTTATTTTCTCGCTTGTTTCAGGAGTAAATGCTGAGATGAGAATTGAAATTATGCGAAGTGAATCTGCAAGAGAGTAAAGTGTATTGTCCCGCTCCTTTTCTTCCTGCTTCCAGGGCTGTTTTTCATTGATGAATTGGTTGCAGGCTCCTGCAAAGGAAAAGATTTCTGTAATTGCATGATGTAATTCAAATTCCTTCATTTGTTTTTCAATTTTGTCAAGTTTAAGTTTTTCCTGCAACTTTTTGTCTGTGCTTCCTTTTGGAATCTTTCCATTGTTGTATTTTTCAACCATTACAATTGTTCTGTTCACCAAATTTCCTAATTCGTTTGCAAGTTCGTTGTTTAATCTTTTCTTTAATCCTTCTTCTGAAAAGTTTCCGTCCTGCCCAAAAGGAATTTCGCGAAGAAGGAAGTAGCGAAGAGCATCTGCTCCAAATTTTTCAACGAGTTCTATTGGGTCAATAACCTTTCCCCGACTTTTGCTCATTTTTTCTCCTGTTTCTGTGTTGATAAAACCATGGCAGAAAACAGTCTTAGGGAGGTCTACTCCTAAAGCCATCAAAAATGCAGGCCAAATAACGGAATGATGAAAACAGATGTCAACGCCAATAAGATGAATATCTGCAGGCCAGTATTTTTTAAAATTTTTAGAATCTGGATAGCCTACTCCGGATAAATAATTTATGAGCGCATCTAACCAAACAAAGGCAGTTAAATCTTCATCAAATGGTAAGGAAACTCCCCAAGGAACATTTCTTCTTGAGACACTTAAATCTCTTAGTTCGCCTTTTAATCTATTAATCATTTCGTTCCTTTTTCTTTCTGGTTTAACAAAACCTTTGTTCTTTTCATAATAGTCTAAAAGCTTCTTCTTGAAGGCACTCATTTTGAAGAAATAGCTTTCCTCTTCAACAGTTTCGCACAGCTTTTTATGTGTTGGACACCTGCCTTCAACCAAATCCTTTTCTGTGTAAAATGTCTCACATTCAACACAATAAAGGCCCCTATAAGGTGCTTTAAATACAAAACCTTTTTTATAGAGGGTTTGTAGCATGCTACGCACAACTTCTTCGTGCTCTTTGTCTGTTGTTCTTATGAAATAATCATTGGATATGCCGAGTTTTTCACATAGTTGTTTAAAGAAAACAACCATTTCGTCAACATACTCTTTTGGCTTTTTCCCTGCGTCTTCTGCTTTTCTCTGAATTTTGCTTCCGTGCTCATCAGTGCCTGTTAGAAAAAAGACATCCTCGTCAAGTAACCTATGCCATCTTGCAATACAATCCGCGCAAATTTTTTCATATGCGTGGCCAAAGATGGGGCTTACCGGAAGGATAATCAATTGCTGTTGTAATGTAAAATTTTCCTGCTGTCATAAACCACTTCACCTCCTTTTAATTTCATTCTCTGTAAGACATTTTCTTTTGCATTTTTCATATCTCTAACTCTTTTTCCATGCTTTAAATAAGGTTCAAGCTTTTTAAATAATCTAAGCAGCGAATCTTTATAATTAATACTTATTCTCCAAAAGTCACCATTATTTTTCACTCCACTACTTGTTTGATAACCTATTGGAGATTCCAGTCTAATATTTGTTTTAATGCTTAAAGAATTTAATTTTTCATAAATTTGTGAAATAATGTTTTTTTCATAAGTGCCTAAACGAAATCTTGCCCTGCCACTATAAACACCTATGTTTCCTTCAGCATCTGCGTATCCTGCCAGAAAAGAAAAGAATGTTTTATTGTCTTTCAAAATCCATTTTTCTATCTTATCCTCTTTTGGTTCTAAAAAAGAAAATGTGTTGTTCAGTATACTGGAGAAAGAAAAAACTCCTTTTGAACATGAAACTTGTACATGTGCATATTTTTCAAAAAGACTACTCATTAATTCAATCTGTTCTTGTTTAGTGGTACTAGAGTTTATGCAAACAGAGTAAATACTTTTTCTTTTTACATGCAAATCTCCAAGTCTAAAACCGATTAGATATGCTTTTTCAACAAGGTTGTTGGAGAATTTTTTTCGCTCGTAAATAATGGTTGCCTCTGAAGCGTTTCTTTTCTGTAATCTGAACTGAGTTAATTTGTTTGATATAACCCACCGAGAACAACTAAATCGTTGAGCTATTTTGATTTGAGAAAGTTTTTTGTCAGAATAAAGATTGTGAAGTTCCTGTTTTTCTATTTTGTATCTTTTTAACTCTCTTTTTGGTATACTGCATTCCTCAAGTCTGTGCCAAATAGTTGCATGACCACAACCTAACTCTTTTGCTATTTTGCTTATTGAATATTTTTTGTTAAGATATAACTCTTCAAGAAGTTCCTTTGAGAAAACCTTCTTTTTCTTTGGATTTCGTCTTTTAACCCCAAAAATCTTTAACTTAGATCCAATTGTTGTGTTCCAACAATTGTAACGCTTTGCTATTTCATAAGTTGAAAGATTCTGTCTAACATACAGTTCTTCCAACTCTTCCTTCGAAATTTCAACCTTCACCCTTCCACCAAAAGAGAAACATTTTTGCTCTTTAAAACCGCTTTGAGACTCGAGGTTTCCGGTGATCATGGCAAGCACCAGCCAAAAAGTATGCCAAGACAAAAGCCCATGTAATAAGTGTACAGTTCTGTACTCTTCCAGTTAAAGCCAACCATTTCCAATGCTATTGGTGAAATGATTAGAAGAAATAAAGGAAAGGTCATCTGCTCCAAGTTCATTGCGAAGACCTCTCCTTCATACTTTGCAATATTTCACTCAAAGAAAGCCCATAACTTATTGGATTTCCTTTTCTTTCTGAAATTTTTTGAGAAAAACTCATTGAATCACCTCCAATGTAAAATGAATTTTTTCGTGGATGGCTCTGCTGCTTTTGGAGGCATTAAATCCTTTGTCCTGAGCAAAGCGGAGGCAAAGGTTTAAGCCGAGAAAAGCAGAGTCCTTAGAAAAAATTCCTTTATTGGAGGTGGTGGAGGGATTCAATCAAATCCTTTTATTACTTTCTGATGGCTTTGGGTTCATAATTCAAATCCATCTTGCTTTGTCTGGTTTGCTTTACCAAGAGGTCATGTATAATTATTTCACAGTACTAATAGTATTGAAAAGATTTTTTTTTTCAAACCAACACGAATTTTTTATTCCTGACACATCAGTGGAAGTCCTTTTTGAGGGAATTTCAGCGGAAATCTGGTCTCTTTAAGAGGCTTTAAAAGGGAGAAATGGGAGAATTTTTATAAAGTGGTAAGAAATGCCTTTGGAAGAAAAAATTAGGGAGGGCAGCGAAAGCCCCTATGTGTCAAAATTCTTGGAATTCTTTGATGCAAATTATAAAAAAGAGCTTGAAAGGCTTGTTGAAAACTATCCTGACAAAAGAAGCTTTAATGTGGATTTTACTATTTTGGAACAGTTTGATATTGAGCTTGCTGACGCTGTTCTTGATAGTCCTGACCTGCTTTTGGAAGCAGCAAGAGAGGCTGTTGAACAAATAGAGGTTCCGGTTCTTGAAATTGAAAAATTTTCACCACATGTGCGTTTTTTTAATCTGCCAAAAGAACATGAGCCACTTGTTCGTAATATTAGTGCCAAGCAATTGGGAAAGCTTATTGCGGTTGAAGGGATTGTAAGGCAGATTACTACTGTTATGCCAAAGTTACAGCTTGCAGTGTGGAAATGCAAACATTGTGGAAATACTTATAAAAAAGAACAGGATAATGAACTGCTTCAAATGCCTTCTTTTTGTGAATGCAGACATCGTGACTTTGAGCTTGTACCAGAACAATCGGAATTTATTGACAGTCAAAGGATTGAAATTCAAGAACCTTTGGAAAAGCTCAAGGGAAATGAACAGGCTTCAACTCTTAATATTTATATTACTGATGATTTGGTTAATAGAATTAGTGCCGGTGACAAAACAAGGTTTGTTGGTGTACTAAGGCTTGCCTTGCCTGACAAAAAGAAAACAATCTATGGCCGGTATTTGGAAGCAATGTCCTGAAATTTATGAAAATCTTATAAAAAGTATTGCTCCTGCAATTTATGGGCATGAAAGAGTAAAGGAATCTATAATCCTTCAGCTTTTTGGCGGAGTAAAAAAGTATTTGCCAGGAAATCAAACCATTAGGGGAAATATTCATGTTTTGTTGGTTGGAGATCCTGGAACAGGGAAGAGTCAAATTTTACAATCTTCCCACAATATTGCTCCAAGAAGCATTTACACTGCTGGAAAGACGACATCCGGCGTCGGTTTGACTGCGAGTGCAGTTAAGGACGATTTTGGTGAAGGCGGCTGGACTCTAAAAGCAGGAGCTCTTGTTTTAAGCAGTGGTGGAATTTGCATGGTTGATGAATTGGACAAAATGGATGCAGAGGACAGAAGTGCAATGCATGAAGCAATGGAACAGGGAATGATTTCTGTTGCAAAAGCAGGAATTGTAACACGGTTTAAATCTGATACGAGCATTCTTGCTGCTGCAAATCCAAAAATGTCAAGGTTTGAACAATACACTCCTTTTATTGAACAAATTAATTTACCAGCATCACTTATTTCAAGATTTGACCTTTTTTTCATGATAAAGGATGTTTTGGATAAAACAAAAGATGAAGCAATTACGGCGCATATTTTGAAAACTCATAAAAGTGGTGAATTAATTTCTCAGTATAAGAAAAAAGGAAAGGCTTTTCAAAAACATGAACAGGAAGAAATTGATTTAATTTCTGCTCCTCCTGTTGACCCAGAACTTTTGGGAAAATATATTTCTTATACCAGACAAAACATATTTCCTGTAATGACTAAAGATGCGATTCAGGCAATTGGAGATTTTTATATTGGTTTAAGGGACATTGGCAGAAAAGATGGAAGTTATGCAGCAACACACAGACAGCTTGAAGGACTTGTAAGGCTTGCAGAGGCAAGTGCAAGAATAAGATTGTTTGACACAGCTAAAAAAGAGGATGCTGAAAGAGCAATAAAGCTTGTCAAAGCAAGTTTGAGCGATGTTGTAACAGATCCTGAAACAGGAAAAATAGATTATGACATTATTATGACCGGGCAAACTCATACTCAGGTAACAAACATGAGAAAGATTCTTTCAATTATAAGAGACAAGGCAGCAGAAATGGACAATGTGCCATTGCAGGATGTTTTAAACGAAGCAGTTGCTGAAGGTATTGACAAGGAAAGAGCACGTGATTTGATTCAAAAGCTTGAAAAAAACGGAGAACTTTACAGACCAAGGCATAATTTTTTAAAGCCAACCAGAAAATCGTAAATATTCCTTGGTTGTATCACCTTTTCCATTTCTCCTAACCAATAAAATAGTTATTTAAGCACTAATCCCCTCTTATTTTTTTATGCAAAAAGTTTTGCCAAAGCTTGTTTTGATTTTTGTGCTTGCACAGGTTATCGGACTTGCGGTTGGCGCTAATTTGATTTCTGAAATTGCTTCTGGTGAAATGGAGCAGCCGGTTATTTTTTCAGACAATCCTGACGATCCTGTAAATGCAATTTTTCTAATTGGAGGAATTTTATTTTTTACAGTAGTACTTTTGGTTTTCATGACTTTTTTCAAAGGCCCTGGTTTGTTTAGGCTTTTTGAAATATTTGTTGTCTTTACTGCTTCAATTATTGTTTTTGCCACATTTTTTCCTGAAGCAATTGCGTTTGTGTTTGCAGTTGAACTAATTGCACTAAGGTTGCTGCTTCCAAAAAGTGTTTTTATAAGAAATATTGCGGCAGTAATTTCTGTTGCAGGTGTTGGTGCACTTATTGGTGTTTCTCTTGGGGTAATTCCTGTTCTTGTTTTTCTAATTCTTTTGTCCGTTTATGATTTTATTGCAGTGTTTAAAACAAAACACATGGTAAAGCTTGCTAAAGGAATTTCAGGAAAAAATCTTGCTTTTACTCTTGCAATTCCAACAGAAGAACACCAGTTTGAGCTTGGAACAGGCGATCTTGTTTTGCCACTGGTCTTTGCTGTAAGCGTAATGAAGGCAAGCACTGCTCCCCATCCATTTTATCTTGTTCCGGCAGCAATGGTTTTGGTTGCTTCAATAATTGGACTGTTGTTTACAATTAACTGGGTTGGAAAGCACATTGGAAAAGCATTGCCTGCTTTGCCTCCACAGGCAGTGTTAATGATTTTGGCATGGCTTGCTTCAATCGCCCTTGGCTTCTAAAAGTAAGTTTTTAAAAAATCGAATTTTTAAAAAATCAGGCTGCCCTTTTTGCTTTTTCAAGTTGCTGCCGTGTTTTTTCAAGTTGTTTTTTGTACTTTAATTGCTCAGTCTTTGAGTGACCCAATGATTTAAACGGTTTTTTAAGTGTTGCCAGAATTCTTGTATGTATTCTTGGTTTAATCGGTTTTCTTACCACCATATTTCTTTCACCTATATATTTTCTTTTTCTATATTTTTAAATCTTTGTTATATTCCTAATATAGTTCCAAGCCATGGTAATGCTTCCATTCCAAGATAACCAACCAATGCAACCAAAATATATCTTAATACCTTACCAAGCCATGTTGCAAGAAAAAACCTTTTTGGGTCGTATTTTATTACTCCTGCTGCAATTCCTATAAGATCAAAAGGTAATGGCGTGAAAGAAAATATAAAAATTATCGGCATGCCTTTGTTTGCAAGACTTTCTCCGACTTCAAAGATTTTTTCAGTTTTGACTTTGCTCATTTTTTTCAGAGTTTTTACTCCAAGCAATCCAAGGATATATCCTGACATTTCTCCAATTGCTGCTGCAGTGCCTGTTAAAACTCCTACAAAGATTGCTGTTTCAAGATTTGGTGCAAAAGCAGCAACAATAAGTACTATTGGTTCTACAAGAATTGGAAATACTATTGAGGCATTTGCAAACAATGTGAAAAGGAAAAGTATCACAATTCCCCACGGCGTTCCGTAAACAAGTGCTCTGAAAAATTCAGCTATTGCTGCAGGATCGCTTAGGAAGAAGAATGGGTCCATGTAGCTATTACAATTACTTAATTAATAATTCTTTCTTTTGTTGTTTTTGCAAAGGGTTAAAAATGCTCTTGGGGTGAATTATTTCATGGAATATGAAAAGATGCTTGAAAGGCTGTACGCTGGATTGCCTGAAAGTACAAAAAAACACGAACGTTTTGTTATGCCGCAGACTGACTCATTTATTCAGGGGCATAAAACTATTGTGAAAAATTTTTCTACAATTTTAAAGGCAATTAACAGGGATAATAAGCATATTTTCAAATTTATTGCAAAAGAAACAGCTACTTCTGCAGCAATTGATGACAATAACAGACTTGTATTAAATGGAAAATTTAACAGAGAACAGATAAACAGACTTATTGAAAGCTATGTTGCCCAGTTTATTTTGTGCCCTGAATGTAAAAAACCTGATACAAAGGTTATTGAAAAGCAGGGTATCAGGCTGTTAAAGTGCGAGGCCTGTGGTGCAATAAGCAGTGTCAAGGGGCTTTAAGGGGGAATTTAAATTTTTTGCAAGGTTCACGGTTTTGGAAATAGCGATATTTTGGCTGTTTGTGACAAAGAGCTCTGCGGCAAAACCCTCAAAGGCAAAGAAATAGAATTTTTTGTAAGCAAGGGCTTTTACAATGGAGAACCTGTGTCAATTAAAGAATTGCGCGGAAAGCTCCGTGAATTTGAAAACATTAACATTGTCGGAAACAAGGCTGTTAAGATTGCATTAGAAGAAGGAATTGTTTCAGAAGAAAACGTGATTGAAATTGCAAAAGTAAAGCACGTGCAAATATTTAAAATATAGTTTAAGCTTAGAGGTTATCAAATGCCAAGTAACAAAAACAGGAAGGACAAAAAGGGAACTGCTCCTATTGGAAGACTGCGTTTTCCAAAAAAGGAAGAGTTTGAGATTTTTGGTGTTGTAACACAGCTTATGGGTGCAAACCAGCTCAAAGTAATGTGTCAGGACAAGGTTGAAAGAGGTTGTCGTATTCCAGGCAAGTTAAAAAAACGTGTTTGGATTAGAGAAAACGATTTGGTTATTGTAAAAATTTGGGATTTTCAGCCAAGCAAAGGCGATGTCGTCTGGCGCTTTTTCGGAAACCAGGTTGAATGGTTTAGAAAAAAAGGTGCTTTGGATGGGTTGCCAATATAATTGATTTTCAATTTAATTTATTGTCAATATAATTAACTATTTTTTACAAAATTCATTATTAGGCATTTGCCTAAACAAAAAAAGCACTATTTAAATATCAGTTAACATATTTGTGTTAGGTGATATAAAAATGGATCTTGATACAAATCTCTTACTTGGTTTTGTTGTGCTTGTTGTTGTAGGTGCATCCTTACTGGCCTATCCTTACATGGGGCCAATAAATATTGGGAATGGTAACGGCAATGGTGTAATAATTTCACAATTTAAGGAAGTTTCTCGCTTTCAAAGTTATGAAGAATTGAAAACCGCTTTTGACGAAGCAGATTATGGTTATCGTGGCGGCATAATGGAAGATACGGCGTTTGGAGTTCCTATGGCTATGGCTGCCGGTGTCCAAAAAAGTATAGATAGTGAAAGCGGAAGCTCAGATTTTTCAACCACAAACATTCAGGTTGAAGGAGTTGACGAAGCCGACATTGTAAAAACAGACGGAAAATACATTTACAATTTTTCTGACGGAAAGCTTGTAATAACAGACGCTTATCCAATTGAAGGAAGCAAAATAGTTTCAGAAACAGAACTTGAAGGAGTTCGTCCAACAGAAATGTTTGTTTTGGGCGACAAGCTTTTAGTGTTTGGAAGTTCACAGTTGCTATATTCTGAAGAAAATTCTTCTGAAAAAGTTGGAACAGCACCTGAAGATAGTGTTGGAATTGCAGCTGAAGAAATATACTATCCTTACTATGGTAGTAATAGCGTTGCAGTAAGATTGTATAATATTTCAGACAAATCAAATCCGGTTCTTGAAAAAGACCTTGATTTTGAAGGAAACTATCTTACTTCAAGAATGATTGGAGACAATGTTTACTTTGTTGTAAACAGCTGGCCAAATTACAGGGAATGCTTTGAAGGCGATTCATGTATTATTCCAATGATGGCAGAAAACGGTGTTGAAAAAAGAGTTGCAGAGGCAACAGAAATTGGATACATTAATCCAATGCCTATCAGAAGTTTTGTTACACTTGGTTCAATAAATCTTGACTCTGGTGAAACAGAAAAAGAAACCATTGCAGGTGATGCACAAAATGTGTTTGCTTCACAGGACAACATATACCTTGCTTCAACAGCATGGCTTCCAAGGGAAACATTTATTCCTGAAGGAACAGTTGTGAAAGATATTGAACGAGCAATAATTGGAGACGAGGAAACCACTATAATAAGTAAGTTTGGTCTTGTTGACGGTGAAATAGGCTATCTTGGTCAAGGAGATGTTTCAGGACATGTGTTAAACCAGTTTTCAATGGATGAATTTGAAGGAAATTTCAGAATTGCAACGACTCTTGGATGGAATGGTTCAAACGCACTTTATGTTTTGAACGAGGATATGAAAACAATTGGCAAATTGGAAGATCTCGCACCAGGCGAAAGCATTTACAGTGCAAGATTTATGGGTCCAAAGGCCTATATTGTAACTTTCAAAAAAGTTGACCCCTTGTTTGTCATAGATGTTTCAGATCCAACCAACCCAACAGTTCTTGGAAAATTAAAAATTCCAGGATACAGTGATTACCTGCATCCAATAGATGAAGATCATATTATCGGAATTGGTAAGGACACCACAGAATCTGCAAAAGGTGACTTTGGATGGTATCAGGGCCTTAAAATGGCAATCTTTGATGTAAGCGATGTTGAAAATCCTGTTGAAATGCACAAGATTGTTATTGGAGACAGGGGAACTGACAGCTATGCACTGCACGACCACAAGGCATTCCTGTACGATAAGGAAAAAGAATTGCTTGTGTTGCCAATAACTCTTGCAGAAATTTCGCAAGAGGCAAAAGATTCTTCAGAGGCTGAAAGAAGAAATTGGCCTGAATATGGAGAATATGTTTTCCAGGGTGCCTTTGTTTTCGATGTAACTCTTGAAGACGGATTTGTTGAAAGAGGCAGGATAACGCATGTGACCGAAGAAGATGAATTAAAAAGAGGTTACTATTTTGACGATGTTTACAGTGTCAAAAGGGCCCTTTACATTGAAGACGTGCTCTACACTCTTTCAAACAATATGTTAAAGGCAAATAATCTTGAAAGTCTTGTAGAACTGAAAGAATTTATTTTTGGGGCCTAAAAAGGTCCTCACCCTTTTTTTCTTTCCTAAACCTTATTTAAAAAGCTTTAATGTAATTCTTTTCTATATGTCTAATGAAAAAAAGGAAGAATTTGACCTAAGGAAATTTGTTCCGGAAGAAGAGCAAAGAAAAACTTTTGCAAAGGTTTTTGACAAGAGAACAATTCATGCATTGCACAAGCTTGCTTCAAGAGGCTATTTTGATATTGTAGTGCATGTCATAAGTACTGGAAAAGAAGCACATGTTTTTCTTGCACGTGATTCTGCAGGAAATTCAAGAGCTGTAAAAATTTACAAAACTGACACAAGCGATTTTAATAAAATGTACGAGTATTTGCATGGCGACAGACGCTTTGGAAAAGTAAAAAGAAACAAGCGTGACATAGTTTTTGCATGGGCAAAAAAAGAATTCTCAAATCTTTTATTAATAAACAAAGTTGGGGTTTCCTGTCCTATGCCAATTGCTTTTTTTGAAAACGTTCTTGTAATGGAATTTATTGGCATAAACGAAATTGCTTCTCCCGCTCTTAAAGAAAAGCCATTGGAGGATATTGAAAAAGTTTACAAAACTGAAATAGACTTTCTTGCAAGACTTTTGTTCAAAGCCGAATTGGTTCACGCTGATTTTTCAGAATACAATATTTTAAACAGAAACAACGAGCTTGTTTTAATTGATGTTGGTCAGGCTGTTTTAACAACCCATCCTGAAACAGAAGCATTTTTTGAAAGAGATTTGAACAATGTGGCAAAATATTTTTCAAAAAAGGGATTGAAGAAAACAGCGGAAGAAGTTAGGGCAGATGTTAAGGCATTAAAGGAAAAGATTTAGTGGATTGTTTGAAGTAAGATGATTTTGGAGTAAAAGATTTAGTAAATTGTTTGAAATAGGGCGGTTTAGAAAAGTTTGAATTTGGCGGTTTAGAAAATGGTTTCCAAAAAAATTGTGCAGGCGTTTGTTATAATCCTAATAGCTTACCTGATTTCAAGCCTGGCATTGCTTTTTGCCAACATGATTACCCCAATAGTTTTTTGGGTTGTTATTTTGTTTGCGGCAGTTTTTGCTTTTTTTCTGCTTCCAAGGCTTAACAAGTGAACTTCTGCAAATTAACAAGCGGACTATTTTTCCCATTTGGAACTGTTTTTCCTAGGCAATCGCGCCAGAGAACTGCAGGCTAATAGTATACTATTATAATTGTTTTTGTTGTTATTGTTGTTTTATGTCTACTACTATTAGTTTTGTTGCAGAGCAGTCTTTTTCAAAGGCGATTGATGGAGTTGTTTCAAAGACCGGGTTTTACCAGTCCAAGAGCGAGTTTGTAAGGGATGCGGTTAGGGAGAAACTGGAAAAGTTTCTGTATCTGGAAAAAGATTTGGTTGAGGTTCAAAAAGCAAAAAAGAGGTTACAGCAAAAAGCGGTCTTTAAGAGAAATCTTTCATACAAAGAAAGAGATGCATTGGCTAAGGCATTTCTAAAATCTCGTTAGGCTGAAAGAATTTCACAAATTTATACACTTTCATAAAATCCTTTTTGTTCCAGCTGATTAATGCGTTTGCGTTGTTTTCAATGGCAATTGCTGTATGTATTGCATCTGCAAGATGAATTCCTGTTTCTTTTATGATTCTTGAAAGAAGGTTTTCTGAGACTTTGTTTTCAAAAACTTCTACTTTAATTTTAAGCCTATTAAATTCTTCAAGGACCGCTTCTTTCTTCAAAGAAATTACTTTTTCCACTTCAGTGAAAAATAGTTCTGAAAGAACCAAAGAATGTTTTTCTTTCCTGCAAAAGGCAAAAAAGTCCTCACTGTCAACTCCTCTAAGATTGAACGCAGAGTCAATTTCCTCTCTCACAAAGGAAATGAATACATTTGAGTCAAGGTAAAAGCGCTTTTCCATTCAATAAAAAAAGGGAAACAGCCGCTTTTTATTGTTTTTCAGATTTTTGACAATCGTCGAAGATTAAGTATCTTCATTCAGAAGTGAAATGAATATTTCGCCAAAGAATTCTCCTTTAGGGGCTGAAGTGTTCCAAATTATATTTTTGTTGCCAGCTTCATTAAAATGAAACATAATAGCCACTAACTTTTGTTATGTTCACATTCAAAATTTACTTGTAGTGATAAGATTACTG
>JAFCCG010000075.1 GCA_017610335.1 Chloroflexota bacterium | reverse complement strand
AAAAGAAGTTTGGATAAAGTGCTGCACAGGAACAAGTTTTGATAGTGGGCCAATGAGAAGAAGAACTAGTAGGAAGCAAAGGTTTGTGCATGGAACAGGCGGAGCAGGAAAGGCAAAAACGGTTGACAGGTCTGGCAAGAAATGGCAGAACAGAATTACCCCGGAGGAAGAAATGGCCATTAGAGAAATAGTTACTTTAAGCACAAAAAGAGCCTGGGCTAAAATTACTCAAAATAGGATTGGTTCATTAAAAGAATACATTCCAGGCAAGGAGATAAAAAAGCCACTTAATGCAATTTCAACACCGTGTTTAAATTTTTTGAAAAAAACAATTGGTAAAAAACTAGAAATTTATAGTGAAATAGGGGTAAAAGAATCTGAAGCGCTTTTGCGCGAAGCCTACAAAAAAATTGAAGCAGAGATTGGGAGAAGGGGAAGCAACGGCTACAAGCCTGTTTACAAATAGAAACAGTTGGTTATTGAATTGCAATAGGCTGGAAATTCCCACACAGATTTAACGGTTGTTTGAAAATGGCGAGAAGGAAAAATTTTAAGGTACCTATTTTAGGCGCATTTGGAAGCGGAACAAAAAAGACTGTGCTAAATTCCGGAAGCAAAAAAAGCATGAGGACATTTACTTTTGAGGAAAGACGGATTCTCTTAGATCTGACAAACTTGGGCATAAAAAGCAAGGTGGCAACCGATTTTCTCAAAAAGCCAATAGCAGGAATGAAAACAGAGCGCCTTGATGCCATAAGCAACGCAATTGAAAAAAGATTAGAGCAAGGCGGAATCAATCCTGAAAAAAAGAAGTTGCTTGAAACAATCATGCAAAAAATTCTGGATGTTTTGAACAAGAGAAACGTGGACCTTGCAAAACAAAGCCCGAATCCAATTATTTTAGGCACAAAAACCAAAGATAGAAAGCGAAGAAACTGAAAGCATTAGAACAGGCAGTCAAATGCCTTTTTGCCTTCTATTCCAAGCAGGAAATCATATCTTGCGTCAACATATTCCTGAATCTTTTTGACCTGTTCTGGGTTTAAGTGCTTAAAACGGCCCTGGACCTTTAGGTAATCCAGTACAGGAATTGCTTTCTCTTTTTCAATCTTTTGGGTAAATGAAAGGACACCATCTTCTATTTCATATAATGGAAAAACCCTTGTGTTTACCGCAAGTTTTGCGATTTCAATTGTTGCCTCTGTTCTGGTATGCCATCCTATAGGGCAAACACTGAATGCATGAATGTAAGAAGCATTAGGAGTTGCCAAAGCCTTTTTGACCTTTTTATGCAAATCAAAAATGTTCACAGGACTTGCTGTTGCAACATACTTTATGCCGTGTGATGCAACAATAAACGGCAATGGCTTTTTTGGCTCCTGTTTTCCCCCAACCTTGGAGCCGGCAGGACTTGTTGTTGTATTGGCAAACAACGGAGTTCCGCCGCTTCTTTGAATGCCTGTGTTGTGGACAACAATTCCGTTTGCAATAAAATTATGCTCTTCTTCAACCCGTAGGTCAAGGGTTGGCTCCATCTTTTTCTTTTTTATTGACTTTATTTTTTTCATTTCAAAATTTTTGTTTCCATATAAGAAATCCCTGTATTTGTTTTGAGATTTATATTTCTGGCTTGCTCCTTTCTTTAAGCTGAAACACACATACCCGTAAGTTGAAGTCTTTTTTAGATTCCTGTAAACAACCCATGTTCCCTTGCTTTTGGATTGCTGATGAATTTTGCCAGCGCGAATGTTCATTGTTTGCAGTAGTAACCTCAAAGTCCTGAGCAGCTCTTTGCTGGCAGAAACATACCTAAAACTATTGCCTGTTTTGTAACCATCAGAGAGCAGTAACCCTTCAACAAAGGATTTCTTCTCGTTAAAGGGTAGGGAAAATACCCAGGCTGGAATAAGCTTGTTTTTTGCCCCTTTGCCAAAAGCAAGCGAGTCAATGAACTTGACAGCGTTTATAGAATCCAAATAGACTTCGTTCTTCGTTTCTCTTATTGAGCCAACACCAAACATACTCTTAATTAGCTGCTTTACAGGCTTTCTTGCCTTATTACCAAGCGGCACTGCAAAACCAAGTTCTGCCCTCTCAATCCTTGTCCAGCCATCTCCAACATACAGACCAAGCAGTTTCATTAAGTTCTTTGAAGACTTTTTTGGAATTAACACTTCTCTAATTTTATTAACTTTATAATCTCCTTTCTTTGACAATTGTATTTTTGGAAAAGTATAAGGCTTTCCATCCAATCCTTGCTTGAGAGCAACAACTTCATCTCCCTGCCGCAAGTCCTCAACTATTTTCCAAACAAGCTCACTTTGTTTTCCTCTTCCATTTCTCTTCAAAACCAAGAAAGGGTGGTTTCCGGTAGCCTTTATAGTTTGTGAATCAGTATTTATTTCAAAAACCATTTTTGTTCCATTGTCAAAAATCCCTGTGCATTTCTTCAAAAGCAGTTTGTGGTTCTTTTGGCTTAAAGCATAAACCAAGTCCCCTACTTCGATATCAGTAATTTTTTTCAAACCATCTTTTGTCATTATCAGAGAGTCAAGTGCAAGGCAATTCATGTAAGCTTCGTTATCTGTACAAACATAAGTGAATTTGTG
>JAFCCG010000006.1 GCA_017610335.1 Chloroflexota bacterium | reverse complement strand
GAATTAAAATCATCACAATCAACATCAACACTGCAAACAACAGCACAAGGAACACTAGAACAAACAGCAGCACAAGTACCACCATCAGAACAAGAATCAATAGTCAAAGAATTAAAATCATCACAATCACCAGCAACAGAACAAGCAACAACACAAGGAACATTACTACAACTTGAATCACAGGCACCAGGATTACTGCAAGTGTCAGTGGTTAAAGAATTGGAATCATCACAATCAACATCAACACTGCAAACAACACTCCCAGGACAGCCGTCTGCAGGACAGGTTATACAATCATCTGTTCCATCACAAACGCCATTTCTCTGTTCCATCACAAACGCCATTTCCGCAGCATTCCCCTGTTGCGTCTCCCAAAACATCACAATCCGGATCTACACCAAAACAGCCAGCGCTTTCACAAAAATTGTCACAGGCAATTGAACAGCCTCCACAAAAACCAGCAGTACAATACTCTCCTACCGAACAGCTTGTTGGAGCACCAGAACAGCATTGGGTCCAAGTTATTGCATTAAGACAGATTCTGGCCCCAGTAGCAAGGTCATCACAACCAGTAATAACAGCAGAACAGCCTGCAAAACCAGCACAAGCAGAATGACATATAGTATCATCTTTAGCAGAACAATCTACATTGCAACAGTCATTAGGGCAGTTTGCATAGGTTTCCCCAGAACCTGATTGACAAGAGCCATTGTTATTACATGCAAAATATAACGTAAAAAACCCTGTCTGGTTGTCATCCTGCAGAACTGGTGGATAAAACAAAACAATTGCAGCTAAAGCAATCACAACAATTGTTGCAGTCCACCCGATTTTTGAATACATTGTTATATATAGGACTTAAATGGTATTTAAATTATTAAGATGCAAAAAAAAGAGTTTCAAACTAAAAAAAAAGGAAAGCATTAAAAGGAATGAAAAAGAAATAATTATTCAAGAGGTTGATTTCAGTGAGAAAACCAGGACAAATGCGAA
The DNA here is from genome assembly GCA_017610335.1 of Chloroflexota bacterium. Taxonomy (GTDB): domain Archaea; phylum Iainarchaeota; class Iainarchaeia; order Iainarchaeales; genus JAFCCL01. The sequence continues at coordinate 44,995 of JAFCCG010000006.1, read as the reverse complement.
GAGCAACGAAAAGAAAAATAAACAAGGCAATCGTGGGCTTTACAGACTTTCCAATAGGAATGCCTTCAAAAAAGAAAACCCTCCACAGTAAAACTAAAAATAAGCCAAAGCAGCCAACGCAGACACAGAGGGCAAAACTCAGAGAATCTTTACAAAAGGCAGGGCTGCAGAAGACAACGGCAGGCAGAAGGTCTGAAAGGGCGGCAATGACAAAGTTTTTGGGATACGAGCAACCAAGGCTCAGCATGGCAGTTGGAAGAAAAATGCCTGACGGAACAATAAAGCCGGGAAAGGCAAGCAGGTATACTAGGAGGGGAACGCGGCCGGTTTATGAAATGGGAACAGAAATGAGGCCAGGGGAAAGGGTGGCTAGAAGAAATTGGCTTGGAGAAATTGAAACAGACGCGTGGGGCGACATAATTTATGATTACGGACCTGACAGAAAAGTTCTTACCGGAAAAAAACTTGTTGGAGAAACATTTGTTGCGAAAAGGGTTAGCAAAAAAGGGTCTGGAAAGTCAAGCAGCAAAAGGGGAGAAGGTGCTACAATCTTTGGAAGCACAGCATCGAGAAGGTCAATGGCAAGAACAGTAAAGCTCAAAAGAAAGAAAAGCCGCGGTGGAAGGACAAAAAAGGAAAAAATGAAGAAGAAAAAGAAAAAATAAGGATTTCTTATACATAACTAATTGTGTTTTGCCTTAGTTGTTTGCGAACCAGGACCTTGTTGCCCTTACCATGTAATCAAAGGCCTGCTTGTTTGACTTTTGTTCTTTGAGCAGGGCATCGAATATCTTTCGCTCTGCCCGGGTAATGTTTTTGTATTTAGGCAGGGCATAGTTGCTTATAGCGTACTTTCTCCTAACGGCAATCACATCCATAGGAGTTGCCCCGGTGCTTGTGGCAACCCTGTCAACAAGAGTAATAGCCGCCTTGGCGTTCCTGGCGTACCTTGGCTGGTTCAGTCCTTGGCGCAAGCCGGGATAGGTTTTGAAGACGTCAAGCCACCTGCTGTTAGTGGTTTCGGGCATGGGTTGCCTGAGGGTTGACCCAGGACTGAGTTTTGCCACATCTCTTTGGATTCTTTGGTGTCTTTCGACCGGCTGTGACGGTTCCTGCTTGGAGCCAAGCCAGTCCCTTATGCTGTCAAAAATGGATTTGCCCTCGCTCCCTGCAGCCGGCCTGCTGATTCTTGCAGTAGTGCTTCTTTCCATTACCGCTGAGGAAAGCTCTGTTCCGCTTGGCGGCAGCTCGTGAGCTGGCAGGTCTGAAAAAGTGCTGCGCACCAGGTTGGCGTCAAGCAGTGTGCGCATAATGCTAGATTGCTTCAAAAGCTCTTTTTTCCTGGTCTCAAGCTGCTGGTAGCGCTTTCTGCCGCTTTCAGTGGAGTAATCCTTAATGTTTGACTGCGCCCTGTTGACGCTTTTAAGATCTTTGCCAATCTTGGCGTAGGTTGACTCTGAGACCCTGGCTCTCTTGACATAGTCAATTACGTACTCCGGACTGACCCAAGAGTAATCTGCCGCCCTGTCCGTTAACTTGACGCATCGCTTTCCCTTGACTGAATTCTGCCAGTCAGGATAGCACTCGAAGAGCTTTTTCCAGTCGGATTTGTACCTTCCCTTATAGGCACTAGTTTGAGGCTGTTTCCCAGAGGGCTTTTTTCCGCTTGCAAAAGCAGCAGGAAGGCGGCCGGTTGCCATAGTGCCTGTGGCTATGGTGGTGTCTTTGAGGAATTTTCTCCTGGAAATTTTATTTTTTTTCCTTTGCATAGAAAGTAATTAGGGAAAGGTTGTTAAAAAAAGTTTGCATGAAGCAGTGAATTGAGCACAGGCAAAAAAAAGTTTAATTGGGAATTTAATTCCTTTTTTTGGCGAGTTCAAGATAATAATTGTTCAAATCTCTTTTGCAGGTGGCGGGATTAAAATTCGCGCGCCCGATTGCCATAAGATGGTTAAATTCTTCCGGGTAAGAAAACATAAGTCTGAGAATACCGTCAAGACCCAGAAACTCACAGGCAATCTGGTCCCTTGAAGAAAAGGTTTCACTTAACTGCTCCAATATAATCTCTCTTTTGCGATTCAGTTTTGGCTTAAAGCGCTTTGCATCCTTTCCAAGAGCAGAAATTGTTGCAGAGTGGTTTCTAAGAAAACCCTTAAGAACCTGCACCTTTTTCCTCAAATTATAAGGGCTTAAATGAGCATTAACACCAACAATAAGCATAATTTCTTCTGGAAAAAGCGATGTGTTTCTCTCAACCCTTTCAACATAATCAATTACATTCTGGTCCAGTTTATTCTTAGGATTCAGGCCAATAGCCTTAAACCAAAAATTTTTTTTGACCGGAAGCCCTTCTTTAGAATAATCAAAACGAACCTTGCCTTTCATCCCCCTAATTACCTTTTCAGGATTGGGACCCAAAACAAGCTCAACAGCCTTTGAACCAATGTCCTTACCAATACTGCTGCCACCAGGAACAACGCCTGTAACGCCCGCCAACGCCCTGCCAGCACTTTTTTCAGCCTCATCTCTAAACTTTGAATAAGTAAACTCACTTTTTGCTTTGCTTTCAACATAGCTGCAACCGAAAGACCCAAAAGTAACCGCCCCAATAAGAGCAGCCGCAGCAAGCCTTCTCCTCCAAGGAGAAACCCTGCTTTTGGATTTTTTTAACAAAATAGCTTTCTTTCTTGTAGGCCGAGGCCTTGACTTTTTCACAGGTTTTTGCTTAGAAGGTTTTGAATGAGCCCATTTTTTTTTCATTCGTTTCTGGCGCCCGACCACCTTTTTAGACCTATTGGTTTGTTTCCTTGGCATAGAAAAGATTGTGTGATTAGGTGGTTAAATAAGGTTTGCCCTGAGAGAAATTGGTTTAAAAAGAAGCAAAGCACAATTAGTTTGGAAATGGATTCAAAATTGCTTCTTAAGAGGCTCCCTGGAACAAGGATTTTTATTGGCGGATTAACACACCTTGACCTTGCCGACAGGAAAACAATCGAAATGCTGAAAAGGGAGCAGATAACCAAGGTGTTCTGTACATTCCCGCTTACACAAAAGCAGTTTGACGGCCAGCCAAAGGATGCAAAAACAGGAGACATCACAGTGCAGGAACTTTTTCACAGGAGAGGCGTTAACCCACTGTTTCCGGCAAGGCTTAGGGCACATGGTATTGGAACAAGCTCACTGCTAATCAGCCCAAAACATATGAAAGAATTCAGGACCTATGAGTCGTTCCTAAACGAAGCAAGGATTACAAGAAAAAACTTCCTAATAGCCTGCTTTGGAGGATGGCATACAAGCGGTTCATATGCAATGTACTACCTTGCGGCAAATCTTCCACTGACCCTAGAGCAAATACATGAAAAGTTCAGAGCGATAGGGTACTCAAATGACGACATAAAGCTTGCGAAAAATTTCTTCGAAAGATCGAACATAGACATTGAAAAAATCGTCAACACCAAGCTGGAAAAGATGAAGATTGCTGCACAAATAGAGGCAATAAAAAGAGCAAGGAAAAAGAAGAAGAAAACGCCGAAAAGAAGGGTGAAGCTGAAATAAGTCTTGTTTGGATTTTTTGGATGAACAGTTTAACAGAAAAATAGGTTATGTAGCTATATGCTACATAATATGTGCTTGTTTTAGTAAATTTTGCAGCATTAGAGGGCTAGGGCAAACAATGGACAAAATCAGGATAAAAATCGGGAAATTGGAGATGCTGGTGGAAATCTCTGATGAGAATCCAGAGACCGCGAAAAAGGTCTTGGAACAGCTGCCGCTGCCGATTCGGGGAACATCCCAAAGATGAGACGAGAAAATCTACTTTTTGGTGGGCTTTAGTATAGCCCAAGAGCGTGGCAGGCAGTAGTGTTAGCCTGGCGAAATTGGATCTGACCCGACTGCCCTGCCATAGCCATTTTCTTTGGAAAAACACCTGTCAGCACAGGAAGCAGGCCAAAGGCATATTCCACCTACAATTTCTTTGCCAGGCTTTCAGGAAGCCTTGATATGTAAGCTTTGAATTCAGTCAAAGATGGCGAGAAAATAGTGCTCAGCAAGGAGAAACAGGCAGTGACTTCTACATAACAGGTCTTTGTGGCTCTTGCGCCACCTTAGAATTGACGCCACCCACACTTCTACCATTGCAATTATTAGGGTCAAAATAAACGTTTTTTGAAAAGTTCTAGACGTGGAGATTCGGTATAAATGCTATTATGTCTCAAAATTGCAGTATAATGCTCAGGACACAGCATATCCGCCTCTAGAAGCCATTTTACGAGTTTTTAGACTAACCTCCACTATTATTTTGATTAGTATTTGCCGTTTCTGCCACTTCCGCTAGCTTTTCCTCCACATTCGATTCTAAGCGACCTTTTAGGTGATTGCCTTGTTTTGAGGCAAGCCAGGTCTTTTGATTGAAGTTTTTGTTATGTATAAGTTTCTCTTGTTTTTCGTCAAAATGGGATATAAGATGCAATGGTTTCAGTTCAAGAATTTTTTTTATTTCTATCGTACTGCGTTTGTTTTTTGTTTTCAAATAATTCATTTGGTCACGAATTTTACAAATCTCCAAAATACCCTCTTTACTCAAATGATTGCCAGAGTCTATAATTTGAAGGCATTTGCACCATAGCTGAAAATCATGGCCTTTTCTAGTATAAAATGTCTGTTTTTGAAAGAAATTTTTTGTTTTCAAGCATTCTTCAAAACTCTTTGTATAATACTGTGCAAAATCTTGTTCGCGTGGATTTTTTAAAGACCTTTTCTGCAAATAAATTGCTCCAAAACCTAAAGTGTTTTTTATCTCATCTAGAATCCAACGATCTGCTTCACATACACCTACCCTAAAAGAAGGCCTTATATGAAACAAGTGAGCATTAGTGTGCCCCCATTTTTTGCTTGTTTTCCTTGATTTCCTGTCAATATACCGTTGGATTGCGATATTGAAGCACCCTTCCCCTTCCACAAACCCCATTATTCTTTCTTCTGAAATCATTTCTTTATCAACTCCTACAAGCAACTGTGTTGATGAACCTGCTCATTAAGATAAAGAATCTGCTTTTTAAAGCGCTTTGGATAGTCCAGGTTTCCGGTGATTCTTTCCCTTAAAAGCCTTGGTTTGGAATTCGGATTGGAATAAAATGGCGGAAAATGGGAAAAGGGGGGTTTGGAAAGTTAAGTCAGGGAGCAACGAAATTTCTTTTTTCAAATGCTCAAAAGAATAGAATCAAAACAGAAAAAGAAAATTGGCAGAAAGAAGCAAAAAATCTATTTGTAGAAGCAGCTGGTTTGTTTGTTGCCGCTTTATTAGGAGGACTGGGTTCATGTGTTGTTACAAAGGGATGTGAATTTAAATCACCTATTGAATCTTTTCCCTAAATAATGATAATAGCGGTTGCAGCCCTCGTTCTTTTAGTAATAATAGGAGTATTTGCAAATTACCTATACAAAGAACTGTAGTATCCCCCCCCAAAAAAACCTTTTTACGGGTTTATTCTAACAAAAGCGGTTGCCAAAATTGTTTTAAAGCTTTGACTCTTTTGATTTAATTGGCGGTTGCAAAATGATTCTAGAGCACAGGGAAAACAACGAGTTTGGTTTTGATGGAACGATTATTGACATTGAAACCATTGGAGGATTTTCCCGAAATTTTAGTGATTCAAGACAGTATGCCAATATTCAGCCAGTGATATTTGGGTATATTAACGGGCAAGAGCTAAAAATTCTTACTGCGCAAACAACTAGGGACTTAACCACGTTAAAGGAAAGGCTTTATTCTCTGCTAAACGGTTTAGAAAAGCCTTTTCATGCCTTCAACTGCGATTTTGAAATGGGTGTTTTGTTCCATAACCTAAAAGCAAGGTTTTTATTCGAAAGAGAGCTAAACAAAGAAAAGTTTGAGGCAAAGAAAAAAGTGGTCAACCTGCTTGGCATTCCACAATATGGCGACCCATTCAACGACAAAGGATTTCTCTGCATGCAGGCTTGGGAAAAAGGAAACCTAAACAAAGCCATAGCCCACAACAGAAGCTGCTTACTAAAAGAAAGAGACATTTTGCTAAAAAGAGGATTCAGAAAACCAGCAGAATTAGAATTCGTAGACTGTTAAACAACCCCAAAACCTTCGATGGCTTTCGCTGGGGTGTAATAAAAATAAAAAAAAATAGAAATAGTTTTTGAAGAATTCCGAACCAATTACTGGAATTAGTAATTGTCGTTTCTTGGTTTCTTATGTTTCATATAGCAGTCTTTGCAGTAAACAGGTCTTGTTCCGTCTGGTTTGAAAGGAACTTCTGTTTCCTTTCCGCACTCAGAACAAGTTACCTTGTGCATAGCCCTACCATACTGATCATCAGCCATAGTATTTTTTCACCTTTTTTTGTTTTATTACTTAAACCAATTCGCAAAAATAAGCCAAGTAATAAAAATTATTTACTAGCAGGGGTTTAAAAGCGCGTTGAAAGAGGCTTTTGGGCAAAAAATAGCTGTCCTAAAATTTATGTTGTTTGTCATTTGGGTCCTCTTTAGCAATTGGTTTTTATTCTTTTAAGGCGTTTAAGTTAGTTATGGCTTCTGGACACACGCCTATTAGAAAACAGGCAACGCGCGTCAAAAGGCAAAAGACGGTTGCTGATGGCAGGAGAAAGCAGGTGGTGGAATTCTCAGGAAAAATGACTTCTTTACGCATTAACATGAAAAACCTGTCTAAAGAAAGAAAAATCAAATTGATTAATTTTTTGTTTAAAAATGGCGTTCATTTGGGAAAATGCAATCTTTTGCTTGATAACTATATGAATTTTATCAACAGATACAGTGCACAGGCAACAGAAGAAACCCCTTTTGAAGCAATGGTTCCAAAAGAGGAAAGGGCTGCGTTAAGACAAATGAAGCTGCTTGTCAATGCGGTCAAGCAAGCCAAACAACAGAATCTGCTTTAACAAATGTATGCTTCCTGCGAAATGTCAACTATTTTTCCCTTTCACGCCCTTTGCCACCACACTGCAATTTCATAGATACAATAAAATACTACTTTGCACTTTATTTTATTTGAATGTTTAAGAAGTTTTGGAAAGAAATTTTACTAGCAGCTGTCCTTACAATGGTGCTTTTTACAGCAATGGACTTTGTTGGAAACATTTTTGTTCCGGAAACACCTGAGGATTTAACGCTTTCAGGAGGTATAATGCTTTTTTCAATTATAGCACTTTTTTTGCCGCCATTAGTTGGATGCATTCCAAGCGGTTATCTTATTGCAAAAAAAACAAAGGACATAAAGGATATTATTTTTCTTCCTGCTTTGGGAGCAGCAATTGGGGGCCTTGTATTAATGCTTTTTAGTACTGGAGCACTTTTGTTAATGACTGATGCAGCATGGCAGACGCAAATGGATGAACTTGCAGATTACGGTGTTGAGTTCTTTGCAACAATGTCTTTGGCAGACTACAAGTCAATGGTAATTGCTTCAGTAATCTTTAGCAGTATTTTTATTGCAGTACTTAATTTTGCAATAGGACTTGCAGGCGGCTTTGTCGGAAGCAAGCTTGTAAAGAAAAAATAGTTTTGGCTAAATTGCTACCAAGGAATCTTACCCTTTTCTTTTAGAACAGTATTTATGTCATTATTCATTTTTTCAACCGCTTTCTGGCTTGCTTTTTCAAACTCTGTTTCCTTGCAGCCAAATTCTTCTTTTTCAAATGCAAAAATTATTCCCCTTGAAGAATTTACTACTGCCCCAAACCCGTCATTGTTAAAGCATGGCAAAACATCTTTTGCTCCGCCGCCTTGTGCCCCATAGCCTGGAACCAGAAAAAAAGATTGTGGCATTATTTCTCTAAGATTTTTTGCCTGTTCAGGGTAAGTTGCTCCAACTACTGCTCCAACAGAACTATAGCCTTTTTCTCCAACTAGGTCACTACCCCATTTTTTAACAAACTCAGCCATTAATTCAAAAACGGCCCCTCCTTCCTTTAATTCCTTGTCCTGAATGTCTCCAGAAGAAGAATTACTTGTTTTTACCAGTATAAATATTCCTTTTTCAAATTGCTTGCATGCTTCTGTAAAAGGTTTTATTCCATCTGTTCCCAAATAAGCGTTTACTGTTAATGCATCTACATCAAAGCATGATTTTTTTCCATCTGTCAATTCAACTTCGCCCAAGTGCGCTGCTGCATAAGCTTTTGCTGTTGAACCAATATCGTTTCTTTTAGCATCTGCTATTACCAAAAGACCCTTTTTTTGCCCGTATTTAACAGTTTTGTCAAATGCTTCAATTCCTGCTTTACCATATTGTTCATAGAAAGCCATTTGCGGTTTTATTACAGGAACCTGTTCTTTAACTGCGTCAATTATTCTTTTATTAAACTCAAAAAAGGCACTTCCTGCTGCTTCAAAACCATTCCCAAATTCTTTTTTTGCCTCTTCCTTTAAGAATGCAGGAATCTGTTCCAATCTTGGATCCAGTCCAACAACTGAAACACTTTTTTTATTTATAATAGATTCAATCAGTTTATCAGCAAAATTCTTCATTCAAGTTTCCCCCTTTCCTAAGTGATTATGATTGAAATAAGAAGAAATTATAAAAGTATAAGCAGTGTTTTAGTCAGAAACTGTCCTAAAATTTGTGCTTCTTAGGAGGGGTGACTTAAGGGGGTGACACTTGCATACCAATCTTTGTCAAAGCCAATGCTTGTACAAAACGACTCATTTTGGCAGGTTATTGAACTGCATGCTTCACAAGGAGGACAAACAACACAATCAGAAGGACATTGTTCTGCATCGTAATCATTACAGCCAGCCTTGTTGGAAAAATCACAGGCAACCTGTATTGGACAGGATTCTCTCACAACACATGGAACTGTTGCAGGACATGTTAGGATGTTACAAGGCTGCATATTTGCAGGATAGCATTTTGGGTCCTGCCCCAAAAAATTGCCACAAGAATATCCCTGAGGACAATCATTTAATGCATCACAAGTTTGTTCAAGAAAAACACTTGTGTCAAGCACAGGTTCTGTTGGCCCACTTATATCAGTAAAAGCAACATCTGTAAGACAACCACTTAAGGCAATGGCTACTACAAGCAATAATCCCAAAAAAAGTATTTCTTTCATTGCAAATATTAATGCAATAAATTATTTAAAACAGAGCAAATTGGCAGGTAAAAGACTAAATTGATAACACCCTCTTAAGAGACATAGAGTTGAAATAAAAAAGCTTGAGTATTAAGTATATTATTGGAGAAATGAAAATGAATTACATTATTTTAGGAGCAGGAGCAATTGGAAGCTATTATGGAGCAATGCTTTCAAGACAGTGTAACGTACTGCTTATTGGAAGAAAAGAACATGTTAACGCAATAAACAGCCAGGGATTAAAGATTGACGGAAGCAAGAAAGGAATTTTCAAAGTAAAGGCAGTAACAGAGGTTGAAGAAATAAAAGAAAACACTGTTGTATTCCTGACTACAAAAGTGATAGATTCACACAATGCTGTTTTGTCAATTAAAAACAAGGTAAAAGAGGACACGATTATTATATGCCTGCAGAATGGTTATGGAATAGAAGAACTTGTTAGAAGTTTGGTTGACTGCAAGGTATTAAGGGCTGTAACAAACCAGGCGATTATTTTTGAAGAATTCGGCAGAATTAAAATTTCTTACAATGGATATCTTAAGATTGAAAAAAGTGAAGAATCTGAAAAAATTGTTGAAGATTTAAAACAATGCGGGCTGAATGCAGAAGTTTCGAAAAACATAGAACAAGACGTTTGGAAAAAAATGCTTGTAAACTGTGTACTAAATCCTTTAACAGCAATATACGGAATAAAAAACAGTGAAGTTATAGAACACCAAAAGGAAATGAAAGGGATTTTAAACGAAGTCAAACTAGTGCTTGACAAAGAAGGAATAATATTTGACAAAGAAGAATATGAAGAAATTTGCAAAATAAAGTTTTCAGAAAACCTTTCCTCAATGCTGCAGGATATTAGAAATAACAAAAAAACAGAAATAGATTACATCTTAGAAGTAAAAAAAAACAAAAAAAAAGAATTAGAAGTAAAAAAAAACAAAAAAAAAGAATTAGAAGTAAAAAAAAACAAAAAAAAAGAATTAGAAGTAAAAAAGGTGAAACAAATTGCAGGTAATTAAAACAATTGAAGAAATGCAAAAATTTTCCAAAGCCAAAAAGGCAGAAGGAAAAACCATTGGATTTGTTCCAACAATGGGATTTTTGCATGCAGGCCACTTAAGCCTTGTAAAAAAGGCCAAGCAAGAATGTGACATGATTGTTGTAAGCATTTTTGTAAACCCGACACAGTTTGCTCCAAATGAAGACTTTGAGTCATATCCTCGCGATTTTGAAAAAGACTCAGAACGGTGCAGAAAAGAGGGCGTAGACGTAATATTTTATCCAAGCGCTGAAGAAATATACAAAGGAAAAACAAAATTTGTTGAAGTTGGAGAAATAGGACAGGTTTTATGTGGCAAAAGCAGACCAGCACACTTTAGAGGAGTTGCAACAGTTGTCACAAAATTGTTTAAAGCAGTAATTCCTGATTCTGCATACTTTGGTTTAAAGGACTTTCAGCAGTTTGTAATAATAAAAAAAATGACTAAAAACATGAACTTTGACATTAATATTATTGGCTGCCCTATTATACGAGAAAAGGATGGGCTTGCAATGAGCAGTAGGAATGCCTATCTTTCAAAACAGGAAAGAAATGAGGCAGTTGTTTTGAACAAATCTCTTGCACTTGCAGAGGAAATGTTTTCAAAAGGCGAAAAAGATGCAGAAACGGTAAGACAGGCAGTTTCTGACAAAATCTCTGAAACAAGTGGAAAAATTGACTATGTTGAAATATTTGACTCTGCGTCGCTAAAGCCAGTTAACAAAATTAAAAAAAGAAACAGAATAGGGCTTGCAGTATTTTTTGGAAAAACAAGATTGATTGACAACAGAGGGTTTGAATAATTTTTTTGGCAGTGAAGAAACCTTGTTATTCTTTTCTGTTCTTAATTATTTTTTAATGTTAAAGAAAAACGGGAAACAAACCCTAATTCTAACCCCGTTTTTTTATTTGATTGAAAAACATAAAAAAAGAGTGTTAACCCAACATGACAAAAGAGTGGAGGCTGGATTAAAATGACAAAAATAGAAGGAATAGACAAGGTACTGATAATTGGATCAGGGCCGATAATTATTGGGCAAGCATGTGAATTTGATTATTCTGGAACACAAGCATGTAAAGCATTAAGAGAAGCAGGATACAAAATAGTTTTGGTAAATTCAAATCCTGCAACAATAATGACAGATCCAAGCATGGCTGATGCAACATATATTGAGCCATTAAATGTTGAAACAATTCAAAAAATTATTGAAAAAGAAAAGCCTGACGCATTATTGCCAAATTTGGGAGGGCAAACAGCACTAAACCTTGCAGCAGAACTTCACAAAAGCGGGTTTCTCAAAGAACAAAATGTAAAAATTATCGGGGTCCAAGCAGACGCTATTGAAAGAGGAGAGGACAGAATCGAATTTAAAAAAGCCATGAACAAACTTGGAATAGAGCTTCCAAAAAGCGATCCGGCATACTCTGTTGAAAAGGCATTAAAGATTGCAAAAGAATTAGGTTTTCCTGTAGTCGTAAGGCCTGCTTACACAATGGGAGGAACAGGAGGAGGCATAGCACACGATGAAAAAGAGCTTGAAACAATTGCAAGCAGAGGAATTGCTGTTTCAATGGTTGGACAGATTTTAATAGAGGAAGCAATTATTGGATGGGAAGAACTTGAATTAGAAGTTGTAAGAGATGCTGACAATAAGAAAATTACAGTATGCTTTATTGAAAACGTTGACGCTTTAGGAATTCACACAGGTGACTCCTATTGTACTGCACCAATGCTTACAATTTCAAAAGAACTGCAACAAAAAATGCAGGATTATTCTTACAAAATTGTTGAAGCAATAGGAGTAATAGGCGGAACAAATGTGCAATTTGCACACAATCCAAAAGATGGCAGACTTGTAGTAATTGAAATTAATCCAAGGACATCAAGAAGCTCTGCTCTGGCATCAAAGGCAACAGGCTTTCCAATAGCATTAATTTCAGCAAAACTTGCAGGGGGCTTAACCCTCAAAGACATTCCTTACTGGAGAAAAGGAACGCTTGACAAATACACGCCATGGGGGGATTATGTTGTAGTAAAGTTTGCAAGATGGGCTTTTGAAAAATTTCGAGAAGCAGAAGATGAGTTAGGCACACAAATGAAAGCCGTAGGAGAAGTAATGAGCATTGGCAAAAATTACAAAGAAGCCTTTCAAAAAGCAATAAGGTCTTTGGAGAAAAAAAGATATGGGTTAGGATTTGTAAAAAATTTCAATGCACTTTCCCTTGAAGACTTGAAAAAAATGCTTGCAAAGCCATCAAGTGAAAGACAATTTATAATGTACGAAGCCATTAGAAAAGGCGCAACAGTTGACGAGCTTTTTGAACTTACAAAAATAAAAAAATGGTTTATTGAACAAATGAAAGAATTAGTAGAACTTGAAGAAAAAATAATAAAATTTAAGGGAAAAGAACTTCCAAACGAATTGCTAATAAAAGCAAAAGAAGACGGTTTCTCTGATAAGTACCTTGCCCAGATTCTTGGAGTAAAAGAACAAGAAATAAGAGAAAAAAGAATAAAGCTTGGAAAAGTTGAAGTATGGCAACACCTTCCTGTAAGCGGAGTTGAAAACGCCTCGTATTACTATTCAACATACAACGGCAAAAACGAAGTAAAAGTAAGCAGTAAGAAAAAAATAATGATTTTGGGAGGAGGACCAAACAGAATAGGACAAGGAATAGAATTTGATTACACCTGCGTTCACGCAGCCTTTACCCTAAGAAACGAGGGATATGAATCAATAATGGTAAACTGCAATCCTGAAACAGTGTCAACAGACTATGACACATCTGACAAGCTCTATTTTGAACCGCTTACAGTAGAAGACGTGCTAAGCATTTACAATAATGAAAAACCAATTGGGGCAATAGTACAGTTTGGAGGACAAACTCCTTTGAATATAGCAAAAGAACTTGAAGAAGCAGGAGTAAAAATTCTTGGCACAAGCCCTGAAAGCATTGATTTGGCAGAAGATAGGAAAAGATTTAGCGAAATTATGCAAAAGCTTGGAATTCCACAACCAGAAAGCGGAACAGCAAGTACGTTGGATGAAGCATTAGAAATTGCAAAAAAAATTGGATACCCTCTAATGGTAAGGCCCTCGTATGTTCTCGGAGGACGCGGAATGAAAATTGTTTACGACGAAGAAATGTTAAGCAATTATGTAAAAGTTGCTGTGGAAATTTCTCCGGAAAAACCAATACTTGTTGACAAATTTCTCGAAAACGCAATCGAAACAGAGGTTGACGCAGTTGCGGATGGAGACGAAGTAATTATTCCAAGTGTAATGGAACACATTGAACTGGCAGGAATCCACTCAGGCGACAGCGCTTGTTCCATTCCGCCAAAAACAATTTCAGAAAAACACATTAAAACAATGGAAGAATACACTCAAAAGATTGCAAAAGAACTGAAAATTATAGGATTAATGAACATACAATATGCAATAGCAGATGATAAAGTATACATTCTTGAAGCAAATCCAAGAGCCTCAAGAACCGTTCCACTGGTATCAAAAATAACAGGAGTTTCAATGGCAAGAATGGCAACAAAGGCAGTGCTTGGAAAAAAAATAAAAGACATGAATTTTACAAAAAAGAAATACAAACACGTTGGCATAAAAGAAGCGGTTTTTCCATTCAACATGTTTCCGGCAGTTGATCCGGTACTCGGACCGGAAATGAGATCAACAGGAGAAGTTTTGGGAATTGCAGACTCGTTTGGACTTGCATTCTTTAAAGCACAGGAAGCAGCAAAACAGGCATTGCCAACAAAAGGAACAGCGCTTATTACAATCGCACCAAAAGACAAAAAATATATTGTTGAAGCGGCAAAAACCCTGCAGGAAATTGGATTTAAATTAATGGCAACAGAGGGAACAAAAAACTTTCTTAAAGAAAATGGAATTGAAACAGAATTTATTAAAAAAATGCATGAAGGAAATCCAAACATTATTGACGCAGTAAACAACAAAGAAATAGCCCTGATAATAAACACTCCTATTGGAAAAGAAAGCAAACACGATGATTCATACATCAGAAAAGCTGCAATCAAAAATGGAATTCCCTACATTACAACCACTGCAGCAGCAAAAGCAGCTGCTGAAGGAATAAAAGAATACATCAACGACAAAGGAACAGTAAAATCACTGCAGGAATATCATAAAGGAATTAAGTAAAAAAAAACATAATTAGGACTTGCAGTAATTTTTTAAAAAACAAGATTAATTGATAATAAGAAGTTTGAATGATTCTTAGGAAGATGTTTGAATAATTGTTATGAGGATATTTGAATGATTCTTGGAATAGATTTTGGAATAAGCACAACTGATATTGCTGTTGTAAAAAACTGCAAAATAATTAAGGCAGTTTATATTGAAGCAGGAACACCACTTGCAGGAGCATTGCGCAAAAAAAGAATTGACGTTAACAAAGTTGACAAAATTGCAGTAACAGGCGGAAATCATTCACTAAAAAAGATTCTTGGAAAAAAGTTTTCAAAAGTTGGAGAAATTGATGCAATTGGATTTGGCGGAGCAAGCCTTTTAAAAGCAAAATCTGCGCTGGTTGTTTCAATGGGAACAGGAACCTGCATTGTTTCTTTTAAAAACGGAAAAGCAAAACATATTGGAGGAACAGGCCTTGGAGGCGGAACAGTTCTTGGTTTATCAAAAAGGCTTGTTGGAACAGCAAACATTAAATCTCTTTCAAAACTTGCTTTGAACGGCAAAAAAGAAAAAGTTGACTTAAGTGTAAAAGAAGCAATTGGCTCAGGAATAGGCCTTGTGCCAGGCAGTGCAACCGCCAGCAATTTTGCAAAAGCAGGCGGTTCAAAAAAAGACATTGCTTTTGGAATACAGGAGATGGTTGCTGAAGCAAACGCTGTTATGGTAGCGCTTGCAGCAAAACAAACAGGCCATAAGAAAATTGTCTTTATTGGAAAAACACATTCCTTTCCTGTTGTAAAAAAGACACTGAAAAGGATTCTCAAATACTACAATCTTTCAGCAGAATTTCCAAAACACGCAAAACATGCTACAGCAATTGGAGCAGCAGTATTCAAAGGCAAGTGTGGAAAGTAGGCAATTAAAGAAACAAATTTTGAATTGTCGGAAAAAATTAAATACCTTGAAAGCGTAAATTTACTATGGTTCAAAAGGTAAAGAAAATTTTGGTTCCAAAAACAGTTAGTTCAACTGTTAGAGGCAAGTTAAATGGTAAAATAACTAGGGTTGCCCTAAGACCCGACAAAACAAAGGCTTTTGTTGAAAGAGGCACTAAAATGCCAAGAGGACTTTCGCCAAAAGAACAATTTATTTGGCTAAAAAAAATCGCTCATGCTTCAAATTACTTTATCAAACCATTGAGTCCAAAAACAAAAAAGATTAGAAACATTCTTGAAAAAAATGGAATAAAAGTAGAAAAAGCAATTCAGGACCTGAAAAATGGAAAATTTCTTTTTGAAAAAACAGGGAATAGCCTGGACTCAGTTAAAGGAATAAAACTTTATATGAAAAATCGGGAAAAAAATGTTGAAAAAATTGGCAAGATTATGAAAAAAATGCATTCTTTAGGAATAACCCACAATCATTTACACATAGGCAATATCGCTCTTACAGACAAAGGAAACGTGATATTGCTTGATTTTGGAAGAGCCAGTCTTTCGGAAAAGAATATTACAAAAGGAACAAACATTTTGATGGATATTTACCAAGCAGCTCAATCTCTTGCCAAACTCGAAGCTCACGCCCTAAAATTAAACCAAAGACAACAACAAAAACGGGAAAAAGAAATATACTGGTCTTTCCTGGACAACTACCCAAAAGAAACAATCCTAATGTTGGAAAAAAACGTCCTACGAAAAGTAAACAAAAAAAAATAACATATCATCCACTAAACAAAAACAAGAAACAGCAACACCAGTTATGTAGCAGTTACTTGAGTTTTTTCCAGAATGCGTTTAGTTCTTTTTTTAATTCCTGATTGTTTTTAACAATTTTAATATAGGGCTTGAAGTATTTTGGAATTATTTCGTAATAGAAATCCTGCAGGAAGTAATCGTTTTTGTAGCGTTTGTCTGCCAGCACAAGTACTTTGGGGTTTTTTAAATCTCTTGTGATTCTTCCTAGTAATTGTATTGCTAAATCTACTGCTTTTCTGTTAATTAGCTTTCCTGCGTGTTTTTTTCCGTATTTTTTTTCCAAATACTGTTTTCTTTGCTCAAAATAGAAATCTGAATAATCTGGCAATGGCAATCCTATTACAATGCAGTTTCTTACTTTGCTTGCTTTGTTTGTACTTCTTGCATGTCTTGTTCTGATATTTATTGCATATGGTTTTTCTGCTGCAAGATTTTCGTTCTCTTGTCCGCTTTCCATTTGTGGAATTGCTTCAATCAATTGATCTGTTTCAAATTGATTGCAACAACTTACTAATAGGGACGAATCCTGTTCAAGTAAGAGTTTTACTTTTTCTGCGTATTTTGAAGCATTTTCCATTCTTTTTTTAAATGTTGAATCAAGTTCTGTGTCAATTATTAAAACAAGGTTTTCATGGGGTAAATGGCTTAACTTGAAGACCTTTGTTTGTTGTTTGTTTAAACCAAATTCTTCCATAAACAGGTTTTCATTCCCTATTGTTGCAGAAAATAAGATTGTACTATGAAACTGTTCCAGTGTTTCAACAGCTGTAAGACCGCTTGAAAGGGTTTCGGAATTTATTTCAAATGGCTTAATGCAAATTTCTTCCTGTGATTTTGGAATAAATGTCAGATGTTGGCTTGAGCCTCTTATTTGAGTGAGTTTTTCCAAAAACAAGTGTGGTCTGAATCTTACTTTTTCAGAATCGCTGCTGGAATCAATTGTTTCCGTTATTCGTTCAATATTTTTTACAATGCCATCAAATTCTATTACTCTCTCCAAACCTGCGGCCTGAGAGCTTTTTTTAAATCCACTAATGTAGTGCCACATTAGTTTTTCCGGTAAAAGCGGTTTTTCTGCCGGAAGAAATCTTAAAATTTCAACAGTATAATCTGAAAATTCTTTTAAAAACCCCAAATCGACCTTGTGTAGTGTTTTTTGGGCGTCTTCAAGATTTTCTTCACTTTTTATGATTTTTTTTGACTGACTTAGCAAATCCTTTGCTCCCTGAAAGGTTAACTTTGCGTGAAGATTGTTGTATAGCCTGTCAATCAGTAAATCTGCTTCATCAATTAGTAAAACAAAGTCTTTTGGGTCTATTAGCATTTTGAGCAAAGCAAATATTTCAGTAAAACACCAGTAGTAATCCAATACTACAACATCAGCCTTTTGAATAACGTGTTTCATTGTTTCATAAAAGCACACTCCGTTTTCTTCAGAAATTTCTTCAAAGGTTTTAAAAAAATCAGGTTCTTTGTTCATATTCTCGTTTGCAAAAATCTTTTCAGGATTGTTAAAAACAAGGTCTTCTGCTTCTTTAATTGCTTTTTGGGCTTTTTGAGAAAGGTCTTTTCCATAATAGGTTGATTTAAAGAAAGGACATTGCCTGAATTTCCTTACCTTCCAGCAAGCCTCGTAACTAAACCGTTTTCCAGGAAACATAAAACACATTGCTGACTTTGAACGCAAGTCAGCTACCATGAGCTTTTTTCCATTCACTTTATTTATCCTAAGAGCTTCTGCTATTCCTGCATTTCTTGCGGTGTGAGTGGGAGAAAGCAGTAAAACCTTTTTTCCGGCTTCAAAAACCGGTGCAAAGGTCGAAATAGTCTTTCCAAAACCACAATAGGCTTCAACCAACCCAATTTCCTCTTTTTCAACAACCTCTGAAACAAACTCCATCACAGGCAACTGCTGTGGCTTAAACTCAGGATAAGGAAAAAAGGACATGAACTTTTCCAACTTCTCAGAATCTTCAAGTTCTTCAGACACTTCAGATAATTCAGACACTTCAGGCATGAAAAAATTAACTACTGAAAAGTATTAAAAGCGGTTGAAAATGGACACCAAAATAAAAAAAAACAAAAAAAATTGAAATTAATACAGCATTGCCCGATAAAAATGAAGGAAGGAAAGGGCGAAAGCAATTTTGTTATGCACAAACCTTGGCAGAAAAACCTTTTTACTGTTTTTTAAAACTGGCTTGATTTAAAGATTTGCAAGAGCAATGGAACAAGTCATAGGAGTAAAAAATATAATAATAACCAATGGTTAAATTCATTAATGCCAGGACATCGTTTTGTTAGGAGAAAAAGCCCTTTAAGCAGCTCGGTCGATTATTTTGCCAATGAAGTGCGCTCTAAAAGGCTCGAGTTGTATAAAAAGCATTACGGAAACTTTAAAGCAGGAAGGAAAACCACTGAAGAGCTTGCCAAAATAAAGACAAATTTGAAAAACCCTTCCAATGCAACTAGAACTGTTTTCAATATTTCAAAAAAACAATTTCCATTAAGGGGGGCGCCAAATAAAGAGTTTGTCCAAAGGATTTTGAATTGGATGAACAAAAACATTGAATACGTTGGCGAAAGCATTGAGTTTGCTGTTTTAATGTATGGAAAACTTAACGCAGAAGACATTCTTGTTAAAAAAAAGATTCCGACAATCCTTGATTCAAATCGAGATCCTCTTTTTGGATGCGGGCAGGAGGTTGACGCGTTTATTGCCCTTCTTAAAACAGTTAGGGGAATTAACAACATTAAACATGTGAGGGTTGCTGTGCCAATATTTTTCCAAACAACCAACAAATTAGGATTGGTTGCGCACTCTTTGGCGACCTTTCAAATACATGGAAAAGGATTTTTTCTGGCAGACCCCTTTAACAACGGGCAGATTTTCTTAACCAGCAAGACACTTGCGCCCTTAAAAGGCGAGCTGACTAAAAAAGTCAACATTTTAAAAAAACTAGGGCTTTGGATAGAAGGCAACAGCCTGTTTGACTTCAACAAAAGCTTTGAAGGATACAGAAAAGAAAAAAACAGGCTTGCAACAAAAGCAAAGGAAGAAAAGGAAGCAATACTTGAAGCACTTAAATAAACCCAACCATTTACCAAACCCACCTTCCTCAAAAAAAACAAAAAAAATTGAAATTAACACAGCATTCGCAGGTCTGGCGACCTCAATGGAAAGTGCGGCGAAAACGGGAACGCAGGCAAGGGTTGGAAACGAAGAAGGCATTAATGCCTTTTAGATAGATTTTTATAATTGAAAAACATTATTTTAATTGGTTTATTATGGTTGGAGAATTTGGGCAGTATTGGAACAATCCAAACTCTGAATATGGCGGTGGCAACAAGAGTCCGATGCCTGTTGGGGTTGTGATTGGAATTGCTGTGATTATTTTTGGATTCTTAATCGGTTTTCTTTTCCAAAATTTTTTGATTCCAATCATATTCATTTTAATTGGCTTTTTTATAATGCTTTCTGTGAGAATTGCCGCAGAGTGGGAGAGAGTGGTTGTTTTAAGGCTTGGAAAGTACAGCAGGCTTGTAACCCCTGGCTTGTTTTGGATTATCCCGTTTTTTGAAACAACCTACAAAGTTGACTTGAGGGTAAGAGTCTGGGATGTGAGGCCGCAGGAAATAATGAGCGCTGACTCTGCACCAGTACAGGTTGACGCAGTTGTCTACTACCAGATTATTGATCCAAAAAAGGCAATAATGAATGTTGAAAATTTTGCTATGGCTTCTGTAAAAATGGCTCAAACCACTTTAAGGGACATTATTGGAAAATCCGACCTTGATAGGCTGTTGACAAAAAAAGAGGAAATCGGACACGACATCAAAGTAATTTTGGACAAGGCAACAGACCCCTGGGGAATAAGGGTAATAAGTGTTGAAATAAAGGATGTTATCCTGCCGGAAATGCTTAAGAGGGCAATGGCAAAAGAGGCCGAAGCCTCAAGGGAAAAGAAGGCAAGAATAATAAAAGCAAGCGCTGAATTTGAGGCTGCAACAAAGTTTGAGCAAGCCGCCAGAATCATGATGAAAAGCCCTGCCGGAATGCAACTAAGGCAATTACAGACCTGGCAGGAAATTGGAGCCGAACAAAACAGCCTAATGATACTAATTCCGACAAAATTTGCAAAAGACATTGGCACAACAGGAATAGTCGGCCTTGGAAACGGGGTTTTGGAAAAAATGCCAAAAAAAAAATGCAAAAAGTTCTAAAGAAAAATAAGTAAATTAAGTTAAAATAAAGGTCTCAGCCGCTCCCTACTCAAAAAAAATTTTTTGCCTGAAAAACCGTTATTTTCCTTTTTTGGAAACCATTTCCTTAATAATTTCAACCAACAAAACAAAAAAATTGAATTGCCACGCCACCACATTCGCCCGGTAAGCGTGATGAAAGGAAAGAGCTGAGTTGCGGCTAGAATGAGGAAGGGGAAGAGGCCAAGTAAAGTTTTGATGGGAAATGATTAGGCAGTGGTCTTTTCACCAGTTTTTTATGATTTCTTTAAGGCTAAATTCCCTGTTTTTGTGCCTTTTTATATAACTTTGAAGCCTGCCACTTTTTTGCAGCAAATCTATTTCAAAAGCCAGGCCAACAGAGTGTGAGAAAATTTCTCCAAATTCATGCCAGGCGACAAGTTCCCTGTCTGCTGAATAAATTTTTTTGTCAACTGTTAAAAGCCCGTTTTCGTAAAGGCCTCCTTGGTTTTTTTTCACGTGGTCTAAAAAGACAGGAATTCCGTTGACTGAAAACGGCTTTCCGTTTTTGCCGACCATTCTATCCAGGTTTTTCTTTTTTGCAAGATCTAGGGCATGCAATCTTATGCTTTTCCAGTCTTGTTTTCTCCATCTTTTAACCTCTGCTTCGCCTCCAACAGACGCGTAGTAGCCTAAAAAGAATGCTGAGGGAATATTACCTGGCTTTTTAAACCTGATTTTAATAAATTCAATAGTCTTTTTCCAGCCAATAGATTTTGCCAGTGAATAGCTGCCAGCGAATAGGTTGCATATTTTCTTAGTTCCTTGTCAAAATCAAAAACGGCTTTCTTAACTGCCAATAACACATTTTTGTTTTTAGAACCAGACAACTTATATAAGGCCTGCGCCCTTTTATACTTGTTGCCAAAAGACAGTTTTTTTAAAATATTAGAAAGAGTTTCCTGAGAAACACTTTTAGACCTCCTTTTTCCTTTTACAATTTTTGGCTTTGCCATAAATAAAATATACCCAACCCAGGCTTTTAATAGTTTGTGAACTACCTGCCGCTGAAGCGACAGGCGTCCGCTGGTCCAAATCAGTTACAGTTTAGCAGTGTGGTTTGTGCTTGAACTGGTTTTTTTACTTGCCAGTGTTTTTTCTGGCTTTCGTTGACGTATATGGCTGTGTTTTTTATTATTCCCCTGCATTTTTTACATCCGCAGGTTCATTTCATGTTCATGTTTGGCTCTGGCACTGTTGAGTAGTCTGAGGTAATTTCTTCTCCTTTTTGGATGTCTCTTTTTGCAAAGTCACAAAAGTCTTTTTATACCCTTTCCATTGTAACAAGGACAATGTTTTCGCCGTTGAATTCTTTCAGGAATTTGAAGAAGTGTTTTTGCCACTATTGCTTTGGCAGTTGAAACAGCCTTCGCAAAGTCTTCATGCTTGGTAATGTTTTCTTTTTAATGTACCAGTTTTTGCAAAAGGCCATTATTGTGTCCCTTTTCCTCTTATCCAAGTTGAGAGATGACAGTTGCGTCCTTATTTTGTCGGCTTGAAAAGTATAATGTCTTCCGTCTTTTGTAAGATGTGCATAAGAATAAAAAAATCCCTCCTTGGAGACCTTGGGCTCAGGCTTTCCCTTTAGAGGGCCCCTTTTCTTATCTGACAAGCCCTTGCGTGGAGGAAATTCCTGCGGCACAATTGAAGAATGCGCAAAATAATTTGCCTTTGTCTTTTTCTTCCTGGAAGAAGCCATTACCATAAAACAATTTACTGCCTTAATCATTTAAAAGCCTTTTTACAAGCATTGCTTGCGCCGCATTGCAAGCGCTTTTTTGCGGGAAAATTTCAAAAATGAATTTTGTTTTGCGGCAGTTAAATGTCTTTTGGTTTAATCCAGTTGTTTGGCTTTACTGCAACTATTCTGATTGGCTGCTTGTTAGAATTTCCCTGCAAGGCTTCTTTGTAAAACTTTTTTGTATAAGGGCTTCCAAGCATTTTTGGGCTCCACTGCTTTTCAGGCCTTATTCTAAGGCCAGCATAGTCTAAAGCATTTCTGACACTGTCAAGGTTTTCTTTTCTCATTGTGAGAACAAACGGCGTGCTGGTTGGAACTTTTTCAACAATTGCAAGGAAGTCAATGAAACAGCGACTTTCAATTATGTTAATGTGGTTTGCCCAAACGCTTTTGACCCTTTCAGGCTCTTTTAAACGGTGCCTGAAATAGCTTCCGCCTGTTTCCCTTACAAGGCCGTTGGTGTTTGACAGGTGGTCAATTCCAACAACTTTGTCTTTTGGGTTTCTTTCCTGTAAAAGCCTTGTGAAGGCGCCTGAACCTGCTCCAATATCAAAGACAAGGTTTTTCCTAACAGGCTTTCTTGCAGGCATAAAACAATTAGATGTTTAATTCCTTAAAAGAAGTTTTCCTTTGCCCCCAGTGAAACCTTTTTGCAGAGAAATTTCCCGGGTTCTGCCCGAAACCGTTACTTAGGCTTTTTACTTACAATTTCGGAAACTTAAAGGAAATCACTGCAGTAATTATTTTTAGATAAAATCCATTAAAGGAGGTGAAAAAATGAGGAAAGAAAGTATTTCGGCATTTTTGCTGGTAATGGTTGCGTTTGCAATTTTTGTCCAAAACGCTGTAGCAGAACCAATGATGGTTGAAGAAGTTCACGAAGCACCTGCGGAAGAACTTGTAGGCGGAGACATGGACGAGCATGGTTGCATTGCAACAGCTGGCTATATCTGGTCTGAAGAAAAACAGGTATGTGTAAGGCCCTGGGAAGAGGACATTGAAGCAAATGTTGTAATAGAGCACGATGCTTCAAACGGTGAAAGGAATATTGTTCCAAAGCCAATAAACACTGCTTCTGACGGAACAAATATGGAAACAGGCGATGTTGAAGAAGAAGACTATGACCACTCTCAATTAATTGGAATAGCTGCTCCAACAAAATCTGAAACAGCTATAGTGCAAGACATGCAAAGCAATGGAACAAAAAATACACCAGTCACTGCGCCAACAGCAAACCCTATGCCAATCCAAACATTAAACTGGTTTAAACAATTGCTTCAGGCACTATTTTCATGGGTGTTTTAAGCAAACAAATTCAAATGAAAAGGGTTTGAACACCCCCCTTTTCAATCTTTTTCTTTTCAAAACTTTTTTCAGCACAAGGAATTATGCCTTGAGCCCTTCGGCAAACTTTTTTGCGTTTTCCAAATGGTTTGCCTGCCTAAGACTTTTTTTCCCTTAAACCATTCCAGCTTTTTTGGCTTTGTTCTCCTTTTTAAGCCTGTGTAAAGTTTTGCTTTTGACATTTTAAATCAGCAATAAAATAAATTCATTCAATATATTTAAAGTTTCGCTTACCTGCAAAAAAGGCAGTGTGGTATTTTGCCAGAAATTTTAAAACAGAATTGTTAACTTTCCAAAAACCATCCAGTAACTTTTATAGTGAAAATTTATATACTGGTTAAGTACTATAATTTATTTAGTTGAAATGAAACCTACTGTGAATTTTAAGGCAAAAAGGGCAAGGCTTATCAGGCAAAGTGCAAAGATTAGGGCAAAAGCAAAGGCTGAAAAAAGCAAAAGAATTGCTGAGGCAAAAGCTAAAGAGGCTGCTATCAGGATTAATAATAAGCGCAACAGAATGGTTGCTCATACAAAAAAAACCCTTACTGAATTTGAAAAGGCTTTAACAAGGTTGGAATCTGACCACATTGCATTGAAACGGTTTCGTACAGAGAGGTATTACCAACTTGTAGAAAAAATTGCTAAAGCTGAACGCGATCTAAATGTTTTGTTCAGGATGCATGATAATCCTGTTCGGCCCGGAGAAAATAGGCCTGAGAGGGATCCAAGAAAAGAACATAATTTGGAGGAAAAGCTAAGGGCGCTTAAATTAGAATTGAAGCTAATTGAACACTTAAGATAGTTTGTCAAATTCCTGAAAATTATAAAAATAAAAGAAGTAAAGGAATAAAGAAATAAAAAAAATTTCACTGTTTTCTTAATTTTGCCAGTGGCAAAATGCAAAGGATTAGCAAAATGCAAAGGATTAAATTCATTCAATTCCATATTTGTTTATTATGCCAAAGAAAAAACCATTGAACGGAACAATTGCAGGCGCCAAGGGATTTTCCGGAAAAAAAGAATACCTAACACACCTTAAAGAAAAGCTTGCAGCCGGTAATATATCGCCTAGAACTATTGCGCGGCAAAGAGGGGTTATCAGGCAAGTTGTTGCGTTAAAGCGCTTAAATGTTGAGGACCAGGTAAAAAGACTCGACTCCCAGAGCCTTGCCAAACTGGTTTCTGTTCTTCCAACAAGAGTCAAAAACAAGGACGTTTTGGATATGTCACAAATTCCAAATACAGATATCTGCCTCAGGGGCCTGTCGCGCTTGGACAAGTTCATGAAGAGGGGCTTTTTACCCAATTCAAAGCAAGCGAAACAAGTTATTCCCATTTTGGAAAAAATGCTGATTTCAAATCTATCAATGCAAGTAAAGAAAAAGGCATTAAACATGATTTTTGAATACAACCTTGGAGCATGCGTTCCTTTTCTTGAATGGATTTCAACTAAAAGTGATAGATGCCCTGAAAGAATTAGGGCAAGGGCTAGAGTGCTTGCCAAAAAGATGCAGAAATCAGGCAATTAATATAAAAAGAATAAATTAGCATAAAAAGGATAAAAAAACAAGCATTGTTTTTTTCAACCGTTCACTCATTCTTTTGACGTCATAGGATAATTCTATGTCAATTTAATTTTTTTGTTTTTTTTTTGCAGGGTAAAGGTTAAAATAGTAGAAAATAGTTAATGAAAGTATATGAAAGCAATAATTTTGTTGGCTGTGCTTGCACTGGTTTTGATTAGTGGCTGCCTTGAACCGCCAGTAAATGGCAACGGCTCAAAACTTTACAAGGGAATTGCAACAGCAGAAATACCACAGGAGTGCAGGGAAAGTGGTGATGATGTATGCGCCTTGTTTGACTGCATGATAGACCTATGCTGGTGCGACGAAGGAAACTTTCCAAGCCCTGTTCTGGTTGAAGGAACAGCAATTGTTGCAAGCAAACAGGATGCAATCAACCTTGTGCAAAACTATGTGCAAAGCACAGGTTCAGAATACACCAATGTAGAAAGGGCAGTAAATTTGGGCGACGAAGCGCACAAAGTCTTCTTTAATGTGTTCGCATATAATGACACAAATGACGAAGAAGTTTTCACTGTTGCAGCAGATGGAACAATAATTAAAACCCTGTGCGGTGTTTAAAATGAGGGCAAAAATTGTTTGCATTTCACTTCTTATCGCAGTTATTTTTATTCAGTTTGCTTATGCAGCCCAATTGATGACAAGTGAGCAGTTAAACGAATTGAACAAAGTAGAAGGCAAGGCTATGGAGTAAACTACTTTAACAAAGATGCAGAAATTGTTATAACAAGATTAGGGAATTTTATAACAACTGCGGAGATTCCGGGGTCTGAACCGGTTGAAACAATTGTGACAAAAACAGAGCACGACTTCAGGAAAATAAACAGCACTTACTCAAACAGGGGCCTTTTGTTGAAAGTAACCGAGGGAGAATCCCCTAACATAAACAACCTTTCTTTCTATCCAAACTATGCCACTCCTGTTGTAATGAAAATGGAACACGGAAAGGACACAGAGCCCTTCCAGGCATTTTACATCCCGCACGAACAGGGCGTTCCGCAGGATGTTGGAGAAAATCTCACATTTTGGACAGGAGCCGGCGCCTGCCTGGATTTTGACGGAGTACCGGTATTTGAAGCATTCAATTATACTCCTGATAGGAGAGCAAACCAGACAGACCCTGTGCCAAATCCAGAATTCCTATATGGAGTGGATTGGAGCAAAGCAGATTACAGCGGAGATGTTTACCTCAAAACAGCCTTTTACACACCTGTTGGAAACCAGTTCTCTTTAAAATCCTCTTACCCGGACAGCCTTTCTTTCCTGACTCCTGATTCAGACCAGCCCACCAGTACCAGCCTTGGCGGTATTTCTGGAATGGTTTACAACAGCGGCGGCGAACAAACCCAAGTAAGTGAACTAAGTAACGTCTTCGACCTTGTTGAATCAGGCCATGTGTGCGTGACCAACAGCGGAATAGAAACATCATTCTGGTAGAACCCACAGGTCTTGTACGAAACACAGGAAAGAAATGGTTCTATAAAAGACTTTGAAGACAGCCTTGTTGCAGGCGAAAACTGCATTGAGTAATGCTGGCTGGAAAAAATTGTGAAAAAGGAAAAAGTTAGTCAGGCAATGCCAAAGGCTGTAATTTAAGAAAAAAAAAGAATTAGAAACAAATTTGAAGAATTTTTTGAAATTGATTTTTTTAAAAATCAGTATCGGTCTCTTCCGCCTCTGTTGAAAGAAGGCTTTTTGTGCTTTTGATAGCAGTCTCGGCAGTACACAGGCCTGTCTCCGTCCGGCTTAAAGGGAACTTCTGTTTCCTTTCCGCAGTCTGAACAATTTACCTTATGCATTTCCCTGCCAAATTTATCGTCACTCATTTGAATTTTTTCACCTTTTTTTTGATTAAAACACCTGCCACTTTTGCAGCAGGTGAATACAATAATGGGGTACCCTAAAGCTTTAAAAAGGGTAAGAGAGGGGTTGAACAGAACCCTAAAATAAGAGTTTGAACCTAAGTTAATAGGATGGAAAAGACAATCGGCTCGAAAGAGCTTGAAAAGGCATTGGAACAAATAGGCTCGGGAAATGCTTCGGAAGCGGCAAAAGGCATTGGAATTGCCCTTGAAATTGAACAGGAAAGCATCTCCTTCTATTCTGCCCAGGCAAAAAAGGCAAAGGGAACCGAAAAGGAAGCGTTTTTCAAGTTTCTTGCAAACCAGGAAAAAGACCATCTTGAGGCAATAAACGCCTTAAAGGAATCCCTGGAAAAGGAAGGAGAATGGATAAATCCGGAACTCTCAGGAAAGGAAAGGCCTGAAATTTTCGCAAAAAAAGACTGGGGCAAGGAAGATTTGGAAGGGCTGACAGCAATACTTTTTGCCCTATGGAAAGAAAAGCAGGCACAGGAATTCTATGAAGGAATTGCCAAAAGCGTGCAGGACGCGCAGGCAAAAGAATTTTTCAAGGCATTGGCAGAATTTGAAAAAGGCCATGGCGAAATGCTGTCAGAATACGCGGAAGAAAGCTATTACTCGCACGAGCTCATAATGGGCTGAAGGAAAAAATAGTGGGCATTCAATCTAATCCAATTCAAACAAGTCGTCAACGCTTGTTTTGAGAGCCCTTGCAACATCGTGGGCAAGCCTCAGGGAAGGGTTGTACTTTCCCTTTTCAAGGAAGACAATGGTTTCCCTGCGAACGCCGGCCTTTTTGGCAAGGTCTTCCTGTGTCAAATTATACCTTGCCCTCAATTCCTTAATTTTTGATTTCATGCACTTTCCCTGCCCTAATTTTTAATCTTATATCTGCCTTTGGCTCTAATTTTTGACTTTATGCACTTGCCCAACCTTTTGATAATAAAACAGGGAAAGCAGGCAAACCAGCAGGGTTCCGCCAAACAAAATAACAAAAGCAATTGGAAGCAATTCCAAGACGTTTGCCAAATACAGGTAGGCCAGTGAAGCCGAGCCAAAAAACATTGCAAAAAGGAAAGCGTTCCTCGAAGCCCTGCCAATGTTTACCTCCAGCATTTCGTCACTAATCTTGTACACTGAAAAGAACGAAATAAATCCAAGAAATCCCAAAAATCCAACCTTGCCCTCGGCAAAAAACAAAAGGCTAAGCAGGGAAAGAAAACCAAGATACCAAAATGCACTCTTCATTATATCACCTCTTTTTTATTATTCAAACAAAAAAATCATGTTAGAATTACTTAACACCATGTTAGATATATATCACATCTTATATTTAAACCTTTTGTTTAAGACAGCTTTGCACGTAAAGTGGCTTCTGCAAATTTATTCAGTCTTTGACTTTTGTTAACTTGATGAAAAAATGGTAACCGAGCTCTTCCCAGGAATCTATCTTAAAGCCCCTTTTTTCAAGTTCTTTCCTTGAAATCATTACTAACGCCTCATTTTGCGAGGTAAATATGTGATAACTTTTGCCACCTTTTCGCGTCATGTAAGCCAAATTATCCCATGTTTTTTGGGCAGTTTTACGGTCAATGACTCCTTCTTGAACTGTGTTTATTGAATAAGTTACATCAAATTTTCCCATTTTTTTTAAAATAGGATCTCCTGCATTTATCCCGTGCTTGATACCAAGTTTTTTATCTCGCGTGAATTTTTGCGAATAACCATACATTTCAACGCCCTTAGTTTTTGCTCCCATAAATTTTTTCAAAAAAAATGACAATTGCGCATAACCAACTCCAAAACCAAAGACATTCAAACCCTTTGTTCTCCCGAAATCAGTTATTATTTCACTGGCAATCTTATAACCTAATTTTGGACCTGAAACACCAGATTGTGAAGGCAATCCATATTTTCTCCGAATGTTTTCCTCAACCTTTTTAAGTCGGTCTGATGTCTTAAAAAAATCAGTTAATGACATATGTGGCTTCTTTATTATTCGTCGAAGTCTGGTTGTTCCAGCATTTACCTCTGCGTCAGCTGGCTTGTTTTTTAAATAAAGGGCATCACTTGCACGCTTTTGGTAATCTTTAATCAATGCTTTGTATCGCTCCAAAGTCAAAGGTTGCCCATGGCCAGTTTTCGGCTTTGCTTTTGGTTTTCCCTTTTTTTCCCTGTAAGCATGCCAAGCCTTGACGTGAGGCGCTTCAGGATTCCTTCTCAAATGCTTTGCAATCCTTTTCGTCTTAGCAGGGCCTTTTGCCATAATAAACACTTATATTTCTTACTATTTAAACCATTATTTTTTTGAGAAAGTTGTCCTTTTCTTTTGTCTTGCGGCTGCAAGTGATGCAAAAAAAAATGCCAGCGGTTTGGAAAGTTTTTAAAAGCTAAATGGACTTTATTCTGTAATTATGGCTTCCAACGCAATTGAAACAAGGGAATTAAGCAAAAACTACAAAGAACTGAAGGCAGTTGACAAAGTAAGCCTTGTTGTTGAAAAAGGAACTATTTTTGGCCTGCTTGGACCAAACGGGGCAGGCAAAACAACGCTTATTTCAATGCTTGTTACAATGCGAAAGCCATCAGGCGGAAGTGCAAAAGTAAACGGCTTTGATATCGAAAGGGAAGCAGGAAAGGTCAGGGAAAGCATTGGAATTGTTTTCCAAGATCAAAGTCTTGATGACGAATTAACTGCAAAAGAAAATCTTGAAATGCATGCGGCAATGTACAATGTGCCAAAAGGAGAAAGAAGAAAAAGAATTGAGGGCATGGTAAAGCTTGTTGGATTGGAAGAACAGCTGAATAAGGAAGTGAAAACTTTTTCAGGCGGAATGAAGAGAAGGCTTGAGATTGCACGAGGCCTGGTGCACCACCCGAAGATTTTGTTTTTGGACGAGCCAACAATCGGGCTGGACCCGCAGACAAGGACAAGCATTTGGGATTACATTAAAAAGCTAAACAGGGAAAAGGGAATTACGATTATTCTGACAACACATTACATGGACGAGGCCGACAGTGTCTGCGGAAAGGTTGCAATAATAGACCATGGAAAAATAATTGCGGAAGGGGGGCCCAAACAGATGAAGAACGAACTGGGCGGCGACGTTGTATCAATTGAATGTGCCAATTCTGAAAAATGCAGAAAACAGCTTGAAGGGTTTGCATGGGTAAAAAATGCGGTAAAGCATGGCGGGACCGTGGACGCCAGGGTTGAAAAGGGCGAGGAAAAGATTCCAAAAATTCTTGCATTTGCAGCCAAAAAAGGCATAATGGTTAAATCTGTCAGCCTGAGAAAGCCCTCTTTGGACGACGTGTTTATCCACTACACAGGGAGAACCATTAGAGAGCAGGAAGCAAGCCCTGGGGCGGCAATGAGGCTTAGGAGAAAGGCCTGGGGGCAGAAAAGATGAACAGGGAAACAAGCATTCGGGGGCAGAAAAGATGAATCGCGAAATTGAGGCAATTTACGCCCTTTGGAAGCGTGAGCTGATAAGGTTTTTTAGGGCAAAAAGCCGCGTTATCGGAAGCCTTGGAATGCCGTTCTTTTTTCTTGCAATCCTCGGAACAGGGCTGAGCAATGCCTTTGCCCTGCCAATGGAAGGCAATTACCTGGAGTTTATTACCCCTGGCATAATAGGAATGGTTTTGATGTTTGGCTCAATGTTTTCAGGCATCATTGTGCTAATAGACAGGCAGTTTGGCTTTTTGAAAGAAACATTGGTTGCGCCTGTAAGCAGGACTTCAATTGTAATAGGAAAGGCGTTGGGAGGGGCAACAACAGCAATGTTTCAGGGGATTATCATAATGCTAATCGCCTTCTTTTTGGGGGTCAATTTTCAGATTGGAAACGCGGTATTGCTGCTTGTGTTCATGTTCATGATTTCAGTAATGTTTGTTTCTTTGGGAATTACAATTGCGTCAAAAATGGAGGACATGCACGGCTTCCAGATTATCATGAATTTTTTAATCATGCCCTTGTTTTTCTTAAGCGGAGCCCTGTTTCCGCTTTCAACCGCGCCCGAAATTCTAAAGGCTGCGTCAATGTTTGACCCGTTAACATACGGGGTAAACGGGCTTAGGTTTATTCTTTTGGGATATTCCGAGGTCCCTTTTGCAACATGCTTTGCCGTAATCTCGGCCTTTACAATTGCATTCATTGCAATCGCAATCTTGGCTTTTAACAGGATTGAAGAATAGTGGTTATTTGCCTTTCTGTTTTAGACCTATTTACCTTTTGGCAAAATTCTCGGAATCAAATAGTCAAAGCCAAAAACCAAGAAGTATGCAAGATAGCTAAATCTGGGGGTAAAGAAGGCAAGGGCAATGGCAACAATTGCCGCGCATGGGAGAGAGAGGCAGGCTATTTGAATCTTTTTTGCCCTACGCCTGCTGAGAGTAAAGCCTTTCCTGATTGCATAGGTTATTGAAAGGTATGAAAGCAGGCTTATGATAAGCATGTTTGTATGAAAGATGATTGCCGAAAGCTCAAAAGGACCAAAACCGCTGGTTAAAGAAACAGAGAAGGGAACGATGGCAATAAGCATAAGCCAGAAAACGTTTATCCAAAAGAAGGCATAATCAGCCTTCTTGATAATAGAAAAGAATTCATGGTGGTGGTACCAAAACGTTGCAAGGAGAACAAAGGCAAAAATATATATGACAAACTGGTGTGACATTTGAGCAAGGGAATTCAAAAGCGCCTGGTTTGAAGGAAGTTCTGTAAAAAACGGAATTGAAAAGGAAAGGACAAGAATAGTCATTGCCACCCCGAATATTGCATCAACCAATGCCTCAAAGCGCTTTGTTGTAATAAACGAAGTTTCCTGCCGTTCTGTTAGCATACCGAATAAGAAAAGCAAAAGAAGTATTTAACTCTTTCCAAGCCAGTGGCTTGCCACAGCCAAAGAAAGCTTTTTCTTCCTTGAAAAAGACTTTATTTCGGATTCGCGCTTCAGTGCCGCAGACTTTGTTTTTGCCCCCTCAAAGAAGACAAGCTCGACCGGAAGCCTTGCCCTTGTATACTTGCTTGCCTTTCCTGAATTGTGGGCTTTGAGCCTTTTTTTCAAATTAATTGTCCAGCCACAGTAAAGGCTTTTGTCACTGCATTCAAGCAGGTAAACATAAAACTGCATTGACAAAAAAAGGGCTAAAGATATATATATAGCAGTTTGTACTTTAGATGAAACCAAATAAAGAAAGCCTTGTAGACTCGCATGGATGCAACCTTGACACAGAATATGAATGGTGTGCTCCGCTACAAAAATGCATAAGACCAGGGGAAGAAGAATGCCTGTTTGGCTAAAAAAAAATGGTTTGCGCGATTTTCGGAAAATTTTAAAAGTACGATTTCTAAAAAGGAAAGACATATATATTGGATTATTCTTAAACTAAAACAAATGAAAATTACTTATATAGCAATCGCTTTAGTTTTAGCAATGCTGTTGTTAAGTGGCTGCGTTCAGCCAACTCCTCCAGCCCCAACGCCAACTCCGGCACCAATAGTCGGCGGGGACGTAGATGAATATGGATGCATACCATCAGCAGGCTACACATGGTGCGAACCAAAACAAAAATGCATAAGAGAATGGGAAGAGGAATGTGATGAAACACAAGAGCTTGAACAATTAGCCGGTGGCTTTTGCAATAAACCAAATGTCGATACAATCTATGTATGTGAAAACTATATTCAGGTCGTTAGCAAATTGATTGGCGGAGAATCCACATATTATACTGTTAAAGACGGGGCACTGGATGCAGGAGTGCAATGTCCTGATGAATCTGGTGCAATGTCAGTAAAATGTAAAACCTTTTTTCAGGGAGAAAATTGTGTTGAAAAAATATGCGAGCCACCTATTGAAGGAACTGAATACTATGCACAGGCATTCTGCGGACAGCCCAATGTAGCAGCTGTTTATGTATGCGGGGAATATGCAAGAACAGTAAGCTCGCTGGAAGGAGGAGGATCAACATTTTACAAGCTTGAAGCAGACGGCAGCTGGGGTGACGAAGTGCAATGCCCTCTTGTGGCGCCAAGTGCTATGTCAGAGGAATGTGTTCTTTTAACAATGGGCTCAAACTGCATTGAAACACAAATATGCTAAATCTTTTTGAAAAAATGGCAGTACAAGAAGCTGTAAACAATAAAAGCAATAGCAGAATTAAAAGCTCTGAAGTCCGTCGCACATTGGAAAAGCAGGACATCCCCAAAATCTTCCAAACTTTCCCTCTCTGACAACCATTTCAAGCTTACAATTAGGACACTTAGGTGGCTTTATTTTTATTTTTAAATGCCTTGCACACACAGGAAAGCCTTCCTTGTTATACTTTGACGCTTGGTTTCCGCATTTTGCACACTTCATTCAAAACAACTCTTTTCTCTTTCTCTCTCTTGTGTACAGAAAGAAAAAGAGCGAAAAGAATTTAAGCAAACGCCTGCCAGCGAGGAAAAATAGAGGAAGTGAGTGGTTTGGATTTCAATCAAGACAACTTGGAAAAAAAAACGGTTTGAAAAAAAAACCATTTAAATCTTTAAATGGGGAAAAAACAAACCTTGTTTTTTCAAAAGCGACCACTACAGTTCCAGTAAACACAACAGCAGTCCCGGCAAACACAATACCATTCCCAGTTTTGCAACTCCGGTCCTGCTTCGTTGATTAGCGCAGTAAAGCAAGATTAAAAAAGCAGTTTTAAACAAGGCATAAATTATGAAACAATTTGTTTTGCTTTTGATTTTGCTAACAATTGTACTAACCGGGTGTGTGAAATTTGAAGCAGAACAGAATGAATTTGAAGCATTGGAAAAAGAATCTGTTGTAAGAGTAATAGACGGCGATACTTTTGTTCTGGAAAATGAAGAAAGAGTAAGATTAATTGGTATTGATACACCTGAAAGAGGAGAAATATGTTTTGAAGAAGCGAAAAATAGGCTGCAGGAACTTGTTTTAGACAAGGAAGTTTTGCTGTATAAAGACAAATCGCACAGAGATAAATATGGAAGGCTTGTGCGCTTTGCTTATGTTGACGGAATTTTTGTAAACCTTGTTCTTGTAGAAGAAGGTTTTGCTTTTGCATTTGAATTTGAACCAGATACTTCAATGTCGGGCCTTTTTGGCAAAGCCGAAGAAAAGGCTACTGAGGGAAAAGGCTGCATTTGGAAAAAAGAATGAATTGTATTTTATTTCGACAAGGCCTGAACGGAAAAAACCGGCAATTAGTTTTCTGAATCGGTTTCTTTTTTTTCTTTTTTCTTAAACAAGCTGGATTCTTCTTTTTTCTCAGTTTTTCCTGTTTCGGCAC
This sequence comes from Chloroflexota bacterium, assembly GCA_017610335.1. Taxonomy (GTDB): domain Archaea; phylum Iainarchaeota; class Iainarchaeia; order Iainarchaeales; genus JAFCCL01. The sequence goes on along the minus strand of JAFCCG010000006.1, from coordinate 10,825 downwards.
CCTCTTTATTTGTGCCAAGAGCTTCTTCCTTAGGCTTTTCCTCAAACGAAGCCCAAGGAGGTTTCTTCTCAGGCTCTTTTTTTTCATCCAAAGAATGCAATGGCTCAAGCCCTTCCTCTGGCTTTTCTTCAAAGCCTTGCTTTCCAGCCTTTGTTTCGGCAGATTTTTCTTCCCCAACAGGCCCTTCCTTTTCAAAAAGCGCTTCCTTTTCTTCTTTTGGCACACGCTCTTCTTCAGGGTCTTCTGCAGCCTTTTCTTTGGACACTTCAAATTGTTCAAAAGGTTTTGGAATTTCTTCCGTTATTTCTTCTTTAGGCTCTTCGGATTTTGCCCAGGGGTTTGCCTCTTCCATTTTTTCTGGTTCGGGCTTTAAAGAAAAGACGTTTTCTTCTTTGGTTTCTTTTTTTTCCCATGGTTTGAAAGCACTTTCTGGCTTTGCTTCTTTTGGCACTGTAAAATGCTTTAATTTAGCTGGTTTTTTTGCAGGCTTTGCCCTTGCAACAGGCATTGGCTTCGCAGCAACTTTCGGTTTTGCAACCGCCTTTGGATTCACAACAACTTTGGGCTTTTTTTGAATTGCCTTTTTGAAGGCGTTGATTTTGTAAAGCTCTGCTGTTTCCCTGTATATATTTGATTCAAGAGAATTCAATTCGGATTTAATTTTTGCGGTTTTTTCCTTAACGCGTTTAATCATTTCGCGCTTTTTCTCATAATTCTTTCTTTTTCTTTTAAGTGCATTGACTTTTTCCACAAGCTTTTTTTCAATTTTTTTTGAGACGGATTTTGCTTTTGCAATCTTTGCCTTTTCAATGACAAGCTGTTTTGAAAGAATGGCGTTAAGCCTGTCTTCGAGGGAAATTGCTTTTCTTGTAAGTGCAAGTGATTTTTTGTGCCTTTCCAGGATTTCCTTTTCAAGCATTGCTGTTTTCTTCTTAATACCTTTAATTTTTTCTTGCGCCATATTCAAATACCTACCTTTTTTTCAAGCAACTGAAGCTGTTTTTTCAAGGCATTTTGTTTACTTTTTGCCTGATCAATCCTTGCCTTTTTTTCTTCGTAAACTTTGTTAATTTTTTCCAAAGAAGAAATTTCCTTTCTTAAAATATCCTGCTTTTTGAAAGAACTTGCTTTGAGAGTTAAAAGAAGCTCTTTTTCTGCTGCAAAATTCCTGCTAAGCAAAGAATTCAGGGAATTTTCAAGCCTGATTTTTTCACCAATTTTTTTTGAAAGCGCTGAATCATTTTTTTCAAGAGCCTGCCTGACAAGCCTTAGCTCTGAATGCAAGGAAACTGTTTTTGCCTCAAAACCTGCTTTCTTCGCAGTAGGTTTGCGCCTTACAGCCTTTGATTTGCCCCCATCAGACCTGAACTTAACAGCCCTTGGCTTTTTGCCTTTTACAACCTTTATTGCCCTGACTTTAACGGCTTTTTTTAGGTTGGTTTTTTTCTTTGCGGATTTTTTCTTGAGAGACATAAAATTCAATAATATAAGGAACGTTGGTATATAAAAATATTTCTTATATTAAATTTTGGCCCTTTTTTTGGCAAGCTCTTTTTCAAACTTGACCAAATTGTTTCTGATTGAAACGGTATTCACGTTCTTATTTCTTTTAGCCATTTGGCAAAGCAGATCAGCAGCATACTCCGCCCTGTTTACATCCGCACCAGGCTCTAATTGGATTATTCCTGCACTAAAAGTGAGGGAAATTCCTTTCAATGCACGCGCATTTTCATAATTTTTCCATTGTTTAAGCTCTTTAACTTTTGTGCTTTTTGCGCCAAAATAGGAAAACAAAAGGATTTTGGCATCTTCTGCCTTCATTGGCAGGTAAGCAACAAATTCGTCTCCGCCAATATGCCCTGCAAAACCTTTTCTTGAAACAGCTTTGGAAAAGGCTTTTGCAAAAGCTGTAAGAAAGGCAAGGCCTCCTTCTTTTCTTCCAAAACGCTTGTTTACCCGCTTAAGGTAATCCATGTCAAGGTATATAAGTGAATGTGGGCCTTTTTTCCTAAGCTCTGCCACCATTTTTTGAAAAAAGAACAGCCTGTTGAAAAGGCTTCGAAATTCAGGATCGTGCATTGCAATCCATTCCTTTTGCCCGATTCTTTTCCGAAGCAAAATTCCTGCTTTTTCCTCAAGAGTTTGAATCCGCTCAATTTTTCTAAGAATTTCTTCCGTTTTGATGTCTTTTGCCCTGCTAAGCCTTTTAAGCTCCCTTAATTCCCTGGCAATCATTCTTTTCCTTGCAGCCCGCAGCTTTCGCACACCCTTTAGCAAAACAAGCGGGTGCTTAATCTGCTTGCGTTTTTTTTGGCTCCTTAAACTAAACTGGGTTAAAGGAACAGGCTTTTGTTGAGGCATAAAAGAATCTCGTAGTTAAACAATTTAAGGTTATTGCTTTTTAATGGAAAAAAATTGTTAAAGGCAATTCTATTGCTTTTTCAAGGTGGCAACCAAAGTAAGCTCTTCCAATGTTTTGGTTTTTTGAAACAGTTGCATTTTTTCCTTATCCTTTTCAAAAAATTTAACCGCCTGTGTTTTCATCCTGCCAAAATAGGAATCAACGCCAAACTTGTGGGATAATTCAAGATAACGCAAAAAAGCCTGTTCTCTGAAAATTGGTTTCTTTCCCAAAATTTCGGCAAAAATTCCAGGGTTTCCAATTGCGGCGGTTCCAACCATTACAGCATCGCACCCGGTTTTTTCAACCATTCTTTCAAAATCCACCTGACTCTTGACCCCGCCGTTTCCAATAACAGGAATTCCGACCGCTTTTTTCACGCGCTTAATTGCAACAAAGTCAACCAGTCCCTTGTTTTTCTGCCTTACAGGCCTTGCGTGAAGCGCAATAGCGCTTGCCCCAGCCCGCTCAATTTCCTTTGCAAGCTTAATTGAATGCAGAATATTCTGTCCTGAACGAATTTTGGCAGTAACAGGCTTTCCAAAATCCTGCCAGGAAGCAATAATTTCGGCAATCCTCTTAGGGCGCTTGAGCAAAGCAGAGCCCGCGCCCTGATTAATCACATTATCAGAGGGGCAGCCAAGGTTTAGGTCCAAAAAGTCAAATTCGTGCTCCCTGCAAAGGGTTTCCGCGGCCTTTTTCATGCTTTCAACCCTTGCGCCAAAAACCTGCATTGCAAGAGGCCTGTCCTCCTTGCAGGAAAGGGAAAGGGCCTGAGCCGCCTTATTGTTCCTAATCAAGGCCTCGGAATTAACCATCTCAGAATAGCACAATCCTGCCCCCTGCTCCCTGCAAATAAGCCTAAAAGCCAAATCGGTCACCCTATACATTGGAGCCAGAACCAGCCGGTTCTTCATTTTAACATTTCCAATAGAAAAAGCCATAGTAAAGAAATATTAAGGAAAAAGGAATATTAAAGTGCTACCATGCAAGTTCAAAGCCCTGGGAGGGTTTTGAACCTTAAAGCCCAAAAAACCAACCTAAATCAGTTATGTAGAAGATGAGTTTAAACCCTTTTTCATTGACTGGTTCACTGAAGGAAGTTGTTTTGGAACAGTGAGTTCTCTCGTGGAAAAGCTATGGGAAAAAATTCCGGGAAAATGGTTCAGGCCAGGGCCAAAACTTGACTAAAAATCCCGGCGGGCGAAGAAAAGCCCAGGCCAATTTTCTGCACATGCCAGAAAAAGACAGGAAACGCCATTTACAAGCCCTGAAAAACCCCAAAATGAAAAGCAAAGCCACTTAGGTGGCTGTTGTTATTATTCTAAACCTTTTAGGGAGAAAGAAATGCGAAAAATGAACCATTTTGCGGTCTTTGTGCTTTAAAGAAGTTAGAGTTAGGGGTTTTCAAAACAAAAAAGGTCAAAACGCAAAGAGAAAATTTTTCAAAAATTTTTTTGGCCAGGAAAATGAAGAAAGGGTTATGTATAAGATGGGTTTCTTTTGATATAAAGGGGTTTGAAGCGATTTTGGTTTTTTGAGGGGATTGTTGTTTTTTGAGCTGAGTGAAAAAAAATTTGGAGAGGAATGAATTTGACAGGTCTTTTTTTACCGGAAATCTGGTTAGGGAAGGTATTTAAATTCTATTCGCCAATATATAATTAATTAAAACAATGAAATGGCCTTTTCACACTTGTTGGGGACCAGGTTGTTTTCATGTTTTTGAAGAAAATCAAAACAGGGGTGTTTTATTCAAGAGCAGCTGTTGATGAAATAGAACTTGAAATTGTCAGCAAAGGCGAAACAAGAGAATTTGCAAACGAAAGAAGTTCTGGAAAAGTTTGTTCTGCAGCAGCAAAGGATGCAGACGGCAACGAAGTAACTGTTTCCTTGTGGAATGATGAAATTGACAAGGTTAAGGACGGAACAAAGATAAAAATTGAAAAAGGCTGGTGCTCAGAATTCCAAGGAAACAAACAGGTTAGTGCTGGTAAATTTGGCACATTAACTGTTTTAGAGTAAATTTTGCTTCAATTCTGTTAAATAGAGTCAATGCGACTTTTTTATTTTTTTTGAAATTCAAAGACTGTGTTTTGCAGTCTTTTGAATTCTATTTCTACTATTTTTTTGTTTACATATGGCTTGTGGTGTCGGAAGCCTCCGCCAAAACTGTGTGGTATGTGCAATAGCTCGTGAATTATTGTTTTTGTCTGATCTTCAGGAGATTGCATTCCAAATTGCTCTGTAATTAATTCTATTACGTAACAGGGTTTTTGCTGCATGCCAAGCTGTAGTACCTTTCCAAGAGTGTGAATTCTTGCAATCACCCTGCGTGTTTTTGTGCCACTACTTTCAACACATGCTATTCTTTCAATACATATATGGTCAAATTCGAGTGCTTTTACTATTTCTTTGGTCTTTTCAGTCCAAGGGGCAGAGAATGAATAGCGCATTACAAACTAGTATCGGGTAAAGTAATTAAATGTTTTCAAAGAAGTGCAGAAAATAAATCATTAAAAAGTTCTGGAAAAACTATAACAAGTAAGGCAAGCAAGATTAAGAGAATTACTCCTTCATCAAGCCTGTACCACATTACAAACATTGCAAGTATCGGAATTAGAAAAATTGCAGGAGTTAATCCTATTGCAAAAACAAGATAACCTGCAATCATTCCAACTACAAAAATAAGCATTAAAATGGTGCCGATTTTTGTAAGAATTATTGGAATGGCTTTTACAAGCTTGTCAAAAAAATTTGCTACACGATGAGGCATAATAAAATTGCTGCGTTCAAAGTATTTAAATCTGCTTTTTTGAAAATTGAATTGGCTAAAGCTGTTTTTTGAAATTTTTTTTTAAAGAAAGTTACATTGATTAAAAGGGACTGAAATATGCATCCTTGCAAGAAACAGTACAAAAACGCCGGCTGTACAAATCAGTTGGATTTTCAATATCCTTTCCACAATACAGACAACGCCATGTCTTTTTTTCCGCAAAATTCCCAACACGTCTTTCAGTAGTAGTTATTAATGACAAAATACCCACCTCGTCAATATTAAGAGAAATGATAAATTTAAGTATATTTGTTTTGGAAAACAACTTAAAAAAATGAAATATTGGGGAAACCGCCCCAAAAAAAATAGAATTATTCCTTCTTTTTGTCTTCTTCAGGCTTTTCTTCAGCGTCTTCTTCCTCAGCAGATTCTTCCTCAGCAGATTCTTCCTCAGCAGGCTCTTCCTCAGCAGGCTCTTCCTCAGCAGGCTCTTCTTGGTCTGCTTCTTTTTCCTCAGCAGGTTCTTCTTGGCCTGCTTTTTCTTCCTCAGCAGGTTCTTCTTGGCCTGCTTTTTCTTCCTCAGCAGGTTCTTCTTGGCCTGCTTTTTCTTCCTCAGCAGGTTCTTCCTCAGCAGGTTCTTCTTGGTCTGCTTTTTCTTCCTCAGCAGGCTCTTCCTCAGCAGGTTCTTCTTGGTCTGCTTTTTCTTCCTCAGCAGGCTCTTCCTCAGCAGGTTCTTCTTGGCCTGCTTTTTCTTCCTCAGCAGGTTCTTCTTGGCCTGCTGCTTCTTCCTCAGCAGGTTCTTCAGCTTGTTCGCCCTTAGGAGTTTCTTCTTCAGCCGCTTCTCCAGCAGGAGTAGCTTCTGCTTCACCAACAAGTGTACCAAAAGCAACCTTGCCTCTTACAGCGTCAATTTTGACTTTTACTGTTTGGCCTGGTTTTGCATTGGGGACTATTACAACAAAGCCCTTGACTTTGCCAATTCCATCTCCTTTTGCACCTGTAGCATCAATTACTATATCATATGTTTCTCCTTCGTTTACTGGCTTTTCGCCTTCAAACCTTCTTCTATTATACTGACTATATGCCATGTTAATTACCTCCAATTAAGGAAATTAAGATCTTTTTAAATAAAATGCCAGAAAAAGACTGTAATTTTATTTCTGCCCTTAATTCCATTTTTACACCCTTATGGGTAAAAACATTACTCCAGCAAATGCTTTTTAAAGTTAAGCAAAGACCGTTTTTAAAATAGTTTTTTAAAAAAAAGAATTTTTGAAGAATATCAAAAACTCAAAAGGATTATGTAGATGCCCAGTGGGCTTAGTTTTTGGTTTCTTCTTTCTTCTTTCTGTTTGCGCCAAAATTAGCGTATTTTCTGTATTTCTGCATAGTCCATGCAGGTGGCTGCTTTTTCCTGAGCTTGAATTCCTCAGCAAGCAACTGCTGTCTCATTTCTTCATCTATTCCCATATCCATATCTCACACCTCAGTTTATACTATAAAAAAACACTTATAAGTAGGACTCGTGTTGTATTAATATACAGTTAAACTGTTTAAAAAGAGATTGTTTTTAGTAAATAACAGTATGGAGAAAGTAAGATTCATGTTTTTGAAGGGCGCCTTCTATTTTATCCTAGGTGTCGCATTTGCAACTCTTTTTGTCTGGAGCATGGTGCAAGGAATCCTAATGCATATGACTACAGGTGGAAACGAAATTGCTTTTATGTATTACTTTGCGGCTTGGTTTGCAGGAATTGGTGGATTGGTATTAGGAATTCAAGCAAGACAACTTATTCATTACGCATCAATTTCGGAGTAGAACAAATTTACAGACGCCTGAGAAGAGCAATTTCTCTTTCAATTTTTCTCCGAGGGTTTCCTTTGGATGTTGATTCAATAACCCCAAACCGAGCCCCTAAGTTTCCTCAAAACAGGCTTTGCCATTGTGACCGCGTCTGAAGAAGAATTGACCAAGAAACAGAGCTCTGCTTTCTTTCCAAACGCAGGCGTGGAATTTACATGCACTTGCTTTATTTTCCCTTTTAGTTGGAGGAATTCCCTTGGATTAATGCCACAGCTCATAGCGTGTAACATACTTGCCAAAAGGGTAATGGATGGAAACAAACCCGAATTGGTTAAGGATTTTGGCCATTTTTTCCTCAGAATTGAAATTGATTAAGTCAAAGGGTTTTGGAAACATTATTTCTGTACCGTCAACCATTTGTCTAAAAAGGGATAAAATTTTTAATTAACTAAACTTGGTTTCTGCAAAAGGGCAACAAGAACCAGTTGAAACTGCAAGCAACATGGAAAAAGATATGGTTGTAAAATTATTTATTACTTTTGCTGGCAATATTTTCCTTCTTTTTATTTTCAGGTTTTTTAAATCCTTCAGTCTCCTCCCATTCTTCAATGTCATCTTTGTCAAGACCTAATTGAGCAAGGTGCTTTTCATGCTCCTTAACATCTAGACCATTATACCATTCGGTCCATTCCTTATCGCCTGACTTTTCAATCTTTCCTTCTGGCCGAGGTTTAAGTTTTGCTTTTTTAGGCATGTTAATCAAAAGAAAATAAGAATGAAAAGATATTAAAGAGTTACTTTTGCCATAGCAAAAAAATAAAAACAAAGAAGCCTAAATAATAACATGGATTATGCCGCAACACCTTCTGAAAGAATAAATGAAAAAGTGCCTAAAGAAGGGCTTGGAAATGAGGCATGGGCTAAAAAGTTAAGACAGGAGCTGGTAGTAAGCGGCTATAGTTTAAGGACTGTAAAAATGTATTTGTGTTATTTTAACGAGTTTGCCAGATTTTTAAAAAAGCCAATTGAACAAACAGAAAGAGACGCCCTGGTTGAATTCCTTGCAGAAAAAAAAGAGAAAGGAAATGTAAGTAATGCAACTCTCGCATTAGTTCACGCAGCACTGCATTTTTTCTTCCATAAAGTAATGCGTAAAAAAATAGTTGATGATATAAAAATTGCAAAAAAGGCAAAAAAGTTGCCATTGGTGCTTAGTCAGAGAGAAGTAAAAGATTTGATAAAGGCGGCACCTGCAAAAAGAGATAGGTTAATGGTAGAATTTCTTTACAGCTCAGGCTGCAGAGTAAGTGAATGTGTAAAACTCAAAACAGAGAACCTGAATTTTAAAGAAAGAATTGCCTCAATAAGAGGAGGAAAAGGAAACAAGGACAGAATAATAATTTTGTCAAAAGAATGGTTAAAACATATAAATAAATATCTCAAAAAGAAAAAAATCAAAAGCCCTTTTGTTTTCAGTAAAAAAAATGGGAAACCACTTTCCTCAGACACTGTACAAAGAGTTGTAAAAAAAGCAGCAGAAAAAGCAGGAATTCAAAAAAAGGTTACGCCACACACCTTACGGCACTGTATAGAATCAAAAACGAGGGTTTTTACAAAAGAAGGAGTTCTTTCTGCGTCTGAATTATATCTTCAACAAAAACCCACACTGGTCCAAAGCGTTGATTGGAATTCTAACAAAGTAATAAATGCCGCTCTTGTTGGAAAAGAAAAACAGGGTGCCGAAGAATGTTTAGAGATTTGGGCAGGGGGGTATTGCATTACCTGCACCCCCGAACATCGTTTTTTTACAACAAGTAAAAACGGTCTTGCAGAGGCCTGCGCAGGCGACCTAAAGGCAGGAGATTGGGTACTGGGGCTTAAAAAAATACCCTTACAGGGAAAACCCACAAAAACGGTTGATTGGTGGAGAATGCTTGGTTATATTTTAGGGGGCGGAACAGTTAGCGAAAGCCAAAGAGGGATAATTATTAGTGATAAAAACAAACTTTTCTTAAAATTTTACCAAACCCTATTTGAAAAAGAATTAGGGAAAAAACCATTTGTTGTTCGGAATAGAAATTCAAAGAGTTTTGAGTTAATACACTACTCAAAAAAACTCGTTGAAAACTTAAAAAACAAAGGAATGGCAGTAAGAGCCCCTTTGAAAAGGGTTCCGAAAGAATTGTTCAAATCGTCTATTGAGGAAATCCGATTTTTTCTAGCCGGTTTTTATGACGCAGAAGGAAATGAAGGAACAATAAGGTTTTTTTCAGCAAGCAAAGAACTGCTAAAAGATATACAAGCATTATTATTGCACTTAGGAATAGATTCCCATTTATATAGTAGAAACAGACGGGTTAAATTGCCTCAGGGAAAAATAATAAAGCACACTAGGTTGTATTTAGCTATCCTGCATAAACCAGATCAGCTCTTATTCATAAAAACGGTTCCGACACTAAAAAAGCTAAAAACAGAATTGTTGTTTGTTGGAGAAAAAATACCGGCCCAAAAAGTTTTAGAAAAAATACACTTAAAGTTAAAAGAGGATAAACAAGGTGCTATTTACAAAATACAAAACAAGCAAAAAATAAGACATTTTAAAAGATACATTAAAAAAATTACACCGGTAAGAGAAACTGTTGAAAAAATTTTGAGCGAAACCAAGCATATGGAGGGTTTTGAAGAAGAGAATTACGCACTTAGGTCATTGATTGGAGATAACTTCAAGTGGTTAAGAATCAAAAAAATATTAAAGAAAAAGGGCAGGGCAAAGGTATTTGACTTTTCAGTTAAAAAGAACGAAAATTTTGTAGCCGACGGTTTTGTTATGCATAACTCTTACGCTACACACCTTCTGGAAGCTGGTGAAAACATCAGGAAAATACAGGAACTTTTAGGGCACAATGACCTGAGTACAACCCAAATATACACCAGGGTAAGCACAGCAGAATTAAAAAAAGTCAAAAGCCCGTTAGATCGATTATGAATAGTTTGGCATTAAATGCCGGCAAAGAAAAAATTTGAAAAAGAGAGCCCCCGCACTTCCACTAATTTAAGAATAGAATTACAAAATTTAAGATAAACTAACAGAAAGCCTGCAAAAATCTGCTGATATTTTTCGGCCTTTTGGAGTTAAAAAAACAAGTTTTTTGCGCCCTTCGGGTTTAAATGAAACAAGCCCAAGTTCTTTAAATTTTGAAAGAAGTTTGATTATATGAGGAAATGTACAGTCAATTTCTTTTGCAAGAGAAGAGGCATACCAAGCCTGTTCTTCTCTGCTTAAGGCAATCAGCGCATTAACCGGTTTTGTCCTTAAGAAAAGCCCATCCTGTATAAACTCAACCACCATAACAGCACACTCTAAAAAATAGGAAGCAAAAAAAATTTAAAAGAAACCTAAAATGAAAACTGTCTTTTTTTATGTATAAATAGGGAAATGTTAATTAGAAGCAATAGATGTAAAAATAAGGGAAAAATAAGATTATGTATAAGGGATATTTGGTGTAGGGGGTAGATGAATTTGAGAAGAAAAGATTATGTAGAAATGTGTTCTTCTTCTTGTTTTTAGGTAGGAGAACAACCAAAACGCTTATATACTTTAAAGGAATTATTATTATAGTAAAATTTAAGGAGGGGCAAAAATGACACTGCGCTTATCAAAACTGTTTGGAATGGATATTTACACTAGCGATGCCGAGTACAAAGGCAAAGTTTTTGATGTAATAATAAACCTGGAAAAGGGACGATTGGAGACTATTACTACAGAAGCCCTAAAAGCCAGATCAAAGCAAGAAGCTAAAAAAATCATTAGTGAAAAAAGCATTCCATACAAAAATGTGAAGGCTGC
>JAFCCG010000034.1 GCA_017610335.1 Chloroflexota bacterium | reverse complement strand
AGCAAAAAGAATTTTTTGCCATTCATATTATGCGTCTTGTTATTAAAAGGCTTTTCTTTTAGTTAAAAAATTATGTTAAAGTTTTGGTGGTGGAAAAAGTTATGTTGAAGTGGGAAAAAATTGTGTTGGAAGTTGTGGGGTGTTTTGTCAAGGTTGTGAAAAATTGTTTTGAAGTTGGGAGGCTAAAGTTTGCATGCTCAATGCCTTATTTTATCATATTTGCTTCGCATCAAGTATTATTAACTATTTTGCCTGTATATATTTTATGGTTGTTTATCCTTCTGTTGATAAAGTTATTGAATTTAATTTGCTGGCTTTGAACGTGATTAAGGCAAAGAAAGCAGATTCAGCGCAGGTTCTGAGCAAAGTCAAGATTTTGAATACTATTTCCGCCTGTAAAGCTCTTAAAGGGGATTTGTATGACAAATCAGTCATTCTTTTTAAGGGTTTAATTCAAGAACATGCGTTTGCAAATGGCAACAGGAGAACGGCATTTATTGCAACAAAATATTTTTTGGTGATGAATAATCGAAAGATCGGGGTTAAGGACGATCCTGAGAACGCCAAGGTTATGTTAGGAATTCGAGAAAATTATTATTCTGACGAAGAGATCAAGGAGTGGATTAAAAATGGCAGAATCAAAAAGTTCAAAAGATAGTGCAAGATACAAAGTCGTTTCAGAAGAGCTGAAAGAATTCAACAAGCTTGTTAAGGGTCACGAAAAACTCTTAAAAGCAACTGGTGAATTATAGGCTTCCTGGGTAGAGACAACAGTGTTTGTGTTAAACACAACAATTGCCCTATCTTGCTTTGTGAATAATTTCATTGAAGCCAGTTTTTTTTACAGATTCTGTTCAAGCAGTTCTTTTGTTGTTATTACTTTCACATTGTTTTGCTTTTTAAGCCGCTTTCCTTCAAGAATTTCTTGGAAACAGCGGCCTTTACTTTTCTTCCCAAGCGCACCATTTGCGTGCCATTTGGCCTAAAAGCGCACCATTGTTGTTGTGAAAAAAAGCGTTCCAAAAGCGTTTCATTTTTCGGTCAAGCGTTTCATTGCAAAAAGTATTTTGCTGAAATACTTTTGCCCTCGACCTTAATGAAGTGCTTTTCCAACAGCTCATCCAAATCGCGTAAGGAAGTCATTTTGGAAACATTGTAAAGCTGCTGGTATTGCTTTCTTGCCTCAATTAAAATTGGTTCGTAGTAAAGGCTTTTTCTATATTGGTCTGCTTCTCTACTTGTTTTCCCGGCATTTTCCCGGCATTTTCGGCTTTTTCCCGACTCGCTATTTCAATGAATATTGCGTGCTTCTGCCAACGCCTTTCTTTGAAACCTGGGGAAAAATACTTTTTTTTATTTTTTGGACATTTTTTTGGACATTTTTCTATTTTTTTGGACATTTATATTATGTGAAATTTCACGCCCTTTTTTTGTTCCCTCTTTTCTCAACAGGCCTTTCTCCATTAATTCATTTTTTTTTCTTTTATTGAGTAGTCTGTGCTTTTTGCCTTTTTTTTCTTGCGGCGCCTAAAATTGAATCCGGCACGTTTCCGGCATTTTTTAATTGAATCCGGCATCGCTTATTTTAGAAAATATTTGGTGCTTCTGCCCTTTCCTTTTCTCTCAATTAAGCTCTTTTTCAGCAATTTGTTTAGGTCTTTTCTCGCTGTTCTATTTGCTGCATCAAACAACTTACAGTATTTTGAAGAAGTAATAATTTTGTTTTCTTGCAAATAATTCAATGCCCTAATCTGTCTTTCGTTCAAACCAAGTTCTCTTAAGTCTGTTTCGTTTGAAGGCTTAACCAATTCAAGGATTTTTTCTCCAGGCCCTTGAAAGGTTACTTCAACAAAGGCTTGGTTTGCCTTGTATTCAGGCTTGTTCAAGCCATGCTCTTTCATTAACTCGTCCATTCTGTTGAAGCCTGTGCCTGTTCTCTCCACGTAATCCGGGCCAAGCCTTTCAAACAGCTCAAGAATTATTCTGTTTCTTGGAATACTCTTGCCCCTAATCTGCTCTACTGTCAAATTGTTTGGAATCGGGCCAGGGCTAATAACCTCAATCCTGTCATCAAAAATGTTTACAAATACATTGTTTTCAATGTGGTAATTCCTGTGGCAGACTGCGTTGACAATCGCTTCCCTGATTGCAGTGTAAGGGTATTCTTCAATGTCAATTCTCTTAAAGCCATCAAATTTTGCGGCAACGCGCGTATTTCTTTTAACAAAAGCCATTGCTTCATCAACCATGCCCCACAAGTTTCCTGCAATCTTTTGCTTGTCAATAAAGTTTGTTCCCTTCAGGCGGCTGCACCTAATAAAAACCCATGGAAGCATTCGCTGGGGGTTTTTTGCAAAGAATAGCAGGCCAGAGTTATTAATTACGAATTCGCCGTTAACCAGTTTGCCGCAGCCCAATTCAAGCAATGCTTGCTCTGGCACCAAATCTAATGGCATATTTGCTTTTTTCAAAAAATTTAGCAGTTTTTGCTCGTCAAACTCTAACTCAAAATTGAAAACTTTGACCAATTTCTTACCAAAATTTTTATCTTCGCCGTTCATCTATCCAACCCTCTGGCAATAGCATTTCCGTTGCCTACTGCTTTTTAAAATTTTTCTTGCTTTCGGCAATTGCCTGTTTTTATTTTGTTTCTTCAAGAAATTGCCTTGCTTTCACTATTTTTATGCCTTTGAATTCCTTGAGTTTCAGCAAATGCCAGTCGCCTGTAATAATGCAGTCTGCTTTTGATTCTATTGCTGTTTCAATGAATTTGTTGTCTGATTTGTGTTCAACTGCTGTTATTTTGATTTTTGAAGCAATTTGGATTGAGTTGTTTAAGTAGTGCTTTAGGATAAAGCTTCTTGCCTTTCTTGTTGTCCTTTTGGTGATTTCTTTCCTGCCAAAAACCTCTTTTACCTCGTTGATAATTTCTTTGCTTGCATAGTTTTCTATTTCGCCAAGAATGAGCTTTTCAAAAATTTTTGCCGGAGCGCCTTCTTTTGCAATTAATGCAGAGACAACAATGTTTGTGTCAAGAACAACAATTGCCCTATCTTGCTTTGTGGACGATTTCATTAACAGCTGCCTCAGAAAGCTTGTTTTTTGCCTTTGCTCTCAGGGCCCTGAATTCTTCAACAGCCTTTTGCTTGTCCAGCTTCCTTAAAACAATTGTTTTGTTGTCAATAGGAAACACTGTAAAAATAGTGTTTTCCCTGCTTTCAGTAAATTCCCTTGTTTCTTTTGGAATAATTACCTGCCCCCTGGTGGACATTTTGGTTGTTTCAACATTTGGCTTCATTCAATCACCTGAACAAACAATACACAAACTTATATATAAGATTTTCTTACAAGTAAGATGCGTGACTTTTGGCCCTGTAATTTTTTTTGCTTTCTTAGCAATGCTTTCTTTGTATCCTTTTTAAAGTTTGTTCTAATTTTCGGCAATTGCATACTTTTTTTGAAGCAGCAAAATTAACCTTTTATGGCTTTGCAAAATTGTGTTTGGTGCAAAAAAAGTTTTTTTAAAGATCCTTCAAAACAAAGGCTTTTAACACTATACTTAGCATATTATTAATATATTAATAAGGTGATTTTTGTGAAAATGCTGAGTGTTGAAGTTGATGAAGGCTATGCAAAGGCCATTGACAAGGCTATTACTGCAAGCGGGCTTTATTCTTCCAGAAGCGAGTTTTTGAAGGACTCAATTAGGAAAAATCTTGCTGATACAATTGAGCTTAGCGGAAGCCTGGAAAAGTTCAGGGAAGGGGCAAAAAGGCTTGGAGCCAAAGCAAGAAAAAGAGGCTATGAAGGCGGGCTGCTGTCAAAGGAAGGGAAAGAAAAAATTGCGTTGGAATTCATAAAAAAGCACGGGCTTTAATCGAAATTGGATTTGCATAAGCTCTAATCAAAATCGGCTGGTTCAACTGATTTTATTTCCTGCCCGGCTTTTTCAAAGTCTTTTATGTTAAAAGTTACAATGCAATCGCATTTGAAGGCAATTGCTGTTGCCATATGCAATGCATCAGAATAATGTATTCCCTTGGCAACAAACTTTTTCCAAGGCAAACCAGGCTTTATTCTTGCTATTTCAAAGTTGACTTTCTGTTCTTTGAAATAGGCTGTGATTTCAGCTTCACTCAAATATGTTTTTTTCCGGACCTCTTCGAAAAACAGGTCGGACAAAACAAGAACCTGGTTCTTTTGCTTGATTCTCTCAAAAAACTCTTCTGCTTCAACAAATAAGCCTCGCATGTTTCTCCCAAGCTCTGTGCCAAATAGGGAAATAAAAACATTGGAATCAAGGTAAATTCTTTGCATATTAAATTCATCGCTTCTTTTCACTTAATAAACACTGTTTCAATTTTCGGCAATTGCCTTGGTTTTTGAAGCAATGGCAAAAGAAAAGCAGTCTGTTTGTGGGTTTGATAAAATTGTGCCGAAGCCGGTTTTTTTCAGATTTTATTCAAGCAGTTTTTTTGTTGTTATTACTTTTACCTTGTTTTGTTTTTTAAGCCGCTTGAACAACCAACTGCATCAAATCAACCCTTCAAAAATTTCTTGGAAACAGCAGACTTTACTTTTCTTCCCAGTAGCCTGGCATCTTCCTCTGTCAGCTCGCTTTTTGCAAGAGCCTTATCCATTTTTTCAAAAAATTTAATCCTTTCAAGAATTGCCTTTCTTGCAACAGCAGACCAGTTGACCTCAGGAAACTTAATCATTTTGTTCTTCAGTTCATCAGAAACCGAAATTGTTACAGTAGTCAAAAAAACACCTCTAATAAATACTGTGCTAACACAGTATCTAAGTATATTGTTTTGTCTGCCTTGAATTTTTTTTTTGCTTTCTTGGCAATGTTTTCTTTGCAGGCTTTTTAAATCCTGTTCCAATTTTCGGCAATTGCCTGCTTGGAGGGCTTGCCCTCAACTTTTTTTAATTGTTTTTTTAAGCGATTTTCTTGCAACTGCTATTCTGCTTTTAACGCTTCCTATTGGGATTTTAAAATGTGCGGCTGTTTCTCGGTAGGTTTTAATCTTTCCGTCTTCAAGCCCGGTGTAAAATGCAAAGGTATTTTTGATATTTTGGGAAATCCTTGTTTTATCCAAAAGCTGTTTTACCCTTGCTGCTATTTCTTTTCTGCTTGCGTTTGTAATTTGGTCAAATTGGTCTGGCTTCTTTTTTTTAATGCGTATTGACAAAAAATCTTCATTAATCTTGTCTAAGCTTATGCTTCTTTTTCTTATTTTTTCTGATCTGTTAAACTCTATCATGCGCCTTATCCCTATTTGGAGGGTATATGTTTTCTTTGAGCCTTTTTTCGGCTCATATTTTCCTGAATTCGCAATTATTTTTATTACTGCCTCTTCGACCATGTCGTCGGCAGTGGCAGGGTCGCTTGTTAGTTTTCTTGCATGGATTCTTAAATTTTCCAGTATTGGTTCTACAAATTTTTTATATCTTTGTTCTGCTATTTTTTGTTCAGGCCATCTTTCAGCAGTTTTTTTTTGCATTACAACTGTTCTGTTGGTTCTTCTATGTTTCATAAAAAGAGATTAGTCTGTTTTCCTTAATAAATCTTGCCAACGTTTTCTTTTTCGTTATTCAATTCCCTTTAAATTCTTTTAGTTAACTAATTAATTGTAGAAAGTGGCAAAAGCTTGTTTTTTTTTGTACAGGTGTTTTGCCTTTTCTGTGGTGGGAAAAAATTTTGCCTTTGGAAAAAGCTTTGCAAAAGCCTTTAAGTGAAAAAAATGTTGTTTTGGACAAAGTCCTTTTGGGAAAGTTGTCTCTTTTGCAGCAAAAAATTCTGCTTGAACTTGCTAACAGGCCTTTGACTTTGAGTGATTTGAGTGAAAAAACAGGTTCCAGTATTTATACTATTGGAAAGCAGTTGAGTCTTTTGCAGATGAGGGCTGATTATAACCCTTTGAATAATAAGGGAATTTCAAAGCCTTTGGTGAAAAAGCAAAAGGACGCCGGAATTAAGACTATTTATTTTATTATTCCTGGTTTGTAAATGTTGGTGAATGTTGGAATTAAGGTGACTTATTTTCTTATGTCAAACCTTGTGGTTCCTTATATTTTTCTTATTATATAAAGATATTTATACTAGTTTTGCTTTCTATATCTATTATGCCTTTGGATTTTATTGCAGGATTGGTTTTTGGTTTGATTGATTTAATCAGGCTTTCTTTAATTGTGGCAATTCCTGTTTTTTTGGTTGTTTTGGTTGGGCAAAAGCTTGGCAAGAGAATTCAAGCGACTTTTGAGCAAAGTTGGATTGTTTCGGCTTTTGTTACCACGTTTATCGTATTGTTTCCGATTGTTTTTTTGGCTTATTTGATTCCTTATGCTTTGGGTTATTTTGCAAGCCCTTTTGCAGGAATGCCTTTGCCTGAATTTATGCAGCTTACTTTAGTTGATTATGCAATGATGGTAATTTTGACAATTGTAAAAAATGTAATTACTGCGTTTATTTTTGCAGTGCTGTTAATGCCTTTGATTTTTTTTGCTTCTTTTGTGGAAGAAAAATTCAAAGAAAAAACAAAATTGCCAGAGCTTGCAAATTTGTTTATTGCAATTTTTATTACTGCTTTTGCCGCTTGGATAATAATTCTTTTTATTTTTCCGTGGATTTATACTGGAATTTTTGAACTTTTATGGTGGGGTTTATGAATACAAAGTTACTAAAAAAAGATTTTCAAAAATTTTCTTGCCTTTTGTTAATTGCATTAATGCTAAATCTTACTCTTAGTCCGGCTTTTGGAGAAGAGCTTCCTTCAACAATAATAACTGCTGAAGACGACACACTATCAACTGGTACAGACCAGCCAACAGTAATTGACGCCCCAATAGATGTTGAATTTGCTTGTTTTTCTCCTGAGACTGAAAGATATCCTGGAGAAAACATCCTGCTTCCTGAAGAGGTTGCAAATCTTAAGCAAAAAACCGAGGTTGAAAATCTTGGTTTTAGTGTTGATAATATTAATAGTGGCAGGGGGCAAAATGAGGACCGGGATATGCTTAAAAATGATGTAATTGTTCAGGAAACAGATGACGGTGAAGCAATTGTAAACGAAATGCCTGCCGGTAAAATGGATGTTGGAGAAATTTCTCCATGGTTTAACAAATGGTTTCCTGGTCCTTTTGCTTTTGGAGTAAGTCTTGATGACACAATAAGGTTAGGGCAATGCAGGGATTTGCCAAGGCTTGAAGCAGAAGAAAGAGGCTGTCCTTTAACTGATGAACAGCTTTCTTACAGAAACAGTGGTGATGGAATTGTTAACAATGTTAAAACTGTATGGGATGATTTTGCAGACTGGATAACTCCTGATGGGATTTTTGGCGGTACTGGCCAGTATAATGAAGAACAGCTTAAAAATATTCAGCTAAACATTTCTTCAAGCACTGACCCTAAATCACTTCAGGCAAAATATGTTCAAAAAGAGGTTAAGCTAATTCCAAACAGTGTGCTTGCGGAAGAAATTGGAGCAAGTATGAAAACAGCCGGTAATGATTCTGAAAGTTTGATAAGCATTTACAGCATGTTTGACAAATATTATAACAGTTGGTTTTCAACAGAAATGGTTGTTTCAACCTTTGGACCAACTCTTGTCGGAACCGCAAAAAAGTATGCCGGTTGGTTAAAGCGCAGAGGATTTGCATGGGATATAACTGACAGCAAGATATTGCAGTGGTTTAGAAGAACCTTTTATGAACCAAGTGGGATTTTGGGAGAAGCAAGGCTTAAAAGAATGGTTACAAGAACAGACAAATATGGTTTTGGAGACGCCTGGACAAAAGGAATTGAATCAACAGGAGACTGGGATTCAGGTTATGCTTTTATTAAAGGAGGAAGTTTTAGGAAAAACATGAATGAGTGGTCAAAGCCAGGCGGCTATCTTGATGAAATGACTGACCCGATTCAAAGAGGAGAATTTTTTAAACAAATAAGCGATTTGAGGGCTTATGCTCATACAAACAAGGCAATATGGCAGCAAAAAGCAGATGCTTACAAGGCAATTGTAAATTCTGCAAGTGGTGGTGCAAGCAGTCCGCAGGCAAAAGCAGCTCTTTTAGATTGGGGTGCAACCAATGCAGATCTTATGCTCAAGGCAGATGGTAAAATTTTAAGACTTGATGCAACAGAATTATGGGCAAAGGAAGAGGTTACAGGGCTTTACACTAATGCATTAAAATACAAGGACACAGGTGGCTTTGTTAATATTGTTGGAGACAGCAAACCTATTGCAAAGGTTCAGGGTGGATTTATAAAAACCGTTAAGGGTGAATCAGATGGCTGGGGTGATGATGCTTTTGAATTTGCAACCCAGGGTAAAATGCTTGAAATATATAGAGTTGATAAAACCGGTGAATTACTTGATACTGTTCCTGTAGAGGATTTACAAAAGGGCTTTTCAAGATATGTCAAAAAGGCGGCAATGACTGAAAAAGGCGAACTGATTGAAATTAATGAATCAACAATTCCTTATATTATGAAAGAGTCTCCTACAGGAAAGGTAGATATTTATACTTCAAACTGGAAGCTTGACCATCTTGAATCTCCTGAAATGTATGCAAAAAGATTAGTAGACCTGAGATCTGACAGGATTATGAATACAATGTCACTTAATATGGACAGGCTTTACAATACTCTTATTGAAAAGAATTTTGCAGGGCAAAGTAGGAAATATTATAGTTTGCTTGACAAAGCATTTGCGCATGAGCAGGAATTGATTAAAAGCTATTTGGGAAGTGTTCGTGGTGCATTAGAGTGGACACTAAAACCATATCTTTACTGGGGTGGCAAAAGAGCTTTTGGATTTGAAGGATTGTCTGCTTTTATGCTTCCTGATTCCTGGCAAGAGGTTGAACTTTATACAGAGGACGAAACAATTTTTGACGATGCATTCATTGATGTCTTTGCACAGCATGGAAGTGACGAAGGAGAGATTTTTGTGCAGGTTTTGAACAAGCTTCCGTGGAAAGCAGTATTAAATTATGCAACTGAAAAAATTGCCCCAAGTTCTATAGACAAAGCCTATGATAAGTGGACTTCTCCTTCAAGTGGATGGAGAAGAGGTGTTGAAAATGTTGCATACTTTACTTTTCCAATAGTTCTTTCACAGGAAGAACTTTCAAACTTGGAAGACAAGGGAAGGGGCCGAGCAGTAATTGCATTTAATGTGGAACAGGATATGACCTCATACTTTGTTGAAGACATTATTGATGACGCTGTTGCAGAAGACGGAACAACACTTATTGCATTTGCGCATCATACAAATATAAGCGGAGAGTCTATGCAAGAGTTGGGGCAGGAAGCAAGTGACACAGACCTTGTTGAAGCAAGAAAGGATGGCAAAACCTGTGCTGCTGTAGTAAAAGACATGGGTCTTGGCTTTTTGGGAGACGACCCTCAAAGAATTGGAGGATTGCTTGCAGTTACTGAAAGTCTCGGTTATTTCATTTTTTTCGGAGTTGGCCTTGTTGGTTCAGCACTTCAACAAGCCTTTTTGGCTCCGAAGTTACAGGATTGTGTTGATGACATTGAAGGTTATTATCTTCACATGTATTCACCGTATGATTCTTCAAAGAAAGGGCTTGAAACTCCTAATGCAAATGCAAGTAAAAATGCAATTGACCTAATTCAAAACATTGACGACCTTGTGCGCGGAAGCCCTGTGCAGGAAAAAGAAGCAGCCGGCAACAAGCCTCCTGTTGATGATAAAGGACAGCCTTATACTTTGTCAACAATTTCTGAAGCCGATGCCGCTAACAGGCCTATTTACGAAAGGATTTGGAATCAGGATGAAACAGAGGGCAAAAGTGTTGTAGAGCTTGCAAAGGAAAAGATTACTGGTCAGGCTGAAATGCTGGGTCAAAAAGCTAAGTCTGCTGCATTGCTTCAGCTTGATTTTGAAACAAAAGGCGAAACATATGGTGTTGCATTTTTTGAAAAAATGTTTTTCTTTTGGTTTAAGGGAAATACACAGCCTGCAGTTTATGACGACCATAGTGTGTCTGTACTTGAAGATGACGACAAGGGTGTTGCAATAATTGTTGACAAGAAAGACGGCTCAATTTCTGTAAAACAGGAAGGAAAGCCTGCTGAAAAAGTTATTTCAAGTGAAGATCATGTAAGAATGTCAGGTCCTGACGGAAGAGTTCCTGCAGAAGTAATTCCTCAGAGAATTGGTCGTGTTGTTTTGCCAACAGGTCCTGCAATTGAATTGTTTGAAATGGATTGGCGGGGAAACTTTAAAGTTTTGGATCAAAAAACTTTGGATTGTATCAGGCAAAATGTTTTGGAACAAACAGGGGTTTCATTAACAACTATGGATATTACTGAAGCGTTTGGAAGAGCTGAAGCAATTGTAACTGACAGATATCCAAGTATTACTGCAAGTGCTAGTGAAAAAAGTATTATTGCAAACGGAAGTCCGCGTGAAATAGTTTACGGACCAAGTGCCCGTGTTGTAGTAATGGCTGATATGAATACTACTCTTTTGAATGGAAGGGTAATTTCTGCAGGTAATATGGTTTCAGTACAGTTCAAGAATGGTGTAATTCTTTACAAACCTGCTTCAGGAGGCAATCCTGCAGAACTTTTAATTTGGTTAAGGCATCATGAAAGAAGCATTTTAAGACCAAGCCAGGTAAGTGGCCTAAAGGCAACACTTGATCAAGTTATAAACGCAGAAACAGGATGTCCTGAACCTGCAATAAATCTTGAAGCAATTCCAAATCTTGACGCAGGTGACAGCAGTCAGATAACTGAAAAGGTTGGAAATTTTAATACTGCGATAGAAAAAATGGGACCGTTCCAGATATTTGACACAGACCGGCACAGGTTTGTTTTTTACAGCGAAAAAACAAGTCCTGGGTGCAATCCGCAAAATGAAGGCTGTTGTCAGGACCGTGTTTCAATAATTGACAAACAGACCGGTGAAGTTTATGACCAGGCAATTGTTGGAGGTATAGAACAAACACCTGAAGGAATAGAGTTTACAACAAAGGACGGAAAAAATCATACTCTTGACTTTTCTGCAGATAACGGGATTCCAAAAATAACCTATAATGATATGGTGCCTGAAACACTCCTAATGGCGAGAGGTCCGAATGGTGCTTTTTGGTATGACCCTGAAGACGAACTTTGGAGACCTTATAATGCACAGCTTTTGCCATTACTTGAAGCCTTTAAGACAAGTGGTTTTGACACAAGGCACAGGGAAGATTGTAGTTCAAGCACTCTTCCAGGCGGCAACACAATGAATGTAAATGTCGGAGGCTCTGCTGAAACACCTTTCAATTTGCCAAGCCTGCCTTCAGCACCGCTTGAAATGTTACTCTTTATACTAACTTTAATGACTGTAATTTGTGTTGCAAGAATTGGAATTGAAAAAAGGCTTAAGAGGTGAAGCCTTTTGAAAAGTTTTTTGCATTTTTTTCAGGGTTTAAGGGGTGCTGCTTTTTGAAAGACAATGCGCAATTTCTTCTCTTTCTTGCAGTTCAATCAGGTGGATTGCATTCTGTTCTTAAAACTTCTACGGCAAAAATTTCCAAAGAACTTGGGATAAGCCAGCAAACGGTTTCAAGAAAGTTAAGGGAATTGAAGGAATCAGGGCTTATTTTCCTGAATGCGTCGCCAAGTGGTTGTAGTATTTCGTTAACAACTGAAGGTATTGAATTGCTTCGTTTTCAATTTTTTTCACTGCAAAAGCTTTTTCAACAAAACAAAAGCAAGGTCTTGCATGGTAGGGTAAAGATTGGTCTTGGAGAAGGGCGTTATTACATAAGCAGGCCTTTTTACTTAAAGCAATTCAAAAAATTTCTTGGCTTTAGGCCCTTTTTTGGAACCCTTAATCTTGAAATTGATCAGGCAGAGCTTGCAGGCTTTGTTTCTGCCATGCCTTTTATTGAAATTTTAGGTTTTGAAACAGGTGAACGCAGTTTTGGAAAAATCAGGGCATTCAAGGTTTTAGTTGAAGGCAAACAGCCTGCTGCAATAATTTTTCCTGAGCGAACAGCTCACAAAAAGAACGAAATTGAAGTAATCTCTTCCTTAAATCTTAGAAAAAAATTCGGCCTGAAGGAAGGAAGTAGTGTAAGTGTTTCAAGGGCTTGAATCTTTGGAAAGCGGTATTGGCATTTTAAGACCTTGAATTTGGTGAAGCAAGTTAGGCTTTCAATGTCTTGAATCAGAGCGGAATAAATGTTTTTCTTTATTTTAGTATCTTTCTTTACTTTAGTACCTTTTTTTTCTTTAATTCTCTCAGATACCCTAGTATTATGTCGGTTGATTTGTTATTGAAGTCTACTTCTGCATCCAGCAATTTTTTGTTGTATCTTTTAATGTACCTGTTTTTATTTTCCGAATTTACTTGATTTGTGCTAACAGCTGCTCCAAGCTCTTGTAATGCCCTTTCTGTTTCTGCTTCGTAAGTTATTAGCATTTCTGCTGCTTCTGGGGTATATCTTTTGTCCAGAGCTTCAATTATTTTGGCAGTTCTTTGATCTCTCCTAAGTTTCCGCAATCCTCCTTTTTTGGATGAAATAATTGCATATCCCAGTTGAAGCGGGTGTATTGCAAGCCATTTATTGGCAAGAACTGGTCTCCAAGGTTTCCAGGGTTCTGTTACTTCCACTCCGTCAATTTTTTTTGAAACAACTCCTGCAAGATTTTTTGCGGTTGGTCGCAATTTTGCTTTATATTCTGGTGTTTTTACTCCAAATATAAAGCCGGCTTTATCAATCATTTGTCTTCGTTGTTCTATTAATTCTTCATGCATTGTTCTAAAGTCAAAGAAAGGCCTTTCAGC
>JAFCCG010000074.1 GCA_017610335.1 Chloroflexota bacterium | reverse complement strand
GGAAAAAATTAAGTCTGATGAAATCAACAGTCTTTGGGATAAAAGAAAAGGAATTGACAGGCTTGCAGATTATTGTGCAGAGGATTCAGAGTATACTCTTAAAATTGCAGAACAATATTTACCACTAGTAGTAGAACTTTGCAGAATTGTAAAACAAACTCTTTTTGATGTTGGCCGGGCAAGTGCTTCAATGCTTGTTGAATATCTTATAATGGACAAGTGCAGGAAAACAAATATGCTGATTGCAAACAAACCGGATGACGCTGCAATTCAACAAAGGTTAATGAATCCGATAAAGGGCGGTTATGTTAAAGAGCCTGAATCAGGATTGCATGAAAATATTGCAGTTTTGGATTTCAGTTCGCTTTATCCGACAATTATTATCAGCCACAATATCAGTCCTGATAGTTTGAAATGCAACCACAAAGAATGTGAGAAAAAGAATATTTCTCCAAACGAGCAATGGTTTTGTTTAAAGAAAAAAGGCCTTGTTCCAAAAATTTTAAAATCATTGTTTGAAAAAAGAATGAAGATAAAAAAAGAAGCAAAGGCTCTTGACAAAAAAGACAAAAAATTCCTATTGTTGAATGCAAGACAAAAAGCATTGAAAATTTTGCTAAATTCTTTTTACGGTTATCTTGGTTACAGCAGAAGCAGACTTTATTCAAGAGAATGTGCTTCAGCAATCACTGCGTGGGCAAGACAGTATGTTCAATGGGTTGGCAAAGAAGCTGAAAAGGCAGGATTTGGTTTGCTTTATTCAGATACAGATTCCGCATTTTTAACAATTCCGAAAGGAATGGAGAAAAAAGAAGTTGAGCCATTTGTTGAAAAAATTAATAAACAACTTCCAGGAGTAATGAACCTTGAACTTGAAGGTTTTTTCAAAAGAGGAATTTTTGTCACGAAAGAATCAGGGGAAGGTGCAAAGAAAAAATATGCTTTGATTGATTATGAGGGCAATTTGAAAATTGTCGGCTTTGAATATGTAAGAAGAGATTGGTCTTCAATTGCAAAAGAAACTCAAAAGTCTGTTATTACAGCAGTTCTTGCAGAAGGAAATCCTGAAAAGGCTTTGAAAAAAATAAGGGAAACAATTGATGATTTAAGAGACGGAAAAGTAAGCAATTCAGACCTTGTTGTTTTTACCCAAATTAAAAGAAATCTTGACAAATATGCCGCAATTGGTCCACATGTTGCTGCTGCAAAAAAGGCAGTTGTAAAAGGCAAAGAAATTGAGGTAGGAAGCGTTATTGGATATATTATCACCAAGAACGGAAAAAGCATTAGTGACAAAGCACAATTGCAGGAATATGTCAACAAAGGAAATTACGATGCAGACTATTATATAGAACACCAGGTTGTTCCAGCAGTAATAAAAATAATGAGAGAACTGGGATACAGCAAAGAAGATTTAATTCAAGGCGGAAAACAACACAAACTTTCGTCCTTTTTTTGAAAACAAACAGGCAAAAAACAAAAAAAAAGCTAAAGAAAAGCCTTTTATTTGGAAAAGAAGTAAAAGGATAGGATGAAAGCAAAAATTCTGTTTTTGGGCATATGTTTCATTCTTTTGCTAGGCAGTGCCAACGCTGTATATGAATTATGTGATTCTGTTGAAAGAACTTCTGATACAAACAAGATTACTTTTATATGCAATATTACGACTTCGCAGATTGCGTTTACACAGCAGGATATAGACGACTTTTGGGAAAAAATACTGGCTGACGGAGATTATACCCACGACAAGCTAAAGGTAGTTGAGTGGAAAATTAAAAGCGCAGTAATACAGGTTGCTGATAATCTCAGATTTATAGAACCATTAGGAATGGATATTGAATGGGACCTTGTACTAACAGGAGATACCAATACCACTCACGACTTTAATCAGGCAGCGGCAACACCTTTAAGACCTGCAAACCAAACAGCAATCAAGCAAAGGATTGGCGGCTTGCAGAATTATTTAATTTCAATTGCGCCATTGGGAAATAGAAAAAGCGTAAGAAACATTACACTTGAACGACCTAATGAAGCGCTTGCTGTTTACATTTCAGGAAACGCTGTAAAAGAAATGGAAATAGATATTGAAGGAACGCTTTCTCTTTCAGGTTCGTTCATTGAAAATATGAACTCGTTAAAAGCAAAAAACATTACCCTTTCAAATGGCGGATACCTTCAAAACATTGGATCAATTAAAGCTGAAAACATTTCAATTGAAGACAGAAGCTATATCAGAGGAGTTGGAAGTTTTGATGAAATAGCAATAAAAATTGAAAATGGACAAACAGGAATTATTATAAAAGACAACAGCTATATTGAAAACCTAAAAGGATATATTGAATCAAATTCTGACATTTATCTCGAAGAAGAATCAAGCATTAAAAACTTATCAAATACTTCAAGTGAAACAATTCAATTAATTCAAGCCGACAACCTTACATTGAAAGATGGAAGCAGTATAATGGGACTTGGCGGAAAACCAGGGCAGATAATACTTAACGGAACACTTAAACTTGAAAACAGCAAAATTTTTGGAAGAGAAAACAACAAGCCATCAGGAGTAAAAGTAAAAGCTCTTTCAATGTCTGACAATTCATTATTACAAGGATTTACAGGCGACATTGAAGTCGAAGGAAAAGAAACATTTGTACTTGAAAGCGGAAGTGTTATTGGAAAAGTTTTAGGAATAATAAACAGCTGCACTAAACTTTCAATGGATGGCAATACAACAAAAATAAGATTCCTTAAAGAAAGTTCAAAAGAAATTAAGGCAAAAGGTATTGACTTAAACAACGAAGCAAAAATAGAATGCCGACTGCAATTATTTTTATATTTATCAAACTTGTGATTCAGAACCAATTACAAACCTTGAAGTAAAAACACAATCAGGAAATATCCCTTTTACAGTTGAGTTCACAGGAGGATGTGATACAGGAGGATCGCCTGTAACATGTACAATTAATTTTGGAGACGGTTCAGAACCAGAATTATTTGATACAAATACAAGCCATACATATTTAACTCTTGGCTCTTTTAAGGCAGTGCTAACAGCAGAAACATTAGAAATGTCTTCAACAAGCAAAAAAACAATTGTAGTAGTTGAAGCAGGTGCATTACCACCATCAACTGGAGAAACACAAGCATCTCTTTCAGTACAAAATATTACAAGAGGTGAAGAAGTAAACATAATACTGCAATGTGAAGACAAGATTGAATTATTTTCAATTGAAAACAATCTTGGAATTCCATCAGTAACAATGCCACCAGAACAATGCCCTGCAATATTCGGACCTTTTAAAATACCTGAATCAACAAAACCAGGAAATTATTCTTTTACTATAAGCGGTCTAACAGAAAACGGAACCGCATTTGAACAAACTCTAATCATTACTGTTGAAGAAGGCTCGATAATTCCAGGACTCCCGTTTAAATTGGATAGTTTTATGATTTTTGCAATTGCAGGAATTATTGGAGTTATAGTAGTAATTGTATTGATAGTATTTATCAAAAAGAAAAAAGGCGGACCAAAAAAGCCAAAAGAAAAAAGTGAAAAAATCACCGATAAGGAAATGGCTGTGGGTGCAAAAGAACTCAGCCAAAACCAGCAACAAACACAGAAAGAAAAACTGCCACCCTGGATGGTTGAAGGAACAGAAGAAACCGTAAAATCAACTGCAGAAAAACCTGAAGAGAAAAATGCAACTGAAACAAAACAAATAACTAAACAGACGAAAGCAACGCAAGCAACAAAGCCTGCTGAAAAAATTCCGGCAGGAATAAAAAAGCCAGGCGAAAAAACTTCACAAGCAGAACCAGCTAAAGAAAAGCCTGTTGAAAAAAAAGCAGGATTGTTTGGATTTTTAAAAAGAAAAAAAAAGCCAGCAACTGAAAAA
>JAFCCG010000073.1 GCA_017610335.1 Chloroflexota bacterium | reverse complement strand
TCAAGCTTCGTCAATGCAATACTAGTTATATTGCTAGTGGCAATTGAGTATGTGCAAATAACTGTGTCAAGCCAACCGCAACGTCTTTTTCTGCCAGTAGTAGAACCAAATTCTTTTCCTTTTTCTGTCAACCGTTCACCAATTTCATCTTTCAGTTCTGTTGGAAAGGGACCGTTGCCAACTCTGGTGGTGTATGCTTTTATAACCCCAATTATTTCATTAAAATTCCTTAATCCAATTCCCAACCCAGTAGCGATTCCGCCCGAAGCCGAGTTTGAGGATGTCACAAAAGGGTATGTGCCTACATCAAGGTCTAACAAAACACCTTGAGCTCCTTCAACCAATATTTGTTTGTTGTTTGCTATGGCCTTGTCCAAAAGATAGGTGGTGTTTACAAGGTATTTGGTATATTTTTTTCCTCGTTCTAAAAATTCTTTGAAAATATTTTCTTTGTTGAAACCTTTTTTCTCCTCAAAGAAACGCATGTAGTTAGAGTCTTTGTTTTTGTTTAAGAAAACCTGTTTTAGAATTTCTTTCAGTTTTTCATTGTCTACCCCGTAAATTTTTTGCAAAAGCTGGGTTTTTTTATCTATTGCAGAAAATAGTTTTTCCCTGAAAACATTTTCGTCCAAAACATCAATAAAACGAATTCCTTTTCTCTCAACCTTGTCAACATATGTTGGACCAATGCCTCTTACGGTCGTCCCTATTTTTTCATTTTCAACATAGTCCAAGACCTGGTGGTAAGGCATTATCAGATGCGCTCTTTCGCTAATCAGAATTCTTCCCTCTGTTTCAATGCCCTTATCATTAAGTTCTTTGATTTCTTTATCTAATTCAAATAAGTTTATTACAACACCGTTTCCAATAACGCAATGATTGTTTTTGTTAAATATGCCACTGGGTACATGATGCAAAATGTATTTGGTGCCGTTGATTATGACTGTGTGCCCAGCATTTGGCCCACCAGCGTAGCGTGCAACAAAATCCATCTTTTTAGCCAGGTTGTCGATGATTCTTCCTTTTCCTTCGTCACCCCACTGGGTGCCGATTACCGCATAAAGACTCATTTTTACTGTATCAATCTAGCGGGAAAAGATTTAAATGCCTTTTACTTAATTTAGGCCGAAGTCTGTGCCAAGTAATTTTACAGCGTCTTTTATCTTTTCTTTTTTGATAACATTAGCGGGAATCAAAGTTTTTTCAGTGAAGGGACCACACCCTCCTGTTAACAAGCAGAGAACCGACTCGCCTTTTTTGACAACTCCTTTGTCAATTGCTTTTAATGTGCCGCCAAGGGTTAACAGTCCGCTTTTTTCAACGATTTCTTTTCTTCGGTCAAGAGTTTTTGTTGTAAAGTTTATTTTGTGTTTAGATAACTTTTTTTTGAACTTTGTTGCTTTAGTGTAGTCACTTAAGTCCACTGAAAGCATGTTTCCTCCATGTTTTTTTAGTAGGTCGAAAAGTAGGGGATAGCTTTTAGCAGGATTTGTGTTGTAAAGGGCTTTTTCGATATATTTAGCTGGCTTTGCATTAATGTGTCTTGGGCAAAGATGGTTTTGGTTTTCCTGCCAAGCGTTAACCATTGGGCAATTAGCATGTTGTTGCAATCCTAAATATTTTGGGGCCCGAAAAGTGTATTTTTTTGCCAGTTTTTCGAATTCTTTGTAAATTCCAATAGGACCGTAAGCTGCGCAAACTATTTGCGCGATCCAATCGAATTTGTTGTTTGTTTCTGAATATTCTGCTATTTCAAGAGCTCTGAAAGCAGATGCAACGAAACGCCATTTTAGTGGAGGAATTAAGGGAATGTTGTAGGTTTGTGCGAATTCTTTTGTCAGTTTCTTTATTGCTTTTTCGTGTTTGGTGACACTTATGACGTGTGAGTTTTTGTTATTGAAAAAAAGAGGATTGAGTTTTTCAATGGTTGAAGTTGGATGAAAGGAGAATGTTTCAATGCCTTGCTTTTTTGCGTATTCTGAAATTGCAGAGCCAAGATTTGCACCTGAGGAAAAGGCTATTTTTTTAAAACCAAGTTTTTTGCAAAAAGCGATTGAAACGCAAGCGTCAAGTGTTTTATAAGTTCCTGTATGCATTAGAGTGGTTTCGTCTTTAATAAAAATTTCGACGTCTTTGTATAATAGTAGTTTAAATATTCTTGACCCTTCTTTTATGCTTGTTTTTTTGAAAAAGGATTGCATTTTTGGAAATCTGAAAGAGTATCTTAAGATAGCACTATCTTCTATAGGAAATGCCAAATTTTTGAATAGTTTTTTTGGAGGTTGTTTTTTCATGGTAGACACTTGGCATATTGTTTTTATTTGATTTTGGTGAAACAAAACTTGTCTTTTATTTTTCCTCTAGCAGTTCTTTCCAACGAGTTTTTATCTACAAAAGCTATGTTGAAAGTGTGAATTCCTTTTTGTACTCCTCTTGCGACTGGAAGCGAAGAGTTTTCCAAAGATTTTTTGATTTTGTTTTTTAGTTCTTCGCTTTGGTGTTTTTTAGGTAATTCTATTAAAAAATTTATTTTGTCTATGCCGTTTTTCGCCCTGTATTTTACATTGTATTCGTAGTGGTGTGGTATTGTTTTGTCCAATGCTTCGTTTATTTGGAAGGGTGCTAGTTTGACGGCATCTTGCATGAGAAT
The DNA here is from genome assembly GCA_017610335.1 of Chloroflexota bacterium. Lineage (GTDB taxonomy): Archaea > Iainarchaeota > Iainarchaeia > Iainarchaeales > JAFCCL01. The sequence continues at coordinate 466 of JAFCCG010000073.1, read as the reverse complement.
GGTGTCGGAAATCCTTCCTTTAATCCATATTCTGGTTGTTTTTCTTCCACAGCCACATTTTTTTCTTGTGAGTTTTGCGAGGTCACCAGTGCTATAGCGAATTAAGGGCATTGCTTTGTTCAAGATTACATGCGTTCCACAATGTTTTTCGCATTCTCCGCCAAAAAGACCGGTCTCTGTTGCTCCGAATTTGTTGAATATTTCTGCGTTCCAATTTTCTTGTAAATATTTTTTGTTTTGTTCTGTAAGTACTTCTCCTCCAATGCAAATTTTTTTGATTCTAAACTTTTTTGGGTTTATTCCTTGTTCTTTTAGTTTGCTGGTGAGGGTAATCATTGTGGTAGTTGTTGAGTTGATAAAGTTTATTCCAAGATCTTGAATTAGCTTGGCAACGTATGTGGACGGTGTTGAGGTTCCAATTGCGCAGCATGTTTTGCCCATTAGCTCGTAAGCTCTTTGGTTTGTT
>JAFCCG010000072.1 GCA_017610335.1 Chloroflexota bacterium | reverse complement strand
CCAGGATTTAAAATGGACAGTACTGCAACAAGCATGGAACAGCTTCCAAAAAAAGCACAGGAATATGTTGCCTTCATTGAAAAAGAACTTGAAATTAAAGCAAAAATTGTTTCAATTGGGCCAGGAAGAAAAGAAACAATAGAACGCTGAATTATTTTACTTGAATTATTTTACTTGAATTATTTTACTTGAATTATTTTACTTGAATTATTTTACTTGAATTATTTTACCAGAATGTTTTTACCAGAATTTTATTTTACCAAAACTATGTTTTACCAGAATTTTATTTTACCAAAACTATGTTTTACCAGAATTTTATTTCAAATAATCTTGTTCTCTTTTTTTTCTAAGAAAGTAAGCTATTGCAAGGTCATCGGATTTTTGCAGAACAGTAAACAAAAGCGGGACCATAACAGATTTTATGTAAAGAACCGGTTTTCTTTTGCTTATGCCTCTAATTTTTTGAATTCCTGCAATTTCAACAAGGTCATGTTCTATTTCGGGCAAAAACCTGAACAATACATAAACAGGAAGACAGATTTCTTCAGGAAAATGCATTTTGTCAAAAAGTTTTATTAGAGCAAAAACATCTGTTGAAAATGTAAAAAAGGCAGTTGCTGTAAAAAGACAAAATATTCGCAAATTTGAACTGATAGTAAGGTGAAAAAGATCAATATTTGTATCTGAAAGAAATATAATAAAACCAATATCTGCAAGGACAAGAAAAGGAACCAATCCAATAAAGAGCCCAAAAAAATCACGATAGCCTGCAATGGCAAGAAGTGCTAAGAGAACTGCAAAAAGACAAAATAAAAGAAAAACATCCTGTAACAAAAATGCCACTGCAAAAGCAAGAAAAAGAAAACCAAGCTTATATTGCTCTTTTACCCCTGAAAAAAGCGATTTGCTGCTGTACTGGAACATAAACGCATTTCACCTCCTTCAACCAAAAAAACCCGGTCACAATATTGCAAAAGCTGCCTGTCATGGGTTGCAATAACCATTGGCTGGCTACTTTCGGTAATAAATTTGTAGACTGCTGCCTTGTTTTTTTGATCAAGCCAGGTTGTTGGTTCATCAAGCAATGCAAGACCTTTATTATCCTTGATTGTTGCAACACTCAAAAGCTTTTGCTGGCCCTTGCTTAATTCCGCAGGATTTTGCTTTAACAAATGACCTATTCCAAGCTTTTTTGCATTTTTTGGTTCAGTAAGTTCTTCTTCAGCTGTTTCATTAAAAAAAAGATGCGAAGGATTTTGTGGAACAAAACTTGGTCTGCCCTTAAAAGAAACTTGTCCGGAAAATTTTTCAATCCCTGCAATGGCTTTTAGCAAAGTTGTTTTTCCACAGCCATTGCGCCCAATCAAAGCAATTTTTTCACCATAATGCATTGAAAAATCAATTCTGAGACAAAAATCGTCACGTTTTACCAAAAAATTTGCCTTAAGCGCGGTTCCATGCAATTGAAGGTGTTTTTTTCCAGGAAGCCTTTGTTTTTTGCAATCTCCCAAAAATATTTTTCGCGAACCAAAAAGATGTGGATTTTCTTTATCAAACCAAACAATAGTTTTTCCCTTAATTTTTGGAAGAAATGACCTGAACCTGTTTGCTTCAACAGGGTCAAGAAGTTCAAGCGGCTCATCAAGAAGCAAAACTTTTGGATTCAAAGAAAGGTTTGCAACAAGATTTACTTTTTGTTTTTCACCATCACTTAATTGAAAGACATTTCTATCAAACAAATCCTTCAAACCAATTTTTTTTGCAAAAGCAACTCCTTTTTCACCAAGCTCTTCTTTTACAGTCATTGCAAAAAACTGAGATGCGGGATTTTGCATTATCAAAACACTGTTTTTACAACAGGACTTTCCAGAAACAGTTGCCTGAATAAAATCAGGAATTACACCAGAAATTGCCAGAGCAAGTGTTGACTTTCCGCTTCCGTTTGGTCCAATAATTGCAAGCTTTTCATTTGACCCAACAACAAAACTTAATCGGTCTAAAACCTTTGTTTGACCAAATGAAACAGAAAAATTTTCAAGATTTAACATTTACCCGCGCCCTCAGCTTTGTCCCAAAAACAAGAACATAGGCAACCCAAAAGTCTATAATTGCAAGAAGAACATTCGGAATTATAAAAAGTTCTGGTGGAAATTCCTGCAAAGCCACATCAGTAGGCATTCCAAAAAATAGCGGAATTCCAAGATAATAATTGAAAAAAACCATTAAAACAGGTCTTGCAATAAGACATCCAACAAACGCAACCGCAATCCCTTTTTTGTTAAAACCAATTGTTTTTCCAACAACTCCGACAATAACAACCATTACAATCGTAGCCAGCAGTTTCATAAAGGCGCCAATAGGACCTGTTGGAGCAAAAATTGCAATTCCAAGCGCCGAAACAACAGAGGTTACTATGCCTCCGGACAAACCAAACAAAAATGTTGAAATAAGCCAGGGGACACCAACAACATCTATGTCAATAAACCCACCCCAAGGATAGGCAATTTTATAAATCTGCAGCAAAACACTTACAACAGCAAGCATTGCACTCCCAATAAGCAACTTGTATTTATGCATAACAAAAATAAAAAAGAAAACAACTACTTAAAAACGTTATGCTAATCAAAAACGAGTTACCTCTGTTTTTTTATATCTGAATGCAGTTTATTTAATATGAAACCACTTAGCAGTAAGACAATTAAACTTCTTTCAAGAAGCGGACTTATATTAATTCAATGGGCGGTTCTTTTGCAATGGCAACCTTAAGCATTGTATCAGGAGGAATTGAAGAACAGACCTGGATAGAGCTTTTTGGCCTGCTTTTTATGGCAATTTTAGGAATATCTGTTTATTACATGGCACTTGCTTTTTTTTGCTGGATGGAAGTCAGAAAGAAAAATGAAACCAAATCCAGAAATGTTTGACCAGCTAGTTTTTTTGCAACAAGAACGCACAGGATTGCTTCAATGCCTTATTCTTTTTCCAGAATTTCCTTGATTGTTTCCAGGTTTTTATG
>JAFCCG010000033.1 GCA_017610335.1 Chloroflexota bacterium | reverse complement strand
TTTTCACCCAATTGCGGGTCGTCTGGGTCGGTACAGCATTCAATATTTGTAAGAAAATTGTCTTCTGGATTGGTTTCAGTGCTGCTTACAATTGCCTGTGTTGAAATAGATTTTGCTTCTGTCTGAAACATGGCTTTTGGTTTTTCTTCTTTTTCTTTTAGAATTGTTTCTATTATTTGGCATTGGTTGTTTAAATTATCAGCTCCGGCCATTTTTGCAATTGAAATCTTTCTTCCGTGCATTATTTCCTTGTTTTCCGGAATGCCTTCTCCTGCTTCACTGGTTTCCTCTGTTTCTTTAAAACATGTTTCAAAAGTTTTGTTGTTTTTGCATTCTGTCAGATCGTCTACTGCAGAATATTCTGTTACTTTTATATATAGTCCTGTATTTTTTGAAATAAATGTTTCTGTTTTTTCCAAGATTGCAAGAGCCGGGTTTTCTTCTGCTTCGTCAACAAGTGCCTTTGTAAGAAAGCCACTGCTATCAAGAACAGTAAATGTGTCATCAACACTTTGTCTTATTCTTATTTCCGATGGCGTTATGGATTCTTCACTTGATTGCATTCCAAAGCTTATAAATGTAAGTACTGTTAGGGTTAAAATTGTTGCAAGCAATGCGTCAATCGATAGTGCAAAACCTTTTTGTTTTCCTAAAAAGTTTTTGGGAGTTTGTTTTGTAAAACATTTTTTTTTCATATATTATCTTCTCCAATACTCTGAATACAGTATAATTTCGGCTATTGCTCCATGCTGGTTTTTTTCTCCTACTTCATCTATTCCTTCCTTGTGGTATGTGTAGTTTATGGGCCGTCTGATTCTAACTTCCACCACATTTCCTTCAGGCTTTTCGCCTGCGCTGATTATTGTTCCACCACTTGCATATTTCTCTTTTTCTGGTTCAAAGACCCTAAAGTAATAATTGTTTCCTCCAATTAATAGTTTTGTTCTAAGAATTGCGTAATCTTCTTGAGAGTTGCTTAATTCTGCAAATTTTTCAACTTTTTTGGTGTCAAGAATCATGTTCCTTTTTGCAAGTCCAAGCATTTGAATGTTTAAGGCATTTCCGTTTTCCCAGTTTGTTGGAAGGCCTTTGCTTTTTATCATTGTGTCAAGTGTCCTTTCAGCCATTGCAATTATTTCATTTTCAAAAAGGCTTTCTTCTACCTCAAATTTCTTGTTTTCCCATACGAACATAATGCTTCCACCTATAACTATAAATATCAAAACAGCCGCTATCAGGTCAATTGCCATTCCCTGGCCTTTTTTATTCATTAAAAAACTCCACTTTATCGCCTATTTTTTTTATAATGTATGTTTCTTTTCCAATCAGCCAAAAACCGTCTTGGGCACTTGTTCCTTCAAACCATACGTTTCCTTTGTAATTGCAGCTAATGTTCCCAACAATAGCGCTTCCTTTTTCAATTCTCACATTTTTTTCAAGCTCTGTCACAACTGTTTCGCTATAGCCATTGTTTGAACTGAGGCTTGTTATTGTTGAGACGATATTGTCGCATTTTTGCGTGTCTTTTTGAATTGTAGAAATCCTGTTTATATCCTCATTTCTTTGTATCATTATGTATACTGTTGCAAGCAATAACCCAAGGAGAATTATGATAATAATCATTATTTCGATTGAAATTTGTCCCCTGTTTTGCATTTTTATACCCTTTTAAGTTTTATTAGCCCGTTATCGGTCCAGCTTATTTTTACAGTGTATGTGTTTCCTGAGTATTGGTTAAATCCTTGTGCGGTTGTTTCAGTCATGCCTTCAAGGTCTTCAAATATTTTTGCCCTTGTTCCTTCCATAATGATTGTGTCTTGGTTAAGAAATTGCATTTCCAGGGCAATTGCGCTGAATTCCACGTCATCATATGGGTCAATGCTTCCATCGCAGTTATCTGCGTTTGTCTCTTGGTTTCCATTAAGGCATTTGTGCACTATGCTGATGCCTCTCATTCCGTCAGGCCATGTTATTTTTACAAACCTTGTGTTTCCTTCGCCTCTTGTGTAAATATCGTCAACCGCATTGCTAAGTTTTGAAAGGGCTTCGTTTGTTTTGGCTATTCTGATATTTTGGTTATAGTTTATGAACGAAAATCCAAAAATTAAGGCCACTGCTATGAGAATAAAACCTGTTAAGATAAGGTATTCCATTGCAATTTGTGCCTTTTTTTCCGTCATTTAATTCCTCCTTTTTTCTTTTATGTTCTCCTCTTTATTGGAAAGTTTACCTTATTAACGCTTATAGAAAAGCCTGTAAAGTAAAATAGGTCTACTTTTGAGTCAAATGTTACCTTGAGGTCAATGTCCACAGGCTGTGTATCAACAAAGTTTTGTGCAACAAATGGAAATGGGTCATTTTCGCTTTCCTTGCCAAGTTTTATTCTAAGCCATGGTTCTGTACCCCCGCCTGTATCACAATTTATTGTAAGCCAGTCCTTAGAGTCTTCAGGGTCGTAATTTTCCGGATCAAAATAACCGTATAATTCATCTTTTCCACTTTCAGTTATTTTGCATCCTATTCCGGGACATTGGCTGTTTATTTCATTTATGGATATTCTGTAATACGGGTCTGTTTCTTCTTGAACAGGGTCTTCTGTTTTTTCCAGTGTTCCGATATAGCTTCCCCCTATGCACGGGTTTGAATTAATTGAAATGTTTATGTCTACTATGTTCAAATCAAGGTAATTGAAGTCAGAGAGGCATCCGAATTGCCCTGTTTCAAGTTCCCTTAAAATCATAATGCTGTCTGCGTTTATGTCATACAAAAGGCATTGCGGCAGGATTGCGTAATTGAGGCCTGGGTATTCTTCGCTTCCGTTCCATTTTGTGTTCTGGATTGTTTTTGTAGTAATATTGAGGTCTGATATAATTTCGCTGTTGGTAAAAATGCTGTAAATGTTCAATGAATCAATGTATGTGTCAATCACGCTTAATTTTACCGGAACCTGCTGGCTTAGGCTAATTGAGTTTTTGTTAAAGTCATATGAAAAAGGCAGCGACCGTTCCTGTATAATTCTTGCGTTCCCTTCCTTGTTTAATGAAACAACTTCTTCGTAAAGGTTATTGAATGCATTGTTTACCTTGTTAAATACAGCATCGTCAATGTATTTTCTTTCCTGCCTGTAATCGTTTTTTTTTGTGGTGTCGTGTAATGCAATAACGCTTGTAACAAGCAAAAATACCATAAAAGTTATGAAAACACCGCGCTGGTTCATTTTTCCCACACCCAGTAGTCCATGGCATATATGTATGTTTCAGGAATGTCACAGTTTATTAGAATCTGGTTGTTTTCCTCGCATTCTATTACATTTGTTTGTGGTGGCTCGTTTACCCAGATGCAAATATATCCGCTTCTATTAAGATTTGTTTTCCCTTTAACGCTTGTATTGATTCCGGAATCTAGACCATAAGCCGCGTCAAGTGTTTCGGAAAACGATTCTGTGCCAATATTGTCTCCTCCACATGCTGTTTCCGAAGTTTCTCCACTGTAAAAGTTTACTGTCGGATTTATGTCATCAAGGGCTATGCTTTGGTATCCCTCATTTAAAACATTGTATTTTACTGTTGTGTCGGTTGTAGAATAAAACAGTCCTTCAACAAATTCAATACCGAGGTCATTGTAGTATAGGACTGTTTCAACTTCAAACTTGCCGGGCCATTGAATTGGGTCCTGTTCAATGCCGTCTAGCGAGTATGAAACCATAGTATCTCTCGGCGGAAAGCTTACTCTGCTTCCTTCAACAAAGTCTTCACCGCATCCAATATAATTGCATGTTATTGTGGCATCAAAGCTGCCTTCCCATCCAAACCTTATGTCAATGTTTTCAAAGTTTAGAACATTGTTGTCTTCATCCCATATACCTGGTGCGTAATTTGTTATTTCCGTGCCGTTTCCAAATTTCCCAAAATCAAGTGATATATCGGTTGTTGCGCCATCAGGCATCCTTCCTGAAAGTTCGGCAATCTTTTCAGCAATCAGCAAATAAATTTCGTCCAATGCATCAGGGTCACTTATGTGGTGATATGAGCCGCAGTCTCCTGCTGCCTTGTTAGGGCAATAGGCTTCGGTTGCAATGTTTTCCAATTGCGTTTCGTCAACGTCTCCGCCAAACCCTATTGTGAAGATGTAAATTTCGTTGGTTTTAGCTCTTGCAACCTGTGTGTCAATAGAATTTTGTGTTCCTGAATCGCTTTGTCCATCCGCAAGCAGAATAATGAACTGTATTGCATCTACTCTTCCTCTTGGTCCTATCAGCTCGTCAATGGCTGTTTCAAGTCCTTCATTCATTGGTGTGCCGTTGTAGGCAAGGATGGTGTCTGTGGCTGTGTTTATTGTTAGCTTGTTTGCAAAGCTTGTGTCAGAAAGCTCGTGATCAAGGTAACCATTGTTATTTCCGTAGCTTGCTATTCCTATCATATCTTGTGGTGAATTCCAGTCCTCAAACAATACAAAATCTTTTGAGGATTCCCTTGCAATGTTCATTTTGTGACCAAGCGACCTGCTTAATGTCATTGCGCTAGTTTCATAACTGTTTGCCATTGCCATCCAATCAGGGCTGACAGCTAAGGCATACTCGTTTTCCCCTGCAATTACAAATTGTGTGTAGTATGTTTGCTGCAGGCTGGCGCTTGCAGGGGTTGTTATGTCAATCACATGCAGGCCGTAGTTTGTTGGCCCTGACCCTGCTGGAGTATCTGCATTGACATATGCGCTTGTTCCATATATTGCAATGTCGTCAACTATACCAAGTCCTGTTACTGTTGTTGCAATTGAAGGGTTTGACTTGTTTGTTACATCAATTACCTTTACTCCGCTTGCTCTGTCTGTTACATAGGCATAGTTTCCTGAAACTTCCACAGAATAGGCATTGGTTGTTTCGACAAAGCCTTTCATTTCAGGGTTTGACTTGTTTGTTATGTCAATTACCCAAAGGCCTTGTGTGCCGTCCCCGCCGCTTTTGTCTGTTACATATACACAGTTTCCCGAAACAGCAATGTCTTGCGGCCTGTCTATTAGGCCGATTCCTGTGTCATAAATGTTGTTTAGTATGCTCCAATTGTTTGGATCAGGGTCGCTTTTGTCTATTATTATAAGGCCGCCTACAAGTGAAGCGTAGTGGTATGTTCTGAACCTTGCGTCTTCATATTCGTCAGGATCCCAGCCCGAACCCTCTTCCCACTGCTCTGTGCAGCTTCCTCCTGAAGTGCAGCTGTATAATGCTCCGTTGCTGTAAGGATTTGAGCTGCTTAGTCTGCTTCCCCACTTGTAGTAATCGTTTGTACTTGCCGAGCCTTCTTTTGTCAGAACAATATAATATGTTTGTCCTGGGGTAACGCTTGCTGCCTGTGAAAATTCGGCTTGAAGCCATGTTCCCCAGTTTGTTGAAATGCTGTTGCTGCTTATTGTAAGAGACCCCCTTATGTCGTTGCATTGCTGTGTTGTACATATTTTTAATATGAGGTCTCCAGGGCTGCCATATTTTATTACTTCAATGTCAACACCGTTTATGTCGCTTATTCCTGGCACAAACGATTGTGCTGCCCAGCTTTCTGTTAAGTTGTATCCTATTCTTATGTCCTCTTGATTTCTTTCCGAGTCCATTTCGGCATCGTATTTTTTTTCAGTTCCTGCTATGTATGTGCCTGCGGCTGCGAGGTAAATATAATTCCCTTCTACAAAGACACTTTTTGCTGTTGTAATCTCTTTTCCACCGTCTTCTCCAATTATTCTTACAAGGCTTAAGTCCCCTTTGTTCAGAATTCTCAGACCTGTATCCTTATCAGCAATATAAACATAGCTGTCGTCTACAAAGAGCCCCTGGACGTCATCTATAGCACTTGTGTTTGCAAGTTCTGTAAGGCCTCCTGTTTGATTGTCTATTAAAAATTTGTATAGGTTGTTGCTGGTTCCAAAATATGCAACATCACTTGCGCCGCTTGAGTCTATAAAGATGCTTTTCGCAAGGTCTGTGGTATTCTCATTGAATCCAAACCAGCTCATGCTTCCGCTTCTGTCTATTGCAAGCATTATGTCTACTGGGTCCTGCCTTCCGCCTGTTTCTGCCGAAATTGCAAAACTTATATTGTATATGTCTCCGCAGTTATATTCTGTTATTGGATTTCCTCCTTTTGTAACCTCTGATTCAAACACAAAGCATGGTCCGCCTATTATTGCAAGGGGGCTGTTAGTGTCAGTGCCCCAGTCTTCTGGGTTTGGACCGTCACTTACAGTTACAGAGCATTTAAACCTGTTTGTGTCATTGGTTTCATCAAAGGAATGGGTTGGTCCTATTTCTGCTGTCGGTTTCCACTGCTTTGTTTCCTCATCATATTTGTACCATTTGTATGCAACACTATCCTGTGGGTCAGAATCCTCATCGTAATAGGTATAGCAGCATCTCATTTCCCATTCATCTATTAGCGGACAAGGGTTCCTTTTCCCAGGGCATGAGTCTGCTGTTGTAATGTTCACATCCATTGCTTCAGGTGCATTATCTCCTGCAAACATTGCTTGAATCCATTTTTGCTTTTCTTCAAAAACTGTTATAAGGCTGCAGTCTCCTCCTTCTTTTTTTATGAATATTTTCTGCCCGTGGAAAAGGTCTTTGTCTGTTGGGCGTTCGCTTCCTATAGTGTAAACATTTACGTCATATGGAAAGCAGGTTTCAAAGTTTTGGCCTAAAATAGGGTCTCTGCATTCGTTGTCTGGTATGTCAAGCGGTGCCTCATACCTTATAATTTCAATATTGTAGTCCATGCTTTCTGGCAGCATGGCTTCAAGTTTTGTTTCCATTTCTTCAAATTGCCCATTTTCAATGCACTGCATTATAAATCCTGTGCTGTCCATTGCCGCAATTGCGTCGTCAATCAATTGGTTTGATGCAAGCCTTGGCTGTGTCAATGGAATGTCGCTTGTAGGGTCTGTTGAAATGAATGCAACCAGGGCTACAAATACTATTAAGGCAAGCAATGCGTCAATGGACATTGCCATTCCTTTTTTATTGCGGGTAGTACATTGTGAATTCTGCAATTGCTTCCTCTCCGTTAAAATTTACAACTCTTTTTATCCTTACGGTGGTCATATCGTTCCATTGGTTTGGTCGGTTTTGAGTTGGGGTCTCTGCTCTTGTTTCTCCTTCTAAATTAACTATTTTAAAATGAAAGTCGTAACCACTTAATAATAGTGTTTTTACCCTGTTGTAATCGCCTGTTGTGTCACTGTAGTTTATAGCCCATCCGACAAATGTTTCAACCTTGTCATTGTCAAGGGTCCTGTCTCTTTTTGCCAGTCCAATAATGTTTGCCTCATTAATGCTTCTGTTTTGCCAGTCTTTTGGTGTGCCCTCTGTCCTTACAAGGGTGTCAATTGCCTGGCTTGCACTGGATTGAAGTTCGCCTATAAGGTTTTTGTCCATGGCTGTTTCATTGTTGCTGTCAATCAATATCATGCTTGCGTTGAGCACGAGAAGGAATATCATGATTGCAAAAAGGAAGTCTATTGCAATCCCCTGTCCTTTTTTATTCAAGTGCATTCCCCCGGTGTTAACACGACGTTTATGTCATTGTTTTTTTCAAAACACCAGTTTCCTATTTCAAGTGTTATTCCTGTTGTTCCCGTTCCATTTGGATCAGTATCTTTTCTTCCATCTGTCAGATTCATTGCTACGCTTCCGATATAATTGCAGGATACGTCTCCCACATTTATGCCTCCAAGATTTCCTTCTGCTCGCCTAATTCTTGCTTCTGTTTCAAGATTTAATGTTTCCTGTGTTGTTGCCCTGTTGTTGTACAATCTTGCAATTGTTAAAGTCATTGCATTGCATTGAATATTATTTTTTCCATTTGTAAAAATTTGCTCGGTTTCCCTGTTTTTATTGGCTGTTGTAACAAACACCAGCAAAAGCATAGCTACGATAATTACTGAAATACTAATTATTTCAAGGGGTGTCTGCCCTTTTTCTTTCAGACTGAACATGTTAAGCACTCTTCAAGCAGATTTTACTGTCATTGTCGCACCATTCAACTTTTATTCTATGTACTCCTGCAGTTGCAGAGATTTCATTTGTGATTGTATCAAGCTCAAGTTCTGCCCTTGATCCTCTGGTAATTGTTGAATTTCCGCCAAAAAATTCCAGTTCCATTTCTATTGCACCAAAGTCTGCTCCGCCTTCCAGTGAACAATCCTGATTATGACTTTGTACACCACTTTCACATACTGTGATATCTTGTATTGATACAATTCCTCGTGGAAATACTGCCTCAACATACTGGATGTTTCCTGGACCAAGTGCGTACACAAGGTCTGCTGCGTTTACCATTTTATCAAAGGTAATACTTGCCTGGCTTATTTTGATATTTTGATTGTTTGAAATATATGCATAGGCAAAAATAAGGGTCACTATTACCAAAATAAACCCTGTTATTAGGAGATATTCTGTTGCAACCTGTGCTTTTTCCTTTTTCATTTATTATATATAGAATGTCTTTAAATAAAACATTTCGCTTTTTTTCTAAAAGCGCTTTTTTTTGTCAGCAGGTGCTTATTGTAAGGTAAATCATCAGTACAATAATGCTGAGAAGATATAATGCCAGAATAGGTTTTTCTTTGTAATTTTTTTTGTTTATCAGGATGAACTGAATCGCTGCAAGAATTGCAAGAATCGGCAATGTCCAGAATTCTTTTAGGATTAGAGCAAATGAAAGATAGGTTGCTGCAAAGAAAATTCCAATGAGAATTTTTGCCTTTTTGACTCCAAGCAAAACAGGCAATGTTTTTATACCTGCTTTTTTATTGCCTTTTACATCCTTTAAGTCAATGAAATTTATTGAAAGAGTAAATCCTATTAGGAAAATTGCAATTATTACAATTGGAAAATCTGCCAAATTTCCTGTTATAAAAATGAATCCAAGCAAGACAAGTATAAGGGAATTGAATGAAATAAAAATTTTTGAAATTATAGGAATTCTTTTCAGGCGAAGCGGGGGCATTGAGTACAGAAAATAATTTCCTGTAAAAACAAGCAGGAAAAAGAATGTTTCAAAGGAAACCATTGCTGCATAAAAGAGGCCGGCAATCAAAAAAGCAAGCGATATTTTTTTATATTTTGAAATTTCTATGGATTTGCTTGCAATTGCCCTTTTTTTATTTGAAACAATATCAATTTCCTTATCAGCAATATTGTTTGAAAACATTGCAAAAAAACAAACCAATACAATTGCAATTACTGTGCTTATAAAAGCAAAAGCCTGTTCTGCTTGCAATTTGAACATGATGTTTCCGCACAATCCAAATACAATTCCTAAAACAAACATTGCTTCAAAATGGATAAGTCTGAGAAACTGTTTTTCTCTAAAAATTGCTTTAAAATATTCCTTGTTTGCAAGCCATGCAAGAGGAACTGCCTGCACTACAATTAAAATTAAGTAAGTATAAATTGAAGCAAAGCTTACGCTTTCATATGCGAGTCCTGCAAAATCAAGAACTCCTTTTATTGGAAAAAGAATTGCACTGTATGCAAAGACAAGGACATATAATAAAAACGCCCAAAAAATTCCTTTTGCAATTTTAACTGTCAAACCTGCCTTTTTACTTTTTATAAAAAAGTATACAAATGCCGCTGTAAGAACAATTGCACCTTCTACTTTTATTCCTGGGCTAATTCCAAGCTGTCCAAATTCTCCTGTAAATGTAAGAAAGCGTAATAAAAGATTGTCATGCGTTCCTGGAAGCAAATATGTAATCGAATGCCCCTTACCACCTGTAACCAAAAGATCAACTATTGGAACAACAATTAGTACAATAAACGAGGGTAATACAATTTTGGCAATTTTTTTTACTTTTTCTCCTGTTGCAAACCAAAAAAGCAAAATGATTGACATTGCAATTGAAACATCAAAAAGAGAATAATGAAAAACAATTGCTGCAGTAATTGGAGTGTGTGCCGAAAAGCTTTCAAGAAAAATTCTTAAAACAACTGCAAAAAAGAAAGTTAAAACAAAGTACTTAAACGGAATTTTACTG
>JAFCCG010000005.1 GCA_017610335.1 Chloroflexota bacterium | reverse complement strand
TGAAATAATATGCCAGCAGGAGATAGAACAGGACCAAACGGACTTGGCCCAATGACAGGTAGAGGAGCAGGCTACTGCGCCGGCTATTCAACGCCTGGATATGCCAACCCAGTCAGGAGCAGAGGCACCAGCTTTGGAAGAGGTGGTGGCAGGGGCTTTGGACGCGGATTCGGAAGAGGCTTCAGGCAGCGCTTTTACGCAACAGACGTGCCAAGTAGGGCTTACGGGACTTATGATTTTTATGCAGTGCCTTACAGCCCTGCTCAAGCACCAGCACAGCCTTCAGAAGCTGAACTGCGCAAGCAGGAAAAGGAAGCACTAGGACAAGAAGCAAGTGCCTTGGAGCAAGAGCTTGGCGAGATAAAGAAAAGACTTGCCGAATTAGGAAAGTGAACGGCCAGAAGCAAGTAGGCTGGCAACCTTTAAAGGTTGCCAGTTTGGATTTTTTTTTGCTTGCGTAATTTCCAAAGTAGAATAGCTTATAAATTATCCAAAAATTTAAGCTCGATAGTGGCTTTTGAGCTGTTCTAATTTCACTACTCGCTTGCCATTTAAAAATGAGTGTGGGCATAATAATCACTATCAAACTCTTTTTTTGGAGAGTGTCCTTTTTGTCTGACCTTGATGTAGAAAGAATCAAAGCAGAGAAATTAAGGAAAATGCAAGAACAAATGCGACAAAACGAGGTGAAAAAAGTGGAGATTGAAGTAAACGACGAAAATTTTCAAAAAGAAGTAATTGAAAAAAGCAGCAGTGTCCCGGTTGTGGTTGACTTTTGGGCAACTTGGTGCGCGCCCTGCCTTACTCTTAGCCCGACCCTTGAAAAGCTTGCAAAAAAATTCAATGGAAAGTTTGTGCTGGCAAAAGCGAATGTTGACGAAAGCAGGACTGAAAGCGCAAAATATGCCATATCATGCATTCCTGCAGTGAAAATGTTCAAAAATGGCAAAGTAACAAATGAATTCATTGGAAATTTGCCAGAAGCAGCGGTTGAGCAATGGCTTCATAAAAACATCTGAAGGCAGTTAAAAATGAAGATAAAAAAAATAACTATTTTTTCCGGCCGCAATAAGCAGGGCGAAAAAGAATCTTTTGAAAAAATCGAGATATTGGCCGGGCAAAAAATAGGGATTGTCGGCCCAACAGGTTCGGGAAAAAGCCAGTTGTTGTACGACATTGAAAAGCTTAGTCAAGGAGAAACAAAGACTCTAAGAAAGATTTTGATAAACGATAACAAAGTGCAGAAAGACCTTAGAACAGACCCTGCAAGAAAAATAATTGGCTATTTAACTCAGCACATGAATTTTATGACAGATACAACTGTCCAAAATTTTTTGGAAATCCATATAATGACAAGAGGCCGGCACAGATCAGAGGAAAGCACCAAAGAGCTTGTTGAAAAGATAATAGACTCTGCAAACACCATAACAGGTGAGGAAATCAGCAAGAATACGAATTTGCTTATTTTGTCAGGCGGGCAGTCAAGAGCCTTAATGGTTGCAGACCTTGCATATGTCAGTGAGTCCCCAATTATCCTGATAGATGAAATAGAAAATGCTGGCATAAGAATCAAGGAAGCTCTTGACCTGCTAATCAAAAAAGGAAAAATAATCTTCTTGGTAACACACAACCCAATTCTTGCTTTGGATACTGACAAAAGGCTTGTCATGAAAAAAGGGGCAATAAGCAACATTATTTATACCTCAGTTAAGGAAAGAGGAATTGCAAACTATCTCTCTTGGATTAACAACTACCTTTTGAATGTAAGAGAAGAAGTAAGAAAGGGAAAAAAGGTCGAAGAACTGAGACTAATATGCACGCCTGTGGGGGGAGAAAAATGAAAATGGTAATTTTTGGCGGCACGCCGGGAAGCGGAAAAACAAGCGTAATCAAATTCGTAATGCAGGAACTGAAAGACTTAAGCATTCATTATGCAAAATTTGATGTCCTGACCACAGAAGACCACCTGCTAATAAAAGACAAGTTTGAAATAAGCACTGAAAAGAAAATATCTGGAGAAATATGCCCAGACCATTACGCTGCACTCGAAATCCCAAAAATTGTTGAAAAGCATAAAAACAAAGATCTAATCATAATAGAAACAGCCGGGCTTTGTCTAAGGTGCTCGCCGTACATAAATGAAGGACTTGCAATCAACATCCTGAACATTTTGGCAGGAAAGCCTTCAAGCTATGGTCCACTGTTAACACACGCTGACTTAGTGGCCATAACCAAGGGTGACCTGATTTCCCAGGCAGAAAGGGAAATTTTCAGGTCGGAAGTCCTGAAAGTTGCCAGAAACGCTTCAATAATTGAAGCAAACGGCCTAACAGGAGAAGGTGCGATTGATATAGCAGAGGCAATAAAAGAAAGCCCTGAAATAAAAGGAAAACTTACATTAAAGCATTCCATGCCAACCGCCGTCTGCGGATACTGCTATGGAAACAAAACAATTGATTCGGAAAAAACATTGAAGCGTTACTCGCTTGGCAAGGAACTGAAAGCAAGGATTCCAAATTTGAACTGCGGAAAATGCGGATTCAAATCATGCAACGAATTCATAAGAGCTGTTTTGGACAAAAAAGTGAATGAAGATACGTGCCCTTACTTGGAAGGCAAGAAGGGATAGAAATGAAAAAAGGGCTTAAAAAAGAACTTGATAACACAATAGATACATCAGGCACTTCATTAAAATGGACTCCAGATCCAAAAGGGTACTTTACAATAAAACCTATTTTCTCACAAAAAAAAGTTTTTGTAAGGCATTATAATTCAAAAGATGTTTTAGAACAAACGTTTGCAGGAACAAGCACACCAGAAATAATTCAAGCTATCATCCAAAGAAAACTAATCTCAAGATTAGACCATGCTGCCTATCTTGGAAAGGAAACAGAAAAAGCAATAATAGCATTAAAGAATAAACTCAAGTACGTTCAGGGAGACGAGCTGCACTTGAAAAGTAAAGCAAAGAATTGATTTAAAGGAGGAGGAGTAAAATGCCTTGGGTAGACAAAGAAAAATGCACAGGCTGCTTGATTTGTGTGAAGAACTGCCCAGTCGAAGCCATCAACATGGAAAATGGAAAAGTGGAAATAGATATGGACAAATGTATTAGATGCGGCAAATGCCACGAGATATGCCTCCAAGATGCAGTTAGGCATGACCGCGAAAGAATCCCGCAAGAGGTTAAAGAAAATGTTGAATGGGCAAAAAGGCTAATGAAACACTACAAAACCGAGAAAGAAAAACAGGACTTCTTAGGCAGGATAGCTAATCATTTTAATAAAGAAAAAATAGTTGCAGAAAAAAGCCTCAGCAGAATTAAAGAGATTAGAGTTGATAAAAAATGAACAAAGAAATAAGAAACTGGGAAGAAAAAGAAGGTGCCAAATTCCTAAAGAGAATTGGAATCAAGCCTGGTCAAAAAGTCTTGGATTTTGGAGCAAGAGTCGGGCACTACTCAATTCCAGCAGCAGCAGTTGTTGGAAACAAGGGAAAAGTTTACGCCTTGGACAAAAACAAAGACCCTTTAAACGAATTAAAAAGAAAGGCCGCAGAACAAAGACTGGAAAACATAACCTTGGTCAAAACCAACGGTAGCCTAAAAACAGGGCTAGAAAACAGCTCTGTTGACGCTGCACTTGCTTATGACGTATTGCACTTGATAGATGACAGAAAAAAGTTGTACAGGGAAATCCACCGCGTTCTCCAAAAAAATGGCCTATTCTCGGCATACCCAAAACACAACAAATTAGACCAACCAGAACAAAGCTTGAAAAATTTGGAGCCGAAAGATATTATAAGAGAAATAGAAGCTGACGGTTTTTATTTTGAAAAAGAGCATTGCGGACTGATAAGCCATGACGATTTTCTCAACAAAGGATGCGTTTTAAATTTCAGGAAAAAAGAGAACCTCCTCAGAGGTAGGAAATAATGAAAAAAACAATAAACGGCTGGTTGTTTAACAGAATAGAAAAGCTTGGAGACAAAGAATACAACCACATTGGATGCGAAGGAGAAAACGACTCTTTTGGTGACTTCCTTGCCTCGTTTGTGCCAAAAATAGGAATGAGAAGAAAAGTAAAGTTTACAGTAGAAATATTGGACAATTCTGAAAAAAACCGGGAAACAAGCACTAAAAAGGAGATAGTGGTGTAAAATGGTTAAAATAAACAAAAAGCTATGTGCTGGATGCGGAAACTGTGTGGAAGCATGTCCGTTTAAAGTATTAAAAATCAAAGATGGAAAAGCAGTGGTTGTAAATTCAGAAAAATGCCAAAAATGCGGGGCCTGCATGCCAGTCTGCCCAAACAACGCAATCAAAATCGAGGGATGATATGAACAGAAAAATCAAAAAACTTATCAAAGAATTTGAGGGATACGCAAAAGAAAACGGCTTCAAGCTAAATCCTGATTCAAAAATAGCGAAAGGAACAATAAGAGGGCTCCTTGAAAACGAGAAAAAGCACGGACAAAGATACTGCCCTTGCAGAAGAGTAACAGGAAACAAGGAAGAAGACACAAAAATAATATGCCCCTGCATTTACCACAAAAAAGAAATCGAAACGCAGGGCCACTGCCTTTGCCAACTGTTTTTCAAGTGATTCAAAATGCAGCTGCTTGTTTTTGTTTCATCACACTGCCCACACTGCCCAAAAGCAGTAACAGCCGTGAAAGATGCTGTTTCCCAATACAGTGATTACAATTTGAGTTGCAGAAAAATAAGGGCAAAAACAGTGGAAGCAAAACAAATTTCAGGCAAATATAATATAGGGGCATACCCTACAATAATAGGCCTAAACGACAGCGAGGAAACAGTATGCAAAATTGTTGGAGTGCCAAGCAAAGAAAAGCTCAGGAAAGAAATTGAAAAAGCCCTTGGATTGAGAAAATCGCTTTTCAGAAAAATTTTTGGTGCCAGGACATGAACTCAAACGATTTTTTAAACAAGGAGAACAAAATTGCAATCGTGGGCGTTTCAGTCAACCAGAAAAAATGGGGCTTTAAAATATACAAAGAGCTAAAGTCTGCTGGTTTTCGTGTTTACCCAATAAACCCAAAACACAAAAGAATAGGATTGGATAATTGTTACCCTAATTTGCAAGCATTGCCGGAAATCCCGGATGTTGTAATAACAGTTGTTCCTCCAAACGTTGCAGAACAACTTGTAGAACACTGCAGGAAACTTGGCATAAAAAGAGTTTGGATGCAACCAGGCTCTGAATCAGAAAAAGCAATAAAGCTTTGCAAACATAATAATATTGAAATAATGCATGATGCTTGTTTTGTTGTCAATGGTTTAAAAATAGGGGAAAAAAGATGATAACTTTTGCATGCAAAAAAATAAGGCTGGATGAAATTGTCCGATGTTCATTCAGTTTGAACAAGACAGAATACAATGTGCTAATGTTTTTGTTTAAAAAAGAAAAAGAATTTGATATTCATACTCTTTCCAAAAAAATGGGTTTAGAGAGGACAACATTGCAAAAGGCACTAAAAAAGCTTTTAGACAAGAAGCTGGCAAAAAGAAGGCAGGTAAACATAAAAACAGGCGGCTATTTCTTTCTATACAATGTAAAGAACAAAGACTCAATAAAGATGCGGCTTTTGGAGATAATTAGGCAATGGGAAAAAACCGCTGAAGAAGAAATACAAATCCTGTAATAATGCACATATGCACAAAACCTATTTAAATTGTTTGATGTGTATTTGAATTGGTCTAAGATGAAGCAGATTGGAATTACAGGTGGCAAGGGCGGAACAGGAAAAAGTACTGTTGCAACAGCTCTTGCTGTAGAGCTTGGGAAAAGGCACAAAGTGCTTTTGGTTGACGCAGATGTTGACTGCCCAAATGACCACCTGCTGCTGGGAATTGAAAGAGAGAAAATCAGAACAGTTTTCCAAAGAATTCCAAAATGGAACTTTGAAAAATGCGTCAAGTGCGGAAAGTGCGCTGAGGTCTGCAAAACCCACGCCGTCTTTGCAGTAAAAGGAAAACTGCCTATTTTTCTGCCGCAGCAATGCAATGGTTGTGGAGCATGTGTCATAAGCTGCTCTTCAAAAGCAATAACATGGGCCAAAAAAGAAATAGGTTATGTTTTCAAAGGAAAAAAGCACGGCATTGACTTCATCTCAGGCGAACTGAAAATAAACGAGGCTGTTTCCGAATTTGTTGTCAACGAATTAAAAGAGGAAGTAAAAAAAATTGAGAAAGGATACGATTTTGTTTTGGTTGATACTGCTGCCGGGACCCATTGCGATGTGATTTCCGCCCTGGAAGGAAGCAGCATTGCTTTGGCCGTTACAGAGCCGACTCCTTTGGGAAAGCATGATCTTGAATTGATTATGAAGCTTTTGAAAAGGCTTGGCATAAAATTTGAAATTGTTTTAAACAGGTTCGAAGAAGGCAGGGAAAAACTGATTGAAAAAGTTGCTGAAAGCAATGGAAAAAAGATTGCGTCAAAAATACCCTATAGCAAAAAAATAATGAAAGACTACAGCAAAGGAATTCCAGTAAAGCATGAAAGCATTGAAAAGATTGCGGAGCTGGTTGAATGAAAAAAATAACAGTTTTAAGCGGTAAAGGCGGTGTTGGAAAAAGCAGCATTGCCGGCTCGCTTGCAGTCCTTTTGGCAGAAAAGCAGGAAGTTGTCTGTGCCGACTGTGATGTTGATGCCTCAAACCTTGGGCTTGTTCTTGGATTAAAGGAAAAGGATTTTGAGGGATGGAAAAAAACTTCAACAAACGAAAAGGCTGTTTTGGACGAAAAGAAGTGCAATGGCTGCAAAAAATGCGTTGAAAGCTGTTACTTTAATGCAATCAAATGGAACAAGGAAAAAAATCAGCCTGTCTTTGATGAATTTTCCTGTGAAGGCTGTGGAACCTGTGAAATAGTTTGCCCTGAAAACGCAATAACCCTTAAAAAAGTGCAAAATGCAAAAATCGGCTTTGGCAAAACAAAATACGGTTTTGGCATTGTTTCAGGACAGCTTGAAATGGGAGAATCTGGTTCTGGAAAGGTAGTGGCAGAAGTAAGAAAGCTTGCAGAAAAAAAAGGCAATGGAGCTGAAATCATGGTTATTGATGCTGCAGCAGGAATAGGATGCCCTGTAATTGCCTCAGTTGTCGGAAGCGATTTTGTTATAGGGGTTACTGAGCCAACTCCGTCAGGACTCTCAGACTTGAAGCGGGCTTTGCAGATGGCATGGCATTTTGGAATTGCTTGCGGCATTGTGATAAACAAGCACGATCTTAATCCAAAATTTACAAAAAGGATCGAGGCATTTGCAAAAGAAAATGGTTTGGAAGTTCTTGCAAAAATTCCTTATGAAAAGGCGTTTGTTGAGGCATTAGTTAACCTTGTGCCAATAATTGAATTCAAACCAGAAACGAAAAAGTTTTTTGAAGAAATAATTAGCAATCTTCCAAAGGATTAAGAAACTTACTTAAAGGTTATGCACATTTAGTAAATTCAATAAAAAAGAAGTGGTTTTAAATGAAAAAAATGCTTTTGCTTGCATTAATTGCGCTTTTTTTTATGGCTTCAAGCGCAAGCGCTGAAACAGTCTGTGGAATCTATTTTACAAAAATTGGATGCCCTGTATGCTCAAAAGTAGACCCTGTTATTTTGGACCAATGGATTTCAAGCAGGAATGATGCAGTTGTAATAGAGTATGTTATGGATTCATGGTATGAGCCACATGCAGTCTTGATGGGAGAATACAATTTAGTACACGGCACAGGCAGTTCTGTTCCATTAATGATAAAGAATGCTAATGAAACATGGGCAGGAATTCCTGCATTTTACACAAACGACCACATTTTTCAGCATGCTGAAGAATTCTTTAAAGATGACAAAGGAGAATGCCTGCTTGCTGAAGGGGAAATTTCCTTTGAAGAGCTTAATTTGAATGACTTGCCTGAAAAGCCAAAGCTTTGGGCAGGCAAAAGGCTTTTGGCCAAGACAGGAATTGCGGAAATTGAAAGCGATTTCCTGAAAGAGCTTTTATTTAAAGAGGATTTGACAACCGTACTTGCAGGAACACAGTATGAGTTGAAGGAAGTAAAGGCAGAGCCAGCTCCCTACTCAGGCGGAGAAATTCCCTTTGCACAGGCAATTGACATTGGCAGTGGATGGGTTTTGAAGCTAAAGGAAGCAATTGAATTGCCTGAAAATGTTGAGCAACTGCAAAATGAAGGCAATGGAAACGGAATCAATGACAATGGCGAGAACAGCGGAGATGGAAATGCTGCGGAAGCAAACCCTTTTGTTTTTCCTGTAATAGCAATGATTAGTTGTGTTGTTGCATTAATTGTTTTTATTAAGGTGAAAAAGAAATGACTGGCTTGACTATTCCGGCAATTGTTTCACTTGCATTGGTTGACTCTGTGAACCCGTGTGCAATTGCTGTTTTGTCTCTTTTGATTATTGCATACATGACACACAATCCACATGAGAAAAAAAAGGCCTTGCTTGCAGGATTTTTCTTTATCGCAGCGGTTTACATTGTTTACCTTGTTTATGCACTTGTTCTTGTTGAAACAATAGGCGCCTGCATGGAAGCGATTGCCGGTTCGGAACTTTTTATTTACGGAGGCTTCAGCCTTATTGCAATAGCATTAGGTGTTTTCAACATAAAGGACTTTTTCTGGTACAAGCCAGGAGGGCTGCTTAGGGAAATGCCAATGAAGTGGAGGCCTGCAGTTCAAAAACTGTTAAGTGGTATTGAAAGCCCTAAAGGCGGCTTTATTCTTGGAATTTTTGTAACAATTTTCCTACTGCCATGCACAATTGGGCCATTGGTAATGGCATGCACTTTGCTTGCAAAATATGGCACGCTTGCTGCATTGCCGTGGCTTTTGCTTTACAATTTAATTTTTGTTCTGCCAATGCTTGTAATTGTAATAGCAATTTACATCGGCCTGACAATGGTTGAAAATATAACCGAATGGAAAGACAAAAACATCAAATATCTGCATTTGGTTGCCGGAATTATAATGGCAGCCATTGGACTATACCTTGCATGGGATGCTGAAAACGCATTTCACATAATGCTTGGTCCAATTGGCCTGAACTTTTTTACAATCGGAATAATTGAAATACCTGTGCTGCTTGCAATAATCCTGTTCAGGCAAAGATCAAAGAAAGAATAGTGCCTTTTTCTTTTTTTCCTCAATTAAATAATGCAAATGATTCCAAAAGATTTGAGAGATTTGGTTACCTTTGTACCAAACAAGGCGGAGCCAATTCACAACTGGTTTTACTACAAAGAAGGCTACAGCCGCAGGTTTGTGGACTGGGCTGTGAAGGAATTTGGATTGCAAGAGCCTATATGCGACCCTTTCTGCGGTGTTGGAACAACGCTTTTGGCATGCAAGCAACTTGGCCTGGAAAGTATTGGCTTTGATGTAAGCCCTTTGGCTGCATTTGTTTCAGAGGCAAAGACAAGAGAGTACAAGATTGAAGAGATTGAAGCAGTTCTGCAAAAATTTAGGGAAATGGAACCAAAGCAGATTGGAAAATTTCCAAACAAAAAGGTAAGAAGGCTTTTTTACGAAAAGCAATTGGACGACATTTACTTTTATTACAAAAAAATTGACGAAATACAGGATGCGCGCGTGAGAGCATTGTTTTTGCTTGCATTGATTGACACAACAGGAAGAGTTGCAAATGTTGTCAAGATAGGCGGCAGCTTAAGAAAGCAGAAGAAGCCAAAGATGCCTGTTAAAAAGCTTTTTTTGGGAAAGGTCAAAAAAATGGTTTTGGATTTGAAAAGAGTACAAGCAAGTGGACCTGAACCCGAAGTATTTCAAGCGGACTCGCGAAATGTAAAGCTTGAAGAAAACAGTGTTGGCTCTGTTGTCACAAGCCCGCCTTATTTGAACAAAATTGAGTACACAAGCATTTACAAGATTGAATTGGGACTGTTTTTTAGGGAGCAGGAAACAAGGCTTAGAGCGCACATTCAGGATGGTACAACCGGCCGTGATTTCGGCACAAAAATGCCTTTGATGGCAAAAGCCTATTTTGATGATATGGGAAAGGTTTTGAAAAATATGTTTAAGGCTTTAAAGCCAGGTGGAAAGGCAGTTATTGTTGTAGGCGGAGGATGCTTTCCTTATGAAGTAGTAGAATCAGATGATTTGCTTATCGAAGAAGCTGAAAAGATTGGCTTTAAAAAGCTTGACAAGATTGTGGCAAGAAAAGTACACTGTATGAGAAACAGGACAATAAAGGTTGGAACTATTAGGGAAAGTGTTCTGGTTTTGGAAAAGCCGATTCTGTAAAAAACACAATTTACTGTCTACAAAGCTTTAAAAGCAGAAAAGTCATATTATTATCAAATTCGATAACTCACGGGAGGTTGAAAATTATGCCAGTGAAGAAACCATTTGGCGGATATGCAATTTGTTTCAAAGGCTGTACAGAAACAGCAGAAGACATTTTTGGAACAAGTAAAATCCCACCAAGCGAAATGACCAAAAAGATTTGGGCTTATGTAAAAAGCAAAGGCATTGCCGGAAAGTAAGGCAATGCATTTTTTCCTTTTTTTAAAATACTCAAAAAAAACTAATGGTTAAGGTAGATAATTTCCTTTAAAAAAACAACCTATGCCAAATTAATTAGACATTTCTAAAACTTTTCTCAGGAAAAGTTTTGTAAACAAACAAAAATAGATAAATAAAAATGCCCTGGTAGTCTATCGGTTAGGATACGGCCCTGTCGAGGCTGTGAGGCGGGTTCAACTCCCGCCCAGGGCGCTAACCCAGGAGGCAATACACCTCCGCTTTCTTCTTACCGCAAAACATTTTAGCCAAAGTTTTACTATAATATAATAGTATAACGTAACGAATAAATGGGTAACTAATAGGAAAACTGCTACACATTTCTACACTGCCTTTAGTGACGAAACAATTAAGTAAGAGTTAGCCTTATTAATAAACAGCCATGTTTTTTTGGAAAAAGCATTCTAAGCCTGTTTTCATAGCCTTGTTTTTGCTACTTGGCCTTCTGGTCTTGTTTTTGGACATTAAGGCAATTCCACTTTTTGGATTGACCCTTGAAGAGGAAATTCTCTTCCCAGCCTTTGGAATACTGCTTTTGGGCTTTGGATTACTGGTCTTGAACAAAAAGCTTTCAGGCAAGTCAGACCTAGTTGAAGAACTGCGAGAAATGACTATTGCTTCAAAATTCTTTGGCTTGCTTTCGCTTCTCTTGCTTGTAATCATAATCATCCTGGTAATTTTCCAAGACCTTTCTCTGTTCAGTTTTACACCCACCATAATTACTGAGGAAAGAATTGTTGCTATCGTAATGCTTGTGTCTACCGTGATTTTCATTCTTGTTTAGTGTAGAAAAACTGAGCGCATTTTAATCTGTTTAGTGTTCTGCGTTTATTTTTTTGAGGAAGCCAAAAGCGAAAATGAAGTATTAAATAATACTTCTGTGTTTATACAAATATGGAAGAAGTTTTTTTGTTTCTAGCCTTTGCATTTTCACTTACTTTTGCAATTGGGTTGTTGTTGGAAAAAATAAAGGTTCCCTGGATTTTTGCATCCTTGTTAATAGGCGGCGCGCTTGCTTTTTACAACCCCTTTTATTCGGTTACTTCTTCCCCGGCATTTGCTTTCCTGGCACAGCTTGGAATGTATTTTTTGCTTTTTGTGATAGGTTTTGAGATAGACCTAACTAAAATGAAAAAAGCAGGCCGGTTTATTTTGAAAAGCACCTTCTTTATCATTTTCTTAGAAGCTCTTTTTGGAACAGTTCTTATCCATTTTGTTTTTGGATATGACTTATTCATTTCATTTATTGTAGCATTATCTTTTGCAACAGTGGGAGAAGCAATCTTAATTCCTATCCTGGATGAGTTCAAAATAATAAACACAAAATTAGGGCAAAGCATTATTGGAATAGGCCTCTTAGATGACATACTAGAAATCCTCATTTTAATAGTTGTAATATTCATAGTAGGCACTGCTACACACACCCCTACAGACATAGGCATGACGATAGGTGCACTCTTTATTTTATTTGGCCTGACCTTTGCATTAACAAAACTGGAAAAAGCAAGCAAAAAGTTTAACTTCTTAAATGTTGAAATTTTATTTCTTTTTATCCTCTTTGTCTTCTTCCTGTTTTTAGGAATAGGAGAATACGCACACGCTGTTCCAATTGCTGCCTTTCTTGCAGGAATTGCCTTAAAAACATTTATTCCGGAAAAAAGGCTGAAAAAAGTAGAATCAGAAGTTAAAACAATGTGCTATGGTTTTTTTGCTCCAATATTCTTCCTAGGGGTTGGCTTGTCAATGGACATCAACTATATTATCACTTTCCCACTACTCATACTTTTGATAGTCATTGTTTCCAATGGAGCAAAGCTCCTCGGCAGCTATATTGTTGCAAGAAAAGAACTTGGGTCAAAACAATCCATTCTGCTCGGAATAGGCTTATCGATAAGATTCAGTACAAGCATTGTTATTATAAAAATCCTGTTTGAAAACGATATAATAGGGAACAAATTATACTCCATTATAATAGCCTCAAGCATAGTGTTTATATTCCTCGTCCCGCTCTTATTCTCCAATTTGCTTGTAAGATGGAAAGTCGCCCACACCTAAACCCAGGCAGCAAATCCATTTCATACCAAAATAAAAACAAGGCAACGGCCTGTTTTGGCTTACTTAAAAAAAACCGTTAATTTAATTAACTTCTTGCACTACACTATTCTATAGAAAAAATTCGCTAAATTAATTGGTTTGGGCACTTGATTTTAAGAAATGTGCCCCGCCCAGGGCGCTTTGATTGACATGAAGGTTGTTGTATATACGTCCCCGACATGCACTTACTGCTATGTTGTGAAAATCTTTTTAAAGAAAAACAATATTAAGTTTGAAGAGATTGACATCTCTGAAGACAAAAAGGCGAAAGAGCTTTTACTGAAGAAAACAGGCGTTGAAACCGTTCCTGTAACATTTGTTGGTGAAAAATTTGTTGCTGGATATGACAGGGACAAGCTGAAAGAGCTTTTGGGGTTGTAAAAAATGGAAGTTGTTTCAAGCGCAAAAAGATTTTTCAGCGTAAAGTTTAACTTGTATCTTGTAATTGCTCTTATTTTACTTGGAACCGCACTTGTTGTTCCAGAATATTTTGTCAGGCCTGTTGAAGAAGAGGGCTTGACATTGCATTACTTTTACTTGCCGACTTGCTCACATTGCAAGGAACAGGAGCCTATAGTAAGGGAGCTTGAGGCAGAAATGCCTGAAGTGAAGTTCTTTTACCACGATGCTTCAACACAAAATGGTGCTACCCTGTTCTACAAGATGGCTTCTGAGTTAGATCTGGATATCTCAAGACTTGGAACACCAACTGTAATTCTGAATCATGGCTATCTTTTAGGTTTGCATAGCAAGGAGGAGATAATTTCGGCAATCGAAGACTGCAGGATAATGTGTGAAGCCGAAACGCAAAGAGAAATAGAGGTCCGGGAAATGAGCACTTCTTTTACAGAGTTCGAACTGCCTTTTTTGGGAAGAATTGATCTTACGACCTTCTCTTTGCCCGCCCTTGCAGCATTGCTTGGATTGGTTGACGGCTTTAATCCATGCGCAATGTGGGTGCTTGTTTTCTTGATTGCCTTGCTGATGGATGTCGAGGATAAGAAAAAGATGTGGATTATTGTTGGAAGTTTTATATTTGCTTCAGGATTACTTTACTTCCTTTTCATGACAGCATGGCTTAACGCATTCCTGATGCTTGGATACATCAGAGTTTTAACAGTCATAATAGGCATGATTGCTTTAGGAGGAGGAATACTAAGTGTAAAAGAATATCTTACAACAAAAGGCAATCTTGAATGCAAGGTTGAAACAGAGGACTCTCACAAAAAAACCATGCAAAGAATTCAAGATATTGTAGCACAACCTTTGACCATTCCAATTATTTTAGCAATTTTTGCCCTTGCGTTTGTCGTAAATTCTGTTGAGTTTGTATGCTCTGCAGCCATTCCTGCAATCTTTACACAGATACTTGTACTAAGCAATATTTCACCAATTGAACAATATGGTTACATTTTACTTTACGTGCTTTTCTTCATGCTTGATGACCTAATAATATTCAGCCTGGCAGTATTTGCAGTAAGCAGTGACATCGTTCAAAAGTATTCAAAATACTGCAGACTTATAGGAAGCATTATTTTAATTCTTCTTGGACTAATGCTTCTTTTTGCTCCAGGCATCCTGGGCTAAGGCTAAAACAAAAGCCTGAAAAAAAGCAGTTTGCCCCAACTTCTAAAAATAGCAATTGCATGGCTAAAAAAAAAGAAAGCAAAAAAGCTGCTAAACAAGTTTGGGGACAAGAAGGCCAAGCTCCAAAATTAGAAAAATTGCATAAATTGCAAGCAGGAAAAATGCGGATTTTTTTGAGAGAACTCCTTTTTTTCTCAACATCAACCAGATAAAAATGGCTGCAACAAAAGTAAGCAAAACCGGCGCAAGCAAGGGAAGCGTATTTATCGCCGAAGGGCTTAGAATGGCAAGGGTTCCAAGAACAAGGGTTATGTTTGTAACAGCCGAGCCAAACAAGTCACCCATTGCAAGGGCATATTCTTTTTTCTTTATTGCCCTAATTTCAACACTCAATTCAGGCAAGGTTGTCCCAATTGCTACTGCGGTTGCGCCAAAAATGGTTTCAGGAATAAGCAGAATTGAAGTTATTTGAATTGCACTGTCAACCATGAACTTGCTTGACAACAGCAAAAGCAAAACACTTACAGAAAAAATCGCAACCAGCCTCTTTTTGTTGTATGAAACATTGTTTGAAAAGCCCTTTGGAACCTTTCCGCTTTTATACAGCCTTAGGATGAGAAAGGCAAAGAGCACAATGCAGATTATGCCATACAAAAAAGTTACTGAACCTGAATTGAAAATAAAAAGGCTTATGACGGTTGCAATCAAAAGCAATTCAATCAGGCTATCAATCTCATGTTTTTTCAGGTAAACTGCTCCGCCAAATATCAGGCACAGTGGAAGAACCAGTGTCAAATCAGCAAGATTTGCACCAAAAATGTCACCCAAGGCAAGAGCAGGGGCATTTCCCAAAGCCGAAAAAATTGCAACCATAAGCTCGGGCAACGAGGTTGAAACTGAAAGAATAATAAAGCCCACTGCAAGAGTTGAAATTCCAAATGCTTTGCTAAGAAGCAGGGCATGCTCTACAACATACTTACTGCTTTTGAATAATACAATGGCACTTGCAATGAAAACAAGAACCGGCAAAAGAATGGATTGCATCAGAATAATAACTGTTTAACTTAAATAAAAATAATTGCTTTTGCTTTTATAAAGATACTTTGGGCACCAGAGTTAAAACAAAAGCCTAAAAAAGAAGTTTGCACTTTTTAACTAACTATTATGCCTGGAAAAAAAACATATAAAGAAAAAAGGCTTTACAGGTCAGGAAGTGACAGGGTTCTTGGAGGGGTTTGCGGAGGAATAGGCAAATACCTTAACATAGACCCTGTGATAATTAGGCTTCTGTGGGTTGTCGGAACACTGATTTCAATAGGCATTGGAATTATAGTCTATGTCATTGCATGGATAATTGTTCCAAGAGATCCAAAAGATACTTGGGATTAAGCTTGGAAAAGTCAGGTCTGTGCTTTTTGTTTCAAGCTTATGCTTTTTATTGTTTCTTTTATATATTCTAATTGATTCAAATGCCTGAAAACGAACTCAAAAACCTTGTTGAATTTTTTCACATTGCAGGAAAGCTAAAGCTGGAGAAAAGGCGCGGGTGGATTGTCAAAAAAGTAAGGGAGCCCGAAAGTGTTGCCGACCACTCTTTCAGGCTTGCATTGCTTGCAATGGTTTTCGCCGAAAGGCAAGGGCTTGATGCATGTAGGGCAGTGAAAATGGCTTTGGTGCATGATTTGCCTGAAGCAATTTGCGGAGATGTTGCCGTAAGGGTTAGTGAAGAATTGCAGGAAATGCCAAATAAGGAAAAGGAAGAAATGGAACAAAAGGCGTTTGAGCAGGAAGTAAAGCTTTTGCCTGAAGAGATTGCAAAAGAGTTTAAGGAATTGTTTGACGAGTTTAACAAAAGGGAAAGCAAGGAGGCAAGGCTTGTTTATGAATTGGACAGGCTTGAAGCATTGTTTCAGGCAACAGAATATGAAAAAGAAGGAAATTTTGAAGTAAGCCTGCAGGAGTTTTTTGACTACGCAAGCAGCAGATTGAAGAACTGGGAATTGAAAAACGTGTTTGGGCTGCTGATGAAGGAAAGGGGAAAGAATTAGGTGAAGCCTTCCTTTTTTGTCGCCTTTATAATGAGCGCTCTTGCTTTTTCTGAGTTAGAACGCACATTGCTTACAGTGAGAAGGAGGCTAAATGTTGAAGTTTTCCAAGCAAATGAGGGGGTTTCATTCACAATAAGAGTATCAAGGCCCTGGACAAAAAGCTTTCTCTGACCTCCCCTTAGTTTTAGTGTAGTGAAGATGTCTACTACCTGTTTTAGGCCGGTATTTATAGTAGGTTTAATGCTTAGCCCTGCCCTTGCAAGCATAGCAGTATAGTTTAAAGCTTGTTTGAATAGTTTTCTGTCGCTTCTTTTTCTAAAATCAAGGTTTGCTATTAAGTCTGCTTCCTCTGGCCTGAACTTTGAGACAATTTTGCCGTCCTTTTTTCTGATGAAAGGTTCCATTACTATAAAATTGCTAAACCCCGCTAAAGACTTTGGCAACAAGACCATTTTTGGATGTGACACACCACTTTTCTCAAGCCGCTTGAGAACTTCTTCAGAAACAAATCGCGCGGAAAGAGCATAATCCTTTAACACAACTCTTTGCGAAGAAGACACTCCTTTGAATTTTATTTTCCCCCAGTAAACCGTGCCAAAACCCCCTTGCCCGATTTTTTTTTCTGTTCTCATGCTTATCCATTCAACATTTTCAAGCTTGAAGGGCCTTCTTGTTGCTTTTCTCCCAATAACAGATTCTACTGGCACCGCGTTTGGGTTTTGATAAATAACCAAGCCTTGTGGCTTTTGGTTTGCAAAATGTGGTCTTTTTTTTAATTTTTGCCTTAGTTTCTTTGTTCGGTCACTTGTTTTGGCGCGTTTTTTTCCAAGAAGCCTTTTGAACATACAAAATAATTGTCTTTTTTAAAGTATTTAAGATTTACTGGAGATGCAATGGCAAGCTTTTTATACTACGGCGCAATTATTCTTTTGAATTTGAATGACCACAGCAAAAAAGGGAAAGACAAGCAGGCTTTATACCCCGCAGGAGATTATTGCCTATTATCAAAAGCACGGGAATTTGCCGCCTGAGTTGAAGAAAAGGCTTGAAAAATAGGCTTTTTTTTGGAGAAAACAGGGTTTTTGAGACGAAAAAAAGGGTTTTTGAGCAAAAAATTGGCTTTTTTAGGGCTTGTGTTGGGAAGATTTAAATGGTTTTCCATTTTTAATTTAATAGATTATTTTTATAATCAGCGATTTTTCGGGTTAAGAATAAAATTGTTTAAAATTGGTGCCATCTAAACAGAACCATGTATTTGCGTGGATTCAGCCAAGAGCATGGCTTCCGAAAATCGTGAAGGAAAAGAGGGGCTAAGCTTGCCGGTTAAACTTGTTGAAAAATCGTATGACCATTTTCTTGTTCCAAAGCAGGTAATGCTTTCAAAGGAACAATCTGCAGAGCTTCTTAAAAAATATAATTTGACACTTGATCAGCTTCCAAAAATTTTAAGCAAGGATGCTGCAATAAAAGAACTCAAACCAGTAAAAGACGAGATTGTAAAGATTATCAGAAACAGCCCTACTGCAGGAAAGACTGTTTATTACAGGAGGGTTATTTGAATGAATAATTGGGAATTGCTTACTGCTTATTTTAGGGACAAGAACTTTGCCCAAATGGAAATTGACAGTTTTGATCAGTTTGTTGAAAAAAAGCTTCCTGAAATTGTTGATGAAAGCGGAGAAATTATTCCAAAGATTGAAGAAGTTAAAATTGAATTAAGTGATATAGAAATTTTAAAACCAAAAATTGTTGAAGCAGATGGAAGTCCTCGTATTGAATTTTATCCAATGGAAGCAAGGACCAGAAATAGGTCTTATGCAGGCCCAATTTTTCTCACAATGAGAATGCTTAGGCGTGATGTTGAACAGGATGTAAGACGTGCATTCATTGGCGAGCTTCCAATAATGGTTAATTCAAAACTTTGCTGGCTTAATGAAAAAAGTGAAGAAGAACGAATTGAAACAGGAGAAGACCCTTTGGATGCCGGAGGATATTTTATTATAAATGGCTCTGAAAAAGTTTTGATGACCCAGGAAGTTCTTGCAAGTGATCGTGTTTTAATAAGCGAGGGCTTGAAAGGAATTGATGCAGAGGTTATTTCAACAAAGGGCGCATTCAAAGGAAGAGTGCGTGTTTCAAGAAAACCTGATGGTATGTTAAATGTTACATTCCCTTCTTCTCCAAAAACACTTAAGCTGTTTGTTTTACTTAAAGCACTTGGACTTAAAACTTTGAAGGAATTTAGAGACGCTTTCCCGGTAGAGAAAGAAATTGAAAATGACATTCTTTTAAACTGGCAGAATACTTTTGTCAAAAACGAAGAAGAAGCACTTGACAGACTTGGAAAATATGTTGCACCAGGGCAGGTAATTGATTACAGGCTTAGAAGAGCACAGGAAGTAATTGATGCATTCCTGCTTCCACACATTGGGCAATCCAAGGAAGACAGACTTGCCAAAGCATATTATTTGACAATGATGGCAACAAAGGCTGTTGAAAGAGCATATGGTTTAAGATCTGATGATGACAAGGATCATTATTCAAACAAAAGACTTGAGCTTTCAGGAAAACTAATGGAGCACTTGTTTAGATATAGTTTTAAATATTTTATTAAGGATTTAAAATTTCAAATTGACAGAACGGTTACAAGGAGAAGAAAGTTAAACATTAGTACTGTAGTAAGACCTGGAGCTGTAAGTGAAAGAATCAGATTTGCTATGAGCACAGGAAACTGGATTGGAAGAGCAACAGGTGTTAGTAAATTTATGGATCGTGTAAATTATTTGAGTCCTTTGACAGATTTGAGAAAGGTAAAAAGCCCATTGAACAAAAATCGTGAATTGTATGAAGCAAGAGATGTTCACGGAACGCATTGGGGAAGGCTTGGTCCTGTTGAAACACCAGATGGACCACAATGTGGTTTGGTAAAAAATCTTGCTTTGATGGCGGAAGTTACAACAGAATCTGAAGAAGATAGTATTGAAGATCTTTTGCACAAAAAAGGCGTAAAAATGAGGAAGTTGTGATTGGCATGGCGACAAAATCAAAAATTGCAAAAGTTTACATTAATGGAAGGCTTATTGGATTCCACGAACACCCTGAAAAGCTTACCAGTGAAATGATTAAGGTCAGAAGATCAGATAAGATAAATCATCAGGTAAATATTGCTTTTCACAAGGACACAAACGAATTGTATATTAACACAGATGCCGGAAGGGTTCAAAGACCTGTTATTGTTGTTGAAAATGGAAAGTCTACAATTACTGAAGATAAATTAAAACAGGTTGTTGAAGGAAAAATACACTGGGAAGACCTTGTAAAAGAGGGATTTATTGAATACCTTGACTCTGAAGAAGAAGAAAATGCACTTATTGCCATTGACGAAAAGGCACTTACAAAAGAGCACACTCATTTGGAGATAAATCCAATTGCCATTTTGAGCGTTATTACTTCAATGATTCCCTATGTTCAGCATGACATGGCAGGAAAGGCATTGCATGGTGCAAAGATGTTCAAGCAAAGCCTTGGAATTGGAGGCATAAATTATAATCTTAGGTCTGATACTGAAAGCTATCTTTTGCATTACCCGCAGAAAAGCCTTGTAAAAAGTAAAACTATGGCATTACTTGATCTTGACAAAAGACCACAGACACAAAATCTTGTTGTCGCAATTGTCCCTTACAGAATTTTTAACACACTTGATGCTTATGTAATAAACCAGGCTGCACTTGACAGAGGCATGGGAAGAAGTTGTTATTTTAGAAATTATGACGCAATTGAACAAAGATATCCAGGCGGTCAGGCAGACAAGTTTGAAGTTCCGGACGATGAAACAGTTGGATATTTGGGCGAAAATGTTTACAAAAAATTAGGCGAAGACGGTATTGTAAATCTTGAAACATATGTTGCAGAAAAAGATATTGTTGTTGGTAGAACAAGCCCTCCGCGTTTTTTGGAAGAAATCAGTGAATTTGGAGTTGTTAAAGAAAAGAGAAGAGACAGCAGTGTTGCTACAAGAAAAGGCAAGCCAGGATTTGTTGACAAAGTAATGCTTACTGAAAGCAGTGATGGAAACAAACTTACAAAAATAAAAATAAGGTCAACAATGATTCCAGAAGTTGGAGATAAGTTTAGCAGCAGACACGGACAAAAAGGAGTTGTTGGTGCGATTATTCAAGAAGCAGATATGCCTTTTACAATTGACGGAATAAAACCTGATTTGATAATAAACCCTCATAGTATTCCAAGCAGAATGACTATGGGACATTTGCTTGAAATGCTTGGAGGCAAAGTAAGCAGTTTGAAAGGAGAAGATATTGACGGAACACCATTCAACAGCATGACAAAAGATTATTTGGAAAGTGTGCTTGAAGGAACCGGATTTAGAAAGGATGGAAAAGAAATATTTTACGACGGTATTACAGGCGAAAGAATTAAGGGCCAGATTTTTACAGGAATTATTGCTTATAGAAGACTTTTCCATATGGTTGCTCACAAGATGCAGGCAAGAGCAAGAGGACCTGTACAAATTCTTACAAGGCAGCCAACAGAAGGAAAGGAAAAAGAGGGCGGTTTAAGATTTGGAGAGATGGAAGGAGAAACACTTGTAGGACACGGAGCAGCAATGCTTTTGCAGGAAAAGTTTATTGAAGACAGCGACCGTGTTGTAGAACTTGTATGCGAAAAATGCGGAATTATAGGAGTGCATGATCAGATAAGAAACAGGCGTTATTGTCCATTGTGTGACAGCAGCAAAGTTTATCCTGTTGAAATGAGTTATGGCTTCAAATTAATGCTTGATGAATTAAAGGCACTTGGAATATATCCAAAAATAAAAATTGGAGACAAGGCGTGATAACATGTTAATGAAAAAGATTACCGGAATTGAATTCAATCTTTTAAGCCCTAAGCTTATTAGAAAAATGAGTTCGCTCGAAGTTAAGACTCCAGATACTTATGATAAAGATGGTTATCCAATGGAATCAGGGTTAATGGACCCACACTTGGGAGTCATAAATCCTGGTTTAAGATGTAAAACATGCGGTCAGAGGATGAAAAAATGCCCTGGTCACTTTGGAAGCCTTGAACTAATAAGACCAGTTGTTCATAGTGAATTTGGAAAAAGACTTGATACTTTAATGCAGGCAACATGCAAGGAATGCGGAAAAATTGCTTTGCCAGATGATAAAATTGAAAAGCACAGAAAACTTTTGAAAGATGAAACCCCTGAAGCTGTTACAAAAAAAATTGTTGCAAAAGCAAAACTTATGAAGAAGTGCCCGCATTGTAAGGCAACAAAAGGCAAAGTTTTGCTTGATAAACCTACAAACTTTTACTATGACAAAGAAAGAATTTATCCAACAGAAATAAGAGAATGGATTGAAAAAATTTCAGCCAGTGACCTTGAATTGTTTGGTTATGATGCAGAATTAGTAAGACCTGAATGGTTTGTTATGAAGGTTTTGTCTGTCCCACCAATCACAATAAGACCAAGTATTACACTTGAATCAGGAATAAAAAGTGAAGATGATTTAACACACAAACTTGTTGATATTATAAGAATTAACATGAGACTTAAGGACAATATTGATGCAGGAGCGCCACAACTTATTATTGAAGACCTCTGGGATTTGCTCCAGTACCATGTTACAACATATTTTGACAACAATACTGCAGGAGTTCCTCCGGCAAAGCACAGAAGCGGAAGGGCATTGAGGACACTTGTGCAAAGGCTTAAGGGAAAGAAGGGTAGGTTTAGACATAATCTAACAGGAAAAAGGGTTAATTTTGCAGCACGTTCAACTGTTACACCTGATCCGTTTATAAAAATCAGTGAAGTCGGAGTTCCGAAAAGAATTGCGAATGAATTGACTGTTCCAGAAAGGGTTACTAAGTGGAATAAAAAAGAGCTTCAAAAACTTGTAAAGGATACTGACGAAGTTATTTATGTAATAAGGGCTGATGAAACAAAAAAAAGGGTTGACAAAACCAATAATGAAGAAATTTCTGAAGAACTTGATGTTGGATTTAGAATTGAAAGAAAATTAAGAAATGGAGATGTTGTTTTGTTCAACAGACAGCCAAGTTTGCACAGATTGAGTATGCTTGCACACAGTGCAAGAATTATGGATGGAAAAACTCTTAGAATAAATCCAATTGTTTGTGGGCCATACAACGCAGATTTTGATGGAGATGAAATGAACCTTCATGTACCGCAGACAGAAGAAGGAAAGGGCGAAGCAAAAGAACTGATGTATGTAAGAAATCAGGTAATCAGTCCAAGATATGGAGCACCAGTTATAGTTCTTGATGAAGATGGTGTAAGCGGTTCATTTGTACTTACAATGAAGACAACAGAATTTACAAGAAATGAAGCAATGCAGTATTTCTTTGAAATGGGTGTTAAAGAACTTCCAAAGCCCGACAGGGGTAAAAATTATAGTGGAAAAATTGTGTTTTCAGAAATGCTTCCAAAAGATCTTAACTTAGAGTATAAAACAAATTTGTGCAAAATTATTCAAAACACAAACAAGTGCAAGGAATGTACAAAAGAAAAATGCAAGGATGATGCTTATCTTAAAATAAAAAATGGAAATCTTATTTGTGGAGTTGTTGACAAACGTAGCCTTGGAGAAGTAAGCGGGCAACTTATTGATACGCTGGCAAGAAATTACCCAAGTGAAATAATTGAAGAATTTTATAACAAAATAAACAGGGTTGTTGCAGACCTTTTGACAAAAAGAGGAATGACTGCAGGAGTTGACGAATATGAAGTCAGCGACAATATTTTGAAAGCAAAAGAAAAAGCAATTGACGAAATGTATACAAAAGGTAAGGCATTAACTGACAGGTTTGAAAAAGGAACATTAGAACATTTACCAGGAAAAACTCTTAGAGAAAGTTTCGAAACCAAGATGATGAGAGTTGCTGCAGAAACAAAGAAAAAAATTGAACACCAGATTATGAAAGAAAAACTTGACTCAATCCTCAAAGAAGAACCAAAACTTAATACAATGATTATGATTGCAAGTGGAAGCAGAGGAAGCAGTATAAACCTAATGAACATTTCAGGATTTTGGGGACAGGCAAACGTAAGAGAAGGAAGACCTAGAAGAGGTTTTACCAATAGGCTTATTACATCAAACGAGAAAAATGATGTTGGAGTAAAAGCGGGTGGATTTATCAGCTCCAATTTTATAGACGGAATGAATGCAAAAGAATATTTTTACCACAGTATGGGTGGAAGACAAGGAGAAGTTGACACAGGTGTTTCGACAAAGGTTTCAGGATACCTTTACAGACGGCTTGCAAACAGCTTAAAGGATTTGGTTGTTAATAATGATGGAACAGTAAGAACTGCGTCCTCAGAACTTGTACAATACAACTATGGAGAAGATGGAGTGTTTACACAAAAGACAATTAAAGGAAAGAATATTGATGTAGAAAAAGAAGCAAAAGATATGAAAGAGTAAGGTGTTTTTATGGTAAAAAAAGAAGCAAAAGTTAAAGCAGTAAAAGGCAAAGTCGCAAAAAGCAAAGCCAAAATTGCAAAGCCAAAAAAGGTAAAGGTTGTAAAGAAAAAGGTTGAAGAAGCACCTATTGAAAGAGAAAATGTGCCTATAGAAAAATGGGAAGGAACAACTTTGCCAAAATCTGTTTTGGACGAAATTGCATTGGTCGCAGAACAAAATAAGATGAGCAAACAAAAAGCTGATGCCTTTGCAAAACATGTTGAAAAAAAATATGACACTTTAAGAGTTGAATCAGGCGAAGCTGTTGGAATTATTGCAGCACAAAGTTTAGGAGAACCAGGAACACAGTTAACTCTTAGAACAAAACACTATGCAGGAGCAGCAGAAGTCAGTGTTGGTTCAGGAATTCAGAGGGTTGAAGAAATTGTTGACGGAAGAAGCAAAGCCAAATACCCTGTAATGACAATCTTTTTAGAAGAAGGACTTGCAAAAGACAAAAAAAAGGCTGAAAAATTTGCCAAAAGCCTTATTGATGTGCGATTTTCAGATGTAAGCAAAATGACTGAAGATTTTTCAATTAAAAAAGTAGTTATTTCACTTTTACTAGAAGAAATAAATGAAAGAGGAATTGATGAAAAAGAATTAATTGAAAAACTTAAAGGAAGCATTAAGAATGCAAAAACAAAACAAAGAAAAAACAGTGTTGAATTTGTTTTTCCATCAAGAGAGCCTTTGCTTAGAATTAGGAAAAACTTTCTTAAGATTTTAAACACAAGAATTCACGGAGTAAGAGGAATTGAAAAAGTTTTGATTGTTGAAGAAGACAAACAATTTGTGATTAAAACAAGCGGAAGCAATCTGAAAGCAATATTAAAACTGCCGGAAATAAATACAAACAGGACAATTACTAATGATATTATAGAAGTAAAAGAGGTTCTTGGTATTGAAGCCGGAAGAACAATGATTTTTAACGAATTGAGAAAAACTTTAGATGACAACGGAATTCTTGTAGACCTAAGACACATGATGCTTTTAGCAGACCTTATGACATTTACAGGAACTATTAAGGGAATTGTTAGAACAGGAATTACAAGAGAAAAGAAAAGCCCATTTGCAAGAGCAGCTTTTGAAGAAACAGTAAAGCATTTGCTTGATGCAGCATTTAAAGGTGAAAAGGACAATTTACAGGGTGTTGTCGAAAATATTATTGTTGGCCAGCCGGTAAAAGTCGGAACAGGCAGGGTTGAACTTGTAATGAAAAGAAAGAGTGATTAAAAATGGTTGAAGCAGGAAAAGAATTAAGAAGGGCTGTTGACACAGGAAAAGTTATTTTTGGAAAAAGAGGCACTGAAAAAAGCATTTTAAAAGGTGACTGTAAACTTGTTATTATAAGCGGCAATGCTGAAAAGTATGCTAAAGAAAGGATAGAACAATTGTGTAAAACTGCAGGAATTCCTTTTTTTGAATTTGACGCAACAGGAATTGACATAGGAAGCTACTGCGGAAAGCCCTTTGTTGTTTCTTTTGCAGGAATTGAAAATGCAGGCAAAAGCAAAGTGCTTGAGCTTATAAAAAGCAAGTAGTTAAACAGTGTTCAGAATGCGATTGACAAGTGATGAAATTTTTTATTTGAATGAGCTTAATAGCGCAAGCGGTGCAAACGCACGCGATTGTGTAATAGAAGGAAATGTAATTACATTTTTGATAAGAAAAAGGGAACTGGGAAAAGCAATCGGAAAAGATGCAGAAGCAGTAAAAAAATTGCGGTTAAAACTCAAACTTAATGTTGAATTATTGGAATATGCAGATGACGAAAAAGAGTTTATCAAAAAGGCATTGTATGACGTTAAGATAAAAGAAATCAAGTTTGTTGAAAGAAATGGCAAAAAAATTGCAAATGTTTCGCTTGAATCAGGTGAACGACGCAAAATATTAGGCCAAACAGGCAGACTGAAAAGAATTAAAGCTTTAGCACAAAGGAATTATAAAGTTGAGGATATAAAAATTCATTAAGTAAAGTGATTTGATTATGGCAAAAGGAGAATTTGCAGCAAGAAAGTTGGAGTCTGACAGACAAAAATGGAACTGGAAGAATCCACGTTATAAGCGAAAAAAACTTGGCATGGATATAAAGAGTGATTTGCTTAAAGGAAGCCCTCAAGGCAGAGGAATTGTTATTGAAAAAAGAGGCGTAACAGCAAAACAGCCAAATTCAGGCATTAGAAAATGTGTAAGAGTACAGCTTATAAAAAACGGCAAACAACTTACAGCTTTGGCACCAAAAGACGGTGCAATAAAATTTATTGACGAACACGATGAAGTAATAGTTGAAGGAATTGGCGGAGCACAAGGCGGACCAAAAGGAGATCTTTGGGGAGTAAAGTACAGAGTAACACATGTAAACAATCAGGCGCTTGAAATGCTCAGATCAGGCAGAAAGGAAAAGGTTAAAAGATAAATTTAAGGTACTTTTTTTATGGCGAAAGTTTTTGACAAATGGGATTCGGAAGGCGTTAAAATAACTGATTTAAGTATTGCACGCTATATCGTACTTGATTCAAAAACAGTACCACACACTTTTGGCAAACAAACTCAAAAAATGTTTGCAAAAGGAAAAATGAGCATTGTTGAAAGACTTATTAACAAACTTATGAGAAGCGGACAGGGAAAAAGAAAGCTTTCAGGAAAGTATATAAGAAACAGGCAAGGCTGCGGAAAAAAATTGCAGGCAATGCGAATTGTTGAAGAAGCTTTTGAAATAGTTGAAGCAAAAACAAAACAAAATCCTTTACAGGTTCTTGTAAAAGCTCTTGAAAATGCCGCTCCAAGAGAAGATACTACAAAAATCAAAAGAGGCGGAATTGCTTATGCAGTAGCTGTTGATGTTGCACCAATTACAAGACTTGATGAGGCATTGAAAAATATTGCTTTAGCAGGATTTGTTGGTTCATTTAATAAGAAAAAAACCGCTGGAGAAGCTTTAGCAGAAGAACTTATTCTTGCATCACAAGAAGACCAAAAAAGCCTTAGTGTAAAAAGACGCGATGAAGTTGAAAGGATTGCAAATAGCAGCAGATAATTTTAAAAGGTGTTTTTTAATGGGACGAAGAGAGGATATGGTAAAGCTTGCAGAATCCCTAATGAACAACAGGGAACACATTAGAAATATTGGTGTTGTTGCACACATAGACCACGGCAAGACTACGATGACAGATTCGCTGATTGCCGCCGCAGGCCTGATGAGCGAAGAACTTGCAGGCAAGCAAAGAATGATGGATTACTACCAACTTGAACAAGATCGTGGAATAACAATTAATGCTGCAAATATCAGCCTTGTGCATGAATTCGAAGGCAAAAAAAACCTTATTAATGTTATTGACACTCCAGGCCACATTGACTTCGGCGGAGAAGTTATAAGAGCAATGAGAGCTGTTGATGGGGTAATTGTTGTAGTTGATTCTGTTGAAGGAGTAATGCCACAAACTGAAACAGTTATAAGACAGGCTTTGAAGGAAAGAGTAAAACCAACTTTGTTTATCAATAAGGTTGACAGACTTGTAAACGAATTACAGCTTACTGCTGAACAAATGCAGGAACGTTTTGTAAAAACAATTGCGCAAGTAAATAATTTAATTAAGAAAAATGCTTCAAAAGAATATGTTGACACCTGGCAAGTTAAAGTAAATAACGGCAGTGTTTGTTTTGGTTCAGCTTACCACAACTGGGCAATAAGCAGCTATTCAATGAAAGAAACAGGCATAAGCTTCAAAGATGTATTTGACTACTGCAAAAATGAAAAC
The DNA here is from genome assembly GCA_017610335.1 of Chloroflexota bacterium. GTDB lineage: Archaea > Iainarchaeota > Iainarchaeia > Iainarchaeales > JAFCCL01. Next base: position 3,511 of record JAFCCG010000005.1, on the reverse strand, counting down.
CAAAAAACTCTTGCAAAAAAAAGTCCGTTGCATGAAATTCTTTTAAGAATGGTTATAGAACATCTTCCAAGCCCTATCGAAGCGCAAAAATACAGGGCAGCAGTTATTTGGACAGGCGATAAAGAATCAGAAGTAGGAAAGGCAATGATTTCTTGTGATAAGGACGGGCCTATTTCAATGATGGTTACAGATGTTACAGTTGATTCTCACGCAGGCGATATTGCAACAGGAAGAATTTATTCAGGAACATTACGGGCAGGCACAAAAGTAAGGGCAATCGGAATGCAGAAAGAAGTTGTCATACAGCAGGTTGTGCTTTTTATGGGACAGGAAAGAATAAAGGTTGACAAGGTCCCTGCAGGAAACATTGCAGGCATTACAGGATTAAAAGAGGTTTTTGCAGGAGAAACAATTGCAAGTTACAAAATAAAAACTTTTGAAAGCTTTAAGAGTTCAGCAGAACCTGTTATGACAATAAGCGTTGAACCAAAGCAGACAAAAGATTTGCCAAAGCTCATTGAAGTCATCAGGCAAATTACAAAAGAGGACCCTAACATTGTTTCAAGCTTGAATCAGGAAACAGGCGAACATTTACTTTCCGGAATGGGAGAATTGCATTTAGATGTAACAAAATACAGAATTGAAGTAGACCACAAAATACCTGTAGAAGTGGGTGCGCCAATTGTTGTTTATAGAGAAACCATTTTGAAAGAAAGTCCTGTTTTGGAAGGAAAAAGTCCAAACAGACACAACAAGTTCAAAATGAAAGCAAGTATTATTCCAAAAGAACAGCTTGAAAAGATTATTGAATCAAAGATTGACGGCAAAATAAAGCCAAAGGATAAAGAAATGATTGCAAAGTTTGAAGAAATGGGCTTTGGACGTGACACAAGCAGAAGAATTTGGGCAATTCATAACAATTGCATTCTTGCAGACATGACAAGAGGAATTGTTGCATTGCACGAAATCAGAGAGCTTGTAATACAGGCATTTAATGACGCAATGGACCAGGGTCCTTTGGCAAAAGAAAAATGCTTTGGAGTAATGATTGAACTTGAAGATGCAACATTGCACGAAGATGCAATTCACCGAGGACCAGCACAGGTTTTGCCGGCGATTACAAGAACATGTTATGCTTGTATGCTTTCTGCTGACCCAGTTATTTTTGAACCAAAACAAACTTTGTTTATTAGCTGCCCGCAGGATTACATGGGCAGCGTTTCCAAAGAATTAGGCCATAGAAGGACCCAGATTACTGAAATGAAACAAGAAGGCGACGCAAGCATTTTCATAGCAAAAGCGCCAGTAAAAGAGCTAATTGGCTTCTCAGCTGCCATTAGGGGCGCAACACAAGGAAGGGCAATTTGGACGGCAGAATATGCAGGATACGAACAATTACCTCGCGAAATGCAAAAACAGATAATTGAAGAAGTTAGAAAAAGAAAAGGCATGGATTTGACTGTAAAAACATCGCAATTTTTCCTGGAATGATAAACAAAATGATTTTCCTTAAATCGCCTTTTAACGCAGTAAGAACAGCATTTTTAAAGCTTTTGCATTAAAGAATTATAATTGAGAGTTAGTGGTTTCCAATTTTTCCCTAAAAGAATTGGTGGCGAATTCAGTTTGGAGGGATAAAAATGGCTGATAAACCACATGTTAATCTTGTCTTTATTGGACATGTTGACCATGGAAAAAGTACACTTGTTGGAAGACTTTTGTACGACTCAGGCGCATTGTCTGAACAAGAATATAGAAAACTTGAGGCCGAAGCAAAATCCGTAGGAAAGGCATCCTTTGCGTTTGCTTTTGCAATGGACAACCTTAAAGAAGAAAGGGAAAGGGGAGTAACAATTGACGTTTCCTATAAGAAATTTGATGGAAAAAAGAACAATTTTACTATAATTGATGCACCAGGCCACAAGGACTTTATTAAAAATATGATTACCGGAACAAGCCAAGCTGATGCCGCTGTTTTGGTTATTGCAGCAAAAGAAGGAGTAATGGCTCAGACAAAAGAGCACGCATTCCTTGCACAGGTAATGGGCTTAAAACAGCTTATTATTGCAGTAAACAAAATGGACGAAGTCAACTATGATGAGGCAAAATTCAAAGAAGTTCAAGAACAAACAGAAAAACTTCTAAAAAGTGTTGGATATAAGGACGAACAGATAAAATTCATCCCGGTTTCTGCATGGGTTGGAGACAACGTTGCAAAGAAATCTGAAAAAATGGGATGGTATAAGGAATCAACACTAATAGACTCTTTGGATGAAATCATTCCACCAAAACCACCAACAGACAAGTCATTGAGATTGCCTGTTCAGGATGTATACAACATCAAGGGCGTAGGACTTGTACCAGTTGGAAGAGTTGAAACAGGAATTGCAAAACCAGGAGACAAAATAATTGTTGAACCAAGCGGAGCAACAGGTGAAATAAAAACACTTGAAATGCACCATGAACAATTAAAACAAGCTGTTCCTGGAGACAACATTGGATTTAGTGTAAGAGGTCTTGGAAAGGGAGATGTTGCAAGAGGCGACGTAATCGGACCAGTAAGTGACCCTCCAACAGTTGCAAAGGAATTCGAGGCACAAATTGTTGTCTTGTCACACCCTACAGCAATACCTGTTGGATACACACCGGTATTCCACCTTCACACAGCACAGCTTTCATGTAAGATAGTAGAAATCATTGAAAAACTGGATCCTAAAACAGGACAAGTGAAGGAAAAGAATCCTAAATTTCTGAAAACAGGAGATGCAGCAAAGGTAAGAATTGTTCCAACCAAACCAGTTGTTGTGGAAGAATATAAGAAATTCCCACAACTTGGAAGATTTGCAATCAGAGATATGGGACAAACTGTTGCAGCAGGAATGGTCACAAAAGTTGTGCCAAGGGAGAAAAAGTAAAACTGGAATACATAAAGTAAATAAATAGGGAAACAGTGCTTTTACTGTTTTCCTTTTTTTCCATTTTTTTTAAGCAAAGGTGATATGGATGCAAAAAGCAAGGATTAAACTGACATCCCCTGATTTCAGTAAGATAACTGAAATCTCACAAAAGATAGTCGAAGTTGCAGAAAGAACAGGTGTAAAACATTCAGGAATTATTCCATTACCAACCAAAAAACTAATTGTTCCAACAAGAAAATCACCAAGTGGTGGCGGAACAGAAACTTATGAAAGATGGCAATTAAGAAATTAAGAATCCATAAAAGACTAATTGACGTTGAAGCAGATGAAAGGACTTTAAGACGAATAATGCGTGTTGAAATTCCAGAAGTTGTCCACGTTGAAATTGAATTAAAAGAATAATTCGAATTAAGAGAATAAGGCTTCAAACTCAAATGCTATTTTTGATTTAAAGCAATCAAGCCGAAACTGTTTTAAATAACGCAAGCCTATTTCTTTTGGGATTTAAATTGAAATATTATATTGGCTCAGACCACGCTGGATTTAATCTTAAAGAAATTATTAAAGAAAATCTTAAAGGCAAATACAAATTT
>JAFCCG010000071.1 GCA_017610335.1 Chloroflexota bacterium | reverse complement strand
CATTTTTTTAAGTCGTGTCATCGAGCATGTTGAGCGAAGCGAAACCCAGCTCCGCCGGCTGCTCGGTGGAAGATGGCTTTCCCGCACCAGCTGGATGTGGCGGCTCTCGCACCAGCCTGGCGTGACGGCTTTTTTTGCCTGCGTTTTTTACTCAAAATGCAATTCAATTCTGTTGCTGTTTGCGCTTCCAATTGTGAGTGCATTTGGTGAAGTGGTTTCAAGGCAAAGCCTTGCTTTTGCAATTATTTCTTGATTTGGCAAAAGCTCTTCAACTGAACAATTGCTGCAGACCAAAACCTTAATACCTGCCCCAAATGAAAGGAACATTTTTTCGGCAGTGTTTTCTCCTGTATTTTTTACAGCAATTTCTATTTCTTTTTCTTCAGGGCATTTAGGCAAAGCCTGCTTTGAATAAAGGCTTGCTTCAAGGCTAGTTTGTTTTAAAACCTCAAAAGAAAGGCCTGCACTAACAGTTTCCTGCTTTGAAGTGTCTTCTGCCATTTTATCATAGGCTTCTGCTCCTGCTGCTTGTTCTTCTTCGGCTGAAAGCCCAAAGAGCCCGGGAGGGTTTAGGATTTCTTGGGAGAACGCAAAGAGAATTGCAAAGCCAACCAAAACGGTTCCAATAGCAAACAATTTTGTTCTGTCCATTTTCATCCCTGCATTGAAAGGCTTACTTTAAGATCTGCTGCTGCAACCTCAAAGGAAAGCATGTTGCTGTTTGTTTCTGATGAAATTCCTTTTCCTGAAACTGTTGCAAACACGTTTCTTTCTCCAACTTGCTGCATTTCAACATAGATTTCAACAAGAACTATTTCATCAGGCTCTATTTTTGCAATGCTTGTTTTGCTTGTTTCCTGCTGGATCCAGGAAAACGGGATTCCGTCAAGCCCGACTGAAACATTGCTTGCTGAAACTTTGCCCCTGTTTCTGATTTCAACTGTAAACTTTACAACGCTTTCAACAGCAACCAATTCCGGGTTTTTTTCTCCTTCCAAAACCTTTGTTGGAAGCCTGTTTCCTGAAAGGGCGATTACTACCAGCGCGGTGTCAACAGCATTGCTTGTTTCGCCGTTTCTTCCAAATCCGTTATCTGAAAGTTGGAGCCCTTCAAGGCATTGTTTTGCATCTGTTGTGTTTTCTTCGAATGCTGTCATGGCAATTGTTGCCAAAGCCGTTGTATAAGCGTTTGAAAAGCAGCCGTCTTGCTCTTGCCGGCCTTTTAGCCAAAGCATGGCATTTTCTGCTTCGCTGCTGTTCTCTTGGTTCATTGCAGACAATGCCAAAAGTGCTTCTGCTGTATAATCCTGTGAACTGTCCCATCCTGCCTGGTAGCCAAAACCTCCGTCTCCGTTTTGAGCCGAAGCCAGGTAGTCAACAGGGCTGTTGCCGTTGTTTGAAGGCATTGCCTGGTTTGATGCTGCCAATGCCATCATTGCCCAGGATGTAGTGTCAACATCGCTTTGCCCCCATCCTGAAAACCCTCCGTCAATTTCCTGTTTTGACAACAGGAAACCCATGGCGCTTGTGTTGTCAACTTTTGGAATTTCGAGTTGGTTTGCAATCATTGCCACAATGGCTGCCGCTGTATGCAAGGCATCGGAGCCAAAGCCAGGGTATCCAAAGCCTGCATCTTCTCCCTGGTTTGCTAACAGGTAGTCTGATGCAGATTCTTTTACTGTGCCGTTTCCTTCAAACAGGTTTAATGCAATTAATGCGAATGCGTTTCCCCAAACTTTGTGTTCGCCTATTTCTCCATCCTGATGCTGGTTTTCAACAATCCAGTTTACTGCATTTTCTATTGCACTTGCTTGCGGCCCAAGTGGTTCGTCTGCAAAACCCAATTCTATTATGTCTCCGTTTTCTGGAATGTGTGCGCTTATTCCAACCATTGATTCCTGGCTGTTTACCCAGAAATGCCAGTATTGGTCTTGGTTTCCGTTAACTCCGTTTATGCCATTTATGAACCAGCTGTCAAAATTAGGGTAGTATGTCATGTCAAGGCTAAGGCTGTTGTTGTTTGCAACCGTTACAAATGCATGAAATGCATTTGCATCATCTGGAAGTGAAACAAGTTCTTGCACGTCAGTGCTGGCGCCTTCAGGGAAATTAAATATTATTGTTACGTCTTTTGCCGCTGAAAACTGTGCCAAAAGACTTAGTACAAGGATTGTTATTAGGATTTTTTTCAAGAAAACGCCTCCAAAGTTTTTATGAATGTAAGGAACACGTTTTTAAATGGTTTCTTAAAGAGATAATAGTTGTTGCTCAAACGGGTAATAGCTGGTTTTGATGGATATTTTCAGGGTTTTTGGAAATGAAAACAGGAGGAGCATGCTTAAGATTTTGGCCCATAAGAGCATACATATTTCTGCTTTGGCAAAAGAGCTTGATATTTCTGTGCCTGTTGCCTTGAAGCATGTCAGAATTTTGGAGGGAGCTGGTTTTGTTGAAAGGGCAAAAATGGGCAATGTGCATATTGTGGCAATTAACAAGAGTGCCTTATCTAAGATTAAGAGTGTTTATGATTTGCTTGAAAAGCCGCTTGTTGTTGAAGTTGAAAAAGGAATTTCTTTGGCCGATGCTTTGAAGAAGACTGTTAGTTTGAGCCTTAAGAAAACTTCTGATGGTTCTTTTATTTCAAGCGTTGACGGAAAGCAAGGTTACTATATTTATGAAGTGGATGGAAAATTTTCTGAAAAGCCAGTTGACCAGTTTCTTGTTAACAAGTCTTTGGAAGTGGAATTTAAACGCCTTTTGCCTGTTGTTGGCAAAAAAATAATTGTCAGGATTAAGGATTAACCTGTGTATGATTCAACAGATTCTATTTTCCATTCAATAGCTGTGTTTTCTTCAAGTATGATACTGCTTATTCCAACTGCTGCCTCTTCGCCGTTTACAAAAAGCTTCCAGAATTCGTTTTCTTTTGGTTTT
>JAFCCG010000070.1 GCA_017610335.1 Chloroflexota bacterium | reverse complement strand
CTCTTTTTGAACTTCTTTTTCTCTTTCTTTGTTCTGGCAGGATGTGTTGCCTTGCCAAACATGAACTCAGAAACATGAACAGAATACAAGCCAGCAAAAGGATCAACAGTATATTTTCTTCTTCTTGCTGGCTGTCTGGCTCTTGGCTTTGAAACCCTCAGTTTTCTTGCCTTGGGGGAAGATGGTATTCCGAAGCCGAAGCCGAATGGTGGTGGTTTTGGTGGCGGTTCTTCAGTTATATCTATTATTGGAATACCTATATCAATATCTGGCTCTTTCTTTGGTTTTTCTTCAACAACAGGAGTTGTAATAGTAACCACATCAGTAAATGTCCTTGTGCCTTTTTTTTGATATGTTCTGACAATTGGTTTTACAACAGGCAATAAATCAGACCTTACATCAGCAACCTGCTTAAAATTATAAACAAGCTTTGTTTCAACTTTTGGGAGTTGTTTGCTTTCTGTTTTTGGAATGATTGCCTGCAAATATTTTTGCCTTGATTTTACTTCTGCTTTTATTCCTTCCTTTCGTTCTATTCCAAAAATACTTTTTATACCAGCACTTGTAGTTGCTATTGGGCTGTAATCCACCTTTATTTCTGGCTTTATAATTTCTTTAGGTGTTTGAACATATCTTGTCCTTGTTTCTGGAGCTGCTGGTATTTTCCCAAATATTGATTCATAGGATTGTTTTGCTTCTATTATTGCACTTTCTGCTTCACTATGTTTTGCTGCCCTGTCAAGAGCTGTCCTGTCTGTTTTATAAAGAAGAATTTGTCCATCCTTTGTTGCTGATTCTTTTGCTATTCTATCTGCTAATCTACTGGCTTTTAATTGCTTATTTATGATTTTTGCCTGCTTTTTTAAGTAAATATGCCTCCACATTTCCTCTGGTGTCTTTACTTTTTTTCCTCCATAACTATAAGGTCTTTCAAACACATCAACTTTAGGAGTAGTTTTTATTATTGTTTGAGTTGTTATGTCAGGCCAGTTAGGAACATGAGTTGCTGTCATCCTCTCTCCCAGAGTTGGAGTAATTGGATACTTCTTAATGAAAGTAAATCTTGTTGGCTCAACATCAAGAATCTGGCTATATTTAAAGCTCCACATCTTTTTAGGTGTTATTGTAATGCTCTTGCCTTGCAGCCAGTCTATTGCCTCAACATTTATTGCTCTTGTCGGGTCTGTCTTTGGAACTATCTTTGAAACATAAGGAACTTTGTTTACAACTATTTTTCCCCCTTTTTTAAAAACTGATAGTTTATATTTTGTTATATAATCACTTGTGAGATGATGCTGGGTTGTAAGAAAATCAACATTGCTGAAATCTTTTGTTCTTGCAAGACCTGTGCTTACTAATTCTGTTCTTGTTACATCAATATTCATAAATCCTTCATTAACACCTTTTCTTAACTCTGTTATTACTCTTTGTTTTATTGGTTCTCCCCTCAATGTTCTTTGTGGTGAAGATTTAGGAGCAGGTTTAATAATATTAAATGTTTCTCTTGTTTCTTGCATTTTAAAAATATCTGATTGTTTTAAATCAGGATATTTAAGTTTTAATAATTGGTAATGTAATATTTTGCTTGGAGTATACCCCGAAGCAGATAAATCCTTGCTCACATGGATTCTTATTTGTGGCAAATCAACTTTAAAAGTATTATATTTAAGAGAAACCTTACCTGTAGATAAACTTTGAACAACATTCCACTTTCCTTTAATTCCTGTTGTAGAATATTTAATATCACCAAGAACCTCTGGTTTAAATATTTTTTGATTTAATATTGATTTTGGTTGTCTATCTATTCCATATCTGTCTAATCCATGATAACTTACACCCCTTATTTTCCCTTCCTTTGTTAAACGACTTGCGTATTCCTCAGGTGTTAACCTTATTATTTTATCTGTTGGAGCTTTATCCCTATACACAAAACCCCTGTCTGTTAATCCTTTTTCCCACTTAGCTATCTTTCTGTTAAAGAAAGGCTCTCTGACTTTAGAATATGCCTGCTTATATAATTTTGTGTAAGGTTTGCCTTGTGTTGCAGTCAGCCATTTGCCTGCCAGTGCAACACCGCCAATTTGTGCTCCAAGATTTGCAAAACCAAGCAAACCTCTTTCTGTCTGACCTTCTTTTATATACTTGGCCTGCTGAACTCCACCAAAAGCTAAGCTTGAATACCATACCCCTTTCAATAATGGAGAGCCAACCTTAATAATTTTTCCAACAGTTCCAACCTTTGATAATGAACCAAGAACCTGCCCTGCTGCCCCCACACCAAGAAATGTTCCAGCAAGAGTAATTATAGGTTTTGCATATTCTTTACTCTTAAAAGCAGTTGTTTTCCCAAAAACTTCCTCACCTATCCTTATGTCAGATGCCTGCTTTGCAGTTATTGTCTGATCAGCCAATAATGATTTTTGCAGCAAAACATTTGATTTACCTGATGCTAATTCTATTTCTCCGACATTTTCCCAATTTATTTTAGTATCTCTATAACCTGCAACTCCTGATATATCTACATCCCTTAAATTAATCTGTTTTGCTTCTTCCACATCAAACTTTAATCCAAGAATTGGTGATTTAGAATAAGACGGCTCTTGGCTTTCGCCTAAAGCTGTTTCTTTTGATGGAGCAAGAAACATTCCGCTTTCAATATCTTTTGATGTGATAGGTTGGATAAGGCCTGCATCATACCTATACCCTACATCAGTCTGAACAGGAAATGAAAGTGGAACTGAACTTTCCTGAGGACTTGTTTTTCTTTTTGGAATGGTTGGTTTTTTCTCTTTTTTTACTGTTGGGATTTTCATAAACTCTTCTCAAGCCGTAAGTTCCTACAAAGGTTTTGCCGCCAAGCACAAAAGATGTCCTGACTGGCTTCTTCTCTGGCAGGTCTTTCATCAGTTCCTGCTGTGCAGCCCTTGCTTTCTCTGCTGCTTTCTTTGACAACATGCCTTGCTGCAAACCATATTCTAACACCATTACTTGTTTTTCTTTTGCAGTTGTTGCAGCCTTTAAAGTTGTCAATTCCTGTTTCTGCTTTGCCTGTTCAGCAGCAGGCGAAATAAGTTTATCAATCTCACCAATATTTTTTGCACCATAATAAACATTAGAATTAGGACCTGAATTTTTACCAGTAACAATAACGGTTGATGTTCCTGATTGTTCAAAAACAATTTTTCCTGTTTACACTACGAGAACCGCCGCCAGAAGAAACACCACCTGCTGGCTTGCTTGGAGCAGCCTTCCATATTACTTTCCCGCTTGATGTTCTTCTTCCAGAATCAACAACTGCCATTCATTAATCTTGCTCCCAATTTACTTAAATATATTCAAACTATTTAAACAGAACCTTTTTGAAGAGGTTTTTTGTGCAGAAAGGCTACCTAAAAACGAAAGATATATATAGTAGTTATGTTATTATACTAATAATATGAAAGAAAACTTAACATATATTCAAATAACAAAAGACACAAGAAAACTATTGCAGCAAATCAAGCTGACCAAAAGAGAAAGCTATGATGAGATAATCAACAGATTAATAAAAAGAGGCGATACGAATGAATGAATCAGAACATATAAGATGGGCACTGGAATTATGCAACCAGGAAGGTTTCAAGAACCCAGCAGAACTAACAAGAGAATATAACATAGAAGTGTTGGGGTGCTAAGATGAGAATTATTAAGTATGGCAGAAAACCAGTGTGGCTTAGAATCAAGAAGCTGTTTGTAAGAAAGCAAGGCTTCATTCCACTATATATTTCACAAGGCTGTTTCAAAGGCATGAAAGAGTTGCTGGTGTAAAATGAAGAGCTTTGAAATCATAATTGAAAATGGATTAACATTTGACGGCCGAACATTCACATTATACAAGTCGTTGAAGTCAGGGGTGTATGACATACAGTTCAAGGCAAAAGAATGAAAATAACCAAAGAAGAAATACTTGAGAAGTTTACGCCTGAAGAAATGGCTGACCTGCTGGTTGGTGCAAACCTGAGATGCAA
>JAFCCG010000069.1 GCA_017610335.1 Chloroflexota bacterium | reverse complement strand
AAAGAAAAGAATGCTGCTGCAAAAAAGATATACAAAGAAAGGGGATTTGATTTTATCGGAATGTATCACAGAGAACTTGACAGCGAAGTTGTTGAAGAAATGGAACTTGACCTTGCTTTGGATGACAAAGCAGATTTAAGTTACGTTGGCTAATAGCTTTTGCCAAACCAGGCTTCTTATTTCTGCTCATTTAAGGGATTTATAATATCAAAAGATTAAACTTAAATTAATATTGGTGTAATTATTATCTATGAAGAAATATTTAAAATCAAAAGATGTTGAGACCGCTTTTATCAACACTTTTAGCAACAAGCAAAAGAACTTGTTTTTTGAATACTATCAAGTAAAAGGACTGCTCCAAAAAGGAGCAGGAATAACTGAGATAAGCAAGAAAACCAACAATACTATAAGTAAAGTAAACAGTTGGAAGCGAGGCAAAAAACCAACCTCGCTCAAGTGCTTTAACAGAGGTAAGAAAAGAGGCTACTTTAAGAGATTATCAAAAAAAACACAACAACACCTTGCATACCTACTTGGTTACAATTTTGGGGACGGTAATATCCATAGAAATTTATGCAACACTTGGTTTTATGGGACTTCGGAAGACTTGCCAAAAATAAACAAGTTGTTAAAAGAGTTCAAAATACAGGGAAAAATATATGTTTACAAAATTAATAATGGAAAGATGTGTATAAGCGATAATGCATTTACTCGTTTTATGGTTTCACTTGGTGCACCGATTGGAGATAAAACAAAACAAAAGTTCCTAATTCCAGATTGGATTTTTTTAAGCAAAAGAAAAAGCAAATTAAAGAAAAAGTTTCTGCAAGGTCTCTTCGATTCAGAGTTAAGCAACGTTACATTGATAAAAAAGAAACTGTTAGCATTTCAGACTCTAAAATTCTATTCTGTTAAGGAAAAGAGTTTTGTGAAAGATGGGCTTGCATATTTAGAGCAGATTAAAACCATATTATATGAATTTGGAATAAGCACGTCAAAAGCTAGAACAGATCGTGTTTATTTAAGAAGCAGGGATAACGGAAAAATGGTTGAACTGTTTTTTTGTGTTCATTCTAATTATATAAATCTGAACAATTTTATTACAGAAATAGGATTTTTATACAATAGCAAGAGAAAGAAAGATTCACTACTTGCGTTAAAAAAAATAAAGAAACTTGCAAAAAAGGAAAAGGAAAAAATTATTAAATATAAGAAGGCTATCAAACTAAGGAAAAAGGGCATGTCTGGTTATAAGATTGCAAAACAGATTAATATTCCAATTTCGGATATGAAAAACTGGTTATATAAAGGGCACAAACCCCGTTTGTATGATTTTATTGAAAACAGTCAATAAGCCCGACCAATGTAAACAACTGTTTCTGCTGACTTACCACAAACAAGACATTTCTTTGAACCAAATGGCTTTTCTTCTGCATCAACTCTTTTTCCCCTAACACTTGCATGAAGATCTTTTTCAATTACCTCAGCACATTTTTTGCCTTGCAATTCAATGCTGCAGAAGTTCGCTCTTGCCAAACCATTTAAACTTAGGGCTTTTTTCAATTCCTTTAGAGAACCTGCATCTTTTATTACTCCTTTGAAGTTTTTATCAGCGTCTGCTTTAAGATTTTTAGATATTTCTTTTCCGGTTTTTTCAATAAAATAAAACAGGTCTTTTTCGTTTATTTTGATTTTATTGCCAGTGTCTCGCCTATAGATAGTGAGTTTTTCTTCGGCAAGCTCTTTTGGACCGACCTCAATTCTTAGCGGAACACCTTTCATCTCCCAAAAATAAAACTTATCGCCTGACTTTCTATCAGAAAGATCAATATCTACTCTGTAACTTTTTTCACAAAGTTTTCCCCTAAGCTTCTTTGCTTTTTCAATTACAGCCCTGTTCTTTTCAAAGGCTATAGGAATAATTACTAGTTGAATGGGAGCGATTTCGAAAGGAAAGCGCAATCCGTTTTTGTCTCCGTGGGTTGCAATCACAGAAGCAAACATTCTGCTTATTGCAGGACCATAGCAAGTAAGGTAGCAAAACTTTTCTTTGTTGTTTTCGTCAAGGAATTTTACATTGAAGGCTTTGCTGAACTTTTGACCGAGAAAGTGGGTTGAAGGCTGTTGTATTATCTTTCCGTCAGGCGTAATAGTGTCGGCGGCAAAAGTTTTTTCGGCTCCGCAAAACTTGTCCCACTGGGGCCTTTCAAAGAAAACAAATGGTACGCCAAAAATGCTGTGTAAGACCTCTTCGGTTATCGCCATATCCTCGTAAACTTGCTTTACCGCATCCTCTTCATTGGCAAATGCGTCATGTCCCTCAAGCCAGTAAAATTCCCTGCCGCGCAAAAATGGCCTTGTCGCCTTTGTTTCATGTCTCCAAACCTGCGCCCTTTGATATGTTTTAAACGGCAGGTCATTGTGGGATCTTATCCAAATGGAAAACATTTGGTATATGGCGGTTTCACTTGTGGGCCTCAACGCATATTTTTCCTCAAACTTTTGATTGTCCCCATATTCAGTAACCCAAAAAACCTCAGGAGTGAAGCCTTGAACATGCTCTGCTTCAAGCTTTAAGTTGCTTTCAGGAATCAGGGCAGGATACCAATAGGGCTTGTGTCCTTTTCTCTGCATTGCTTTTTCATAAAAATCATACATTAATTCCATTGCCAAAACAGACCAGGGCTGAAAAACCACAAAGCCCTTGATATTGTAACGCAAGTCAGCCAGCTCAGCCGTCTGAATTATTTCAGTAAACCATTTGCTGAAATTCTTGCTTTTGTCAACATTAAATGTAACTTTTTTTTTGTCCTTTTCCATACTAAAAACCTTTTTCTTTTAAAAATATGAATTACAAAAAGCTTTTTATTTCTTGTTTTGACCTTTTTCCTCCGGAAAACGGTGCCTTCTATTGCTGTCTCTTAAAAAGTCAGCAATTTTTGACAAGGCATCCTTGTCCATTCTTTTT
>JAFCCG010000032.1 GCA_017610335.1 Chloroflexota bacterium | reverse complement strand
ACAGGCTTTAGCTGAAATCTTCTAATAGTACGCCTTTTCAGTATATCAGAATATGTGCCCATAGTATATTCTTTTATAAGAAAAAGTTAATAATTTAGTTGATTGTTTATTTATCGGAGGTAATTGTTATGGCTGATAAGGAAAAGGAAAAAGAGGACGAAGAGGAAGAAATTGAAGATGACCTTGACGAAGACGAGAAAGTGGACAACGAACAAACAGACGGAAATGAAGGCGTAGATGACAGTAATGTTTCAGATGAAGAAAAGGTAGTTGAAGAACAACAGGAAAAGGATATTGCGGAAAAAGACACTGAAGATATTTACACCAAAGAAGATGCTGCAGAACAGCTTGCAGAGGACGAAATAGATTCTGCCGAAGCAGGTTTTATTGAAGGGTATGAAAATTCAGAAGAAGGGATTTGCAGTACTTGTGGCAAGTCAATAGACCCTGAAAAGACAGTTGAAAAAGAAGTAAACGGAAAAATGTTTACCTTTTGCAGTGACAAATGCGCCGACTTTTTCGAAAGAAGAAAAGCAGGCCTTCGCTGAATCAATTAAGCGTTTGTTTTGTATCGTCTTTCAAGAATGTCAATAACATTGCTTTTGAATTTTTTTGCATGCTGCCTTGGAATGCTTCCTGCTGCAGCAGGAGCATGGCCGCCGGCACTGCCGTTTGGAATTCCCTTAATAGCTTCTACAAGCAAATCGTTTACTTTTATTTTGCAATCCTGTCTTCTTGCACTAAATCTTAATCTGCCTCTTGGCAAAATCTGCAAAAGTATAATGGTTTTGTGCGGGCGCATTTCGCTTATTTCATTTATCACATAGCTTTTAATGCTTTCATATTTTGCCCTTATTGCGTAAAAGTAAAGTTCAATTTCTGGAAACTGTTCTGCTTTTTTATCAAAGCCTTCAACAAGTGAATCTTTTTCTTTTTTGAATTCTTTAAGGAACTTGTGGAATTTGCTTTCGAGCACATCTGCAGGGTGTTTTATATTATAAAATTCCCAATATAATTCTGGAATTTTTTTGTTTGCAACAACTTCAACTGACGCAATCAAATCAAGAAATCTGTAAAGCCAGGTCATTGAAACATTTCTTTTTTTAATAGTTTTTTTCACAAAAGATTGCCATGCATCAAGGCTCATGTCGCCCAAAATTCCAACGCATGCAAGCCAGTCAAGATCTGAAACATCAGTAACCTTGTTGAACAGGTCAAAGGCAAACTTGCTTGCAACATAGCTGCTTGGTTCTTTTTTTGTAAAAAACTGGGCCTTCAAAAAAACAATTTTTTCACTGTTCAAGTCCCTGTACAGTTTGTGGTGGTCAATTACAAGGCATTTTTCAAAAGGGCAGGTTTCAGTCAAACTGTTTTTCATGCCGTCAATTCCAAGATCTACAATAATTAGTTTATTGGTTTTTTTCTTTTTTATCAATTCCAGTGCCTTTTTTTCCTGCGCATAATTGCCATATTCATAAGGCAATACAACAATTGGTTTGTTTCCTGTAAGTCTTTCAATAGCTTTTCCTGAAATTAAAGCAGAGCATAAACCGTCAGCATCACTATGGTGGATAATGGCTATTTTGTCATTTTTTGAAAGTCCTGTGCAAAATTCCTTAAATTTCTTTTCAAGCTCTGTTTTGCTCACCATACTCATGCTAATATCGTGATGCAAAAATTTAATAATGAGAATCAATCTAATACTGCAAGATAACAAGGGGGCTGTGGACAAAATGGGTTATGAGCATGAAAATAGCAGAGGGCAAAAATATTATTTACATAATCGAGGAAAACTTTTTTTCTTCAGTAAGAAAAGTGAGGACGGCATTGAATTACCTGAAGGATTTATAGTTGTTGAAAATCAGAGAACAGGTCTTCCAATGCTAAAAAGAAAATAGTTGTAATTTTGGATTGATGTTTTTATGAAATACAACACACAACGATTGAATAAAGAAGTTGCTTATTACAAAAAAGCGCTTTCAAAAAAACTTAGTAAAGGTAAAATATGCCTTATTGAATTAAGGGTTAAAAATGAAAAAGCTTTTTTTTCACTTGCTCCTTTAAGCAGAGCAATTGATTCACTTGGAGCAGACGCGAGTGTTTTTGTTACACAAAAAGAAAGCAAGATGTTAAAGACTTTGAATAAAACCTGGAGCCTTTACAGGGTGCTTGAACATGGGACAATAAATAATGAAACAAACGCGCTTAATGGTTTTATTAAAAGTGTTGAAAAAAAAACTAAAAGCAAATATTTTTCAAAACTTTTCAAAGAACCTGATTTATACATAACTGCTGGGTCTGATGGCTTTATTGCAGATGGAAAAAAGCTCTCTTTCAAAACAGGCTGGAGGAAAAAAAGACTTTGGAAAGAGCTTCTTCAAACCGCTGGAAAAATTCTTGTGCAGGGATATGGTGCAAAAAAAAGAGAGCGCGTTTCAATAGGCTTTGAGCTCTTGCCTATTGCAAAAGATTTGAAATTGCCTTTGGATGATTACCTTGACAGTTTTTCAATCGCATATTCTTTTGCCTTAAAGGCGGCAAAGCTTTGCAAGGGTGTTTCGCTTGGTTCTGAAACTTCAAGAAAGAGCCAGCTTGAGCCAATGGAAAGGATTGGTGACCTTTCAGTAACAATTGCCGGCTGTGAATATGAGAAAAACATTAATGAGCCTTGGTTTAAGGCATTTAAAAAGCTCAGCCCGTTTATTGGCGCCGAAAAACTTAAAACAACCAATATTTCTTTTGGTGTTTCAGGCCAGGGCTATGGCGGAAAGCATTTTTTTGGAATGAAGATTGGTTATCCTACTCCTAACAAAAAGGCAAGATGGCAAAGTCCTGGTGCAATGTTTTTAAAGCCTTGGTGGTATGAACAAACAAGGATTGATCCAAGACCTGCAAAAAGAAGACTTGCAATTACAAGTACTTTGCCATTGGAAAATTATATTCGAACCTGCAACATAAACTTTTTTACTTTAAGAAAGAGAGATGAAAAGATTAGAGCAGAACTTAAGAAATGTGTTAAGATTTTTGCAGTTGGAAAGAAAATGCCGCAGGGACAGACCAATCTTGAGCTTGATACAATGCATTTGTATTCTGGAAAAAGCCCGATTCTTTGCTCTGATATTGAAGTAAATCCAAAAGTTCCGCATGAAGCCAAAAAATGTTTTAAGATGAAAGAAGCCGGGAGATATGGGAATTTTCCCGGAGGAGAAGTCTTTTTTACCCCACACAAAATGGACGGGATATTTGTTGGAGACGTAGTAATAAGTATTGACAAAAGTTATGTTATTCCAAACAATGACCCAATGGTTGTTTCAATAAAGAACGGGCATTACAAGCTTTTGAAAGCAAGCAAATTAATCGGTGACGCGTTTAGAAAAAGAAAAAAGGACAGCAAAAAAACAATTGATCTTTTTGAAAAAAATAAGAGCATGCCTGTAAATGCAATTAAAAGTCTTAGGGCAAACTTTGACAGGGTTGGGGAATTTGCTGTAAATACCAATCCAAAAGCAAGGCTGTCAAGGTATCTTATTGAAACAGAAAAGCTTGCAGGAATGATGCATATTGCTTTGGGTTCTGGTTATGAGCCTGGACGGGAAACAACTTATCATTTTGATATTGTGATTAATGTGCCAAGGCAAAAGATTGACTTATGGGGCATTGACAAAAAAGGAAAAGAACACTGGATAATAAGAAACGGAAAGTTTGTAGTATAAATGCAACAGGAAAGTTTGTGGTATGAACGAGTTAGTCAAAAGAAAGAAAAAATTTTTTGAAATGACTGGTGCAAGTGCTGCTTTGTTCAAAACAAGTGACTTTTTGCAGGATTCTACCGTAAGCTATTTTTCTGGATTGCCAAAACAATTTCTTGCAAACGATCTTCTTGTAATAAAGCCGACAGGAAAGCCATTGCTGATAAAATCTCTTCTTGAGCCAAAAATTTCAGTGCCTGGTGTGGCTGTAAAAAACATTAACAAAAAGAAACAGCTTGAAGAAATTTTAAAAAAAGAGTTAAAAGGTGTAAAAAAAATTGCTTTGAATAAACCATTACACACTTCTTTTTCTTTAAGGGCTTTAAAAAAACTTATTGGCAAAAAAAAGCTTGTTGATGCTTCAAAACAGCTTGGTAAAATGCGTTCTGTTAAGTCTGCAATAGAAATTGAAAAAATTTCAAAAGCATGTAAAATTGCAGAATCGGTTGCTGAAAGTGTTGGAGGGGTTTTTACAAAGGGAATGACTGAAAAAAGACTTGGCTTGGAGATTGAAGCAATGATGCGTGAAAAAGGTGATAACATCCTTGCTTTTCCTCCAATTGTTGCATCAGGAACAAATGCAAGTGCTCCTCATAGCATTCCTTCAACAAAAAGAATAGCTAGTGGCTTACTACTGCTTGATTTTGGTGCCTGCTTTAAGGGTTATTGCAGTGATATCACTCGTGTTTTCAGTGTAGGCAGGCCAAGCAAAAAACAACAGCAGCTTTATACAAATGTTTTTGCTGCAAAGCAGTTTTCACAAAGCCAAATAAAAGAAGGAGTATTAGCAGGTGATATATTTGACAAGGCTGCCAGCTTTTTGAAAAAAGAAACAGGCTTTCCATTAATTCACGGTCTTGGACACGGTCTTGGATTAGATACGCACGACTTTCCTAGTGGATTTTTATCAGGAAGCAAGGAAAAATTACAAAAGAACATGGTTTTGACAGTAGAGCCTGGTATTTATGGAAAGTTTGGCGGCATAAGAATAGAGGATGACCTAGTTGTAACACCAAAAGGCAACAGACCTTTAACAAAAGCGCCTGCTGAACTACTTGTTCTTTGATTCAAGCCAGCTTAGAATGCTATAGCATAGCATTGCAGCAATCGCCTGGCTTTTTCCAAACTTGTCAGGAATTACTTCTGCCAGACTAAAACCAACTATTTCTTTCTTTTGACAAATTTCATAAATCAAATCTCTCAAAGTTTCAAGGCTTAAGCCAAAAGGCGTTGGTACGCCTGTTTCAATTCCTTCTCTTAAGTCAAGGCAGTCAATGTCAATATTCAGCCAAACCTTTTCTGATTCAATTGTGTCAAGTGCCTTTTTGGCATAGTGTTTGTCAAAAAGCATATTTTCTTTTTTCATCCATTTTGGAAATTCCTGTGTTTTATAAAATGCCTTGGGCATTGAAGGACTGTAAAATATTTTGTTTGCAATATTTTGTTCTGAAACAAATTTCATTTCTTCTTCATTAATCAAATCTCTTGTTCCAACCCAAACCTGTTCAAAGCCTTTGTCAAAAATCCTGTGCGCAATTGCAGCATGGCTTTCCTTTTTGCCCTGCCATTCTTCCCTTAGGTCAAGATGTGCGTCAAAGTTTACAAAGCAGGTGCCTTCAGGAACCGCGTTCAAAAGACCGTTTACTGTGCTGTGGTCTCCGCCAAGGAGTACAAAGAACTTTCTTGCTTCCAAAGCTTTTTTTGCAACGATTTCCGTTTCTTCAATCATTTCCTTTGCATTCTTTGGCTCTATTATCCCAAAATTGTGTATTGCAGTTTCCAATGTTTTGCCGGTCATTGGATTTTCTATATCCATTTGGTGCGAGGCTTTTATTATTGCCTGAGGAGCTTCTGCAGCCCCCCTGCCATAGCTTGCATTTCCGTCAAATGCCACTCCCAGAACAGCGGCATCGCAGTCGTCAAAGCCTGGATTGCCCTGCACAAAGAAAAGCGTGTTGTTTGGCTTTGCCATATTATTCTTTTTTGCCAAATTTGTTTAAAAACCCTTCCGGAGCAAAAAGAACAATTAAATATTAAAGCCGCCTTTTTAAATACATGAGAAAGCGGATGCCAAAGCTTAAAAGAATCGGAAGGAAAAAAATTCCAGAGATTGCAGGACACAGCTCTTTGGTTAAAATATTCGGCTCAGCAAAGCCAAAGTTCTACAAAATATCGGGCAATCAGATAATTGCTGCAGGAATTATTTCTAAAACATGGGATGAGTCGCACTATATGATGATTACGAAGTTTAACAGGAAAAAAGCCTATTTTGAGCCCTTTGCAACATCCATTCTCACACCATTTTTAGATAGGCTTAACATAAGCAGTGCCTCAAAGCTTCCTAAAAAGTACAAAGCTATTGAGCAGGTGGGCGGCAAAACATTAAAGTTCTATGCAAAACAAAAAACCGGCTTGAATATCTTCAGGCTTTTCCTGAACGAGGCAATTGCCCTTGCCAAGGAAATGAATCTAAAGAAAATTGGGGTTTCTGCCCAGAACAAAGACCTAAAAGAGTACTATGAAAGGTTTGGCTTCAAATTTTCCAATAATTTAATTGGCATCTTTGAAATAAAGTAATTATTCGTAAAAGCAGAAATAGATTTGCTTTATTTCTTTGTCATATCCTGTTGTAATTGTATACTCTTTTTCAATTATGTCTGTTGCAAGTACAAGACTATGTTCTTCTAATGTTCCGCATTTTTCCGGAGAAATTTGAATTCCCTGTGCAACCTGCTTTGCTTCAAGAGCTCTTACTGCTACAGTCAGTCCTGTTTGCTGTACTGCCAGCATTACTGTCCATCCAAGTAAGAAAATCAGTAAAAGTCCAAGAATCATGTCACTTACCTGCATGTAAAAGATAAGGTTGTGCAACTATTTAAATGTTTTTTTATTGCTTTCGCTTTAAATTCTAATATATGGAAAAGGCAATGAAAGAATTGTTTGAAGCAATGGTTTTGAATAGAAAAAAATGTCCTTGGGCTCAGGGTAGGACACTGGACCAGCATGTTCTTGAGCTTGAAAGCGAGGTCAAAGAGTTAAAGGAAGGCATTGAGGCAAATGATGTTGAAAATATTAAGGAAGAGCTTGGGGATGTTTTTTGGGACGCTGTTTTTATTGGAGTTCTTGCAGAGGAAAAAGGGCTTTTTACTATGAAAGAAATGTTTGAAGAATCCAATAAAAAATTTAAGGGTCGAAAGCCGTGGGTTTTCGGAAATGAAAAAATTGCATCTGCTGAGGACGCAGTAAAACGATGGAATGAACTAAAGGTCGAGGAAAAAAAGGCAAAAAATAAGTAATAATTTCTTTTCTTTAATTTTGCACTTAACTGATTCCAACTTTTTTGAATATCCAGACTTTTGGGAAATCTATTGCTAAAACACATACTGCGCAAATTATCAGTGTAAGAAAAACCAAGCTGGCTGAAAGCGGTGCAATTATTATTCCGTATATGCTTAGTGGAATGAATATAATTATTGCAATTGCCATGGTGATTGAAACAAGTTTGGCAGGCCAGGAATTCCAAAAATGCCCTCTTTCCCTTATTATAATTATGGCAAACTGGGCTGTGAAAACAAGTGAAAGAAGTATTAGTGTTCTAATTTGTTCAAAGTCAAGTTTAAGGTAGTCGGTTCCCCAAATAAGAAGGGCTAATTCTATTATGAAGAATAATATTCCTAGAATTCCTGCTGCAATTGTAAGGTTTTTTACATTCCAGTTGTTTGGATTTTTTGTACTTTTGGCATTGTCTACTGCAAGAGACATTGACATAAAATCAGTCAAAATCATAAGAAGCATAAGTCCTGGTATTACTACAATAACGTTTTGAAACCAGAAAAAGCCAATTGTAAGAATAAGCATGAATTGAATTGCAAGAGTAATTTTTTTCAGAGTCCATGTAAGCATTCTTTGATAGGTTTGCCTGCTTGTTCTGATTCCTTCAAGGATAACATTTATGCCTGATTCTGTTAAAACCATCCCTGCAGCTGCTTTTGCAACATCTGTTGCATTGCTGACAGCAATTCCTAATTCAGCCTGCTTTAATGCAGGTGCATCATTTACTCCGTCTCCAGTCATTCCAACTGTTTTGCCTGTTGATTGTAAATGCTTGACAACCCAGTATTTGTCTTCCGGAAGAATTTCTGCAATTCCGTTGCAGTTCTCAATCGCCTTTCCATGTTCGCTTTCAGAAAGCTTTTTGATTTCGGCAATACGGACAATTTTGTCTCCAATTCCTGCCTGTTTTGCCATTTCTATCGCAACTGCAATGTTATCGCCTGTAAGCATCATTGGTTTTATGCCTGCTTCTTTTAATGCTGCAATTGTTTCTTTACTGTCAGGTCTTAGTGGATTGCTTAATGCAAGCAAACCTGCAATAGTAAAATTTCCTCCTTTTCCTTCTGATTTTCCAACTGCAAGAACACGGTAGCCTTTTTTGGAAAGTTCTTCAACCTTTGTAGTAACTTCATCCTTTTCATTTTTGTCCATTAAAGTGCAAAGCGCAAGCAGTGTTTGTGTTGCGCCTTTTACTGCTATAAATTGCTTGCTTTCAAATTCTACTGTTGCCTCTGCTTTTTTGGTTGTAGGTTCAAACGGAGTGTAAGAAACCTGCTTGTATCCTGACAGGTCTGTTTTGTTCTTTTTTGCATATTCTAAAACAGTACTATCTATTGGGTCTTTTCCCTCTGCACCTGACGCAAGTACTGCAAGTGAAATAAGTTCGTTTTTTTCAAAACCTGCAAATGGAATATCTTCGCTGATTTCAAGCTCGTTTATTGTTATTGTACCTGTCTTGTCAAGGCAAAGTATTTCTACCGATGCTGCATTTTCTATTGAGTCAAGTTTGGTTACAAGAATTCCATGTTTTGAAAGGTTTGTTGCGCCTTTTGCCTGTGATATTGTGAACATAACTGGTAATGCTACAGGAATACCCCCTGCAATAAACAAAACTGCAAAGATAAGTATTGTAATCATTGGCGTGCTAACAGAAAGTGCATAAACCAAAATAACTGCAAACAAAACGGTTCCTGCATATATAAGATTCTTGGAGACATTGAACATTATTGCTTCCTGTTTTGATTCAGGCTTGGCTATGTTTACCAGTTCAACAGTTTTTCCAATGGCTGTGTGTTTGCCTGTGTTTACAACAATGCATTTTGCTTCGCCTCTTTTTATAGTTGAGCCTGTTAGGAGAACATCAGATTCCTTTAATGTTACCGGCATGGATTCGCCTGTGATTGCTGCCTGGTCTGCTGAAATGTTTCCACTTATGATTTTTGCGTCTGCCGGAACAACGTCTCCAAGGCCCATAAGTATTAGGTCTCCTGGCATAAGTTCTCTTGAGTCTTTTGTTATCCAGTTTCCGTCCCTCATTAATTTTGTTTTTATGGTAAGCTTATGTTTAAGTAATTCAAGCGCCTTTTGGGAATCGTGTTCGTTGTAAAATCCGATAATTACGTTGCACAAGAGAATTGCCACAAGCATTATGCCGTCAAGCCAGTCTCCTATAATAATACAGATTAATACTGCAATTTCAAGAAACCATGGGATTGGTCCCCAAAACCATGAAAGGAAAGCAAGCAATGTGCTTTTCTTTTCCTGTTCAACTTCGTTAAAACCAAATTCCTTTACCCTGCCTGTGGCGTCTGCTTCTGAAAGACCTTTTTCGCTTGTTTTCAGCAATTCAAACACTGTTTTGATATCCATTTTCTTGAATTCATTAGTTGTTTTGAATTCAACAGTTGTCTTGGCCTGTTCAGATGTCTTAGTTTTCATAATCTATTAAAAGTATTAATTAAGTCAATAATAAGCCTTTCGTCCAAATGGATTTGGTATAAAACTCTTAAAACAACTTTGTATTTATTTTTTTATTATGCAGCTTGAGCAGGCTCATAAAGAAATAAAGGAAGCCATTGGCAGAAAAGATTTGTTAATGGTTATTGGAGATTGCTATGTTGAATACTGGGGCAGAGCCGCAAGTAAGCTGCCTCGTGGCAAGAGAATGCTTTTGGTTAAGGGTGACAATTCAATCGCAATTCACCAAAATAGGCTTTTAAGGCCAACTAATTATATGATGGGTGCAAGAATCGGTTGTGAGTTGAAAGATGGAGCTCTTGTGCTAAGTGCAAGAAAAGTAAAACCAAAGGAAAACCTTACAGTAATGCTTTATTCAATTGAAGGAATTCATTGTTATTCAATGAAAGAGCAGGCTGACATCAGACTGTTTGGAAGCGAGCGAGAATTAAGTGATTTGCTTATGCAGGATTTGAGTTTTCTTGAGCCTGGCCTGAAGCCATTAAATCAGGAGGAAGTGTTTAGAAAAGGTGTGGTTGACATAATGGCAGAGGATGCAAAAGGAAGGCTTGTTGTAATTGAAGTAAAACGCAGGCAGGCTGATTATGCTGCTGTAATGCAGTTAAAGAGGTATATGCAGCAGGTGGAAAAGATTAAAGGAAAGGAAACAAGGGGCTTGTTGGTTGCGCCGTCAATTGGCAAAAACGCTTACGAGCTTTTGCAGAGGAACGGATGCGAGTTCTTCAACTTTGAGTTTGAGATTGGAAACCCAAAGGCAAAAATTAAGGGGTTGCAGAAAAAGCAGGAAACAATTGACAGGTTTTTTTAAATCCATTCAAAACCCTTAAATACTTGCCTGCCGCAATTCTTTTGGTTAAAATGGCTGGC